>PAJL01000039.1 GCA_002706045.1 Flavobacteriaceae bacterium
ATTTGCAAATAAACTTTCCATATTCGTGATAAGTGACACGTCCCATGTGTTTACATCACCATAAGTGGTTAATGCTGTAGCATTATCATCTACCCATAGATCAACTGCCGTTTGTAGTTCTTCCTTGGTTGCTGGCGCAAATAGAGAACTGCCTTCTTGTTCGTACCAAGAAATTTTGTCATCATTGACCGCGTCAGATGCAGATAATACATCCATGTCCCCATCCCCATCAATATCTGCTGCATACACATAACGAGCTTTATTAGCATTAGTAGATATAACTTTCTGAGTAAAAACTTGATTACCATCATTATCATACCACGCAATCATATTATCATTAATTGATGCAGAAAGTATATCGATATCTCCATCTCCATCGACATCTGCTGCATATACTGAGTTTGAGTAATCAACGTTATTGGTTACTACATTTACTGTAAACTCTCCATTCCCATCGTTCTCATATAGCCATATCGCATCATAAAATGTACTTGAAAGTATGTCCATATCTCCATCGCTATCGATATCAACTGCAAAAAGATCAGTTACCCCCCAATTTGTATGAATAAGATGTTCAGTAAAAACCTGTGACTCATCATTTTCATACCAAATAATTTTTCCATCTCCAACGGAACCTGAAATAACATCCATATCACCATCACCATCTAAATCTTCCGAATGTACTGAGTATGCTTTTGAAAAATTTGAAACAATTATTTGTTCGGGTCCAAAACTCCCAAAACCATCAGTATTTTCATACCACGCTAATTTATTATCACTTGTAGAAGCGGATAAAACATCTATATCACCATCACCGTCTAAATCTTTTGCATATACAGAATTTGCATAATCAGCATTATTGGAAATAATAATTTGGGGACCAAAAGTTCCCAACCCATCCAAATTTTCATACCAAGCTATTTTATCATCCCACCACGATGCTGATAATACATCCATATCACCATCACCATCTATGTCTATAGAAAAAACAGAGCTTGCCCCAATAACAGATGTTGTAATTATATTTTGCGACCCAAAACTCCCTTGTCCATCTAGATTTTCATACCAAGCAATTTTGCTATTACCACCACTCGATGCTGATAAGACATCCATATCTCCATCACCATCCATATCACTTGCATAGACAAATGTAGGGTGATACGTGTCTGTAGATAAATTATAAACTTCTGTAGAAATTTCTCTTAGCGATGTAAAATTAGAATTACCTAAATTTTCATACCAGCCAATTATATTATCATTATTTGAGATTATATCTAAATCGCCATCACCATCAATATCTTCTACATATGTAGATTGTACATTATAAGGGTTATCACCAACAATGACATTCTCCTCAAACCCAATTTGAGCATTAATAAAAAAAGTAGGAAAAAGTGATAGAAAAAAAAGTAATCTTATCTTCATAATTATATAATGGATTAGACCTCAAATCTAAACAATTACAAATCAGTCACAAACAATATTAATTGTTGATTACCTTAATAAACATTCTGTTTATCGATAAAAATAAAAACACAAATTATATTTTGTTGATCAACTAACTTGCAAATCCGTAAACTCAAACTTACCTCCATCAAACAGACCTTTATCGCTCAGTTTTAAAGCTGGAATCACCAACAATGCCATAAACGACAAACTCATGTAAGGTGCGTGAAGCTTAGAACCTAATTGTTTTGCCATTTTATCTAATTCNGAATANTGTTTNCCAATAGTTTCAGCATCTTTATCGCTCATGATACCAGCAACAGGAAGTGCAACTACTTTTTGTTCTGTATTACTCACCGCACAAATTCCTCCTTCATTTTCAATAATAAGATTAACCGCTTTGCAAATGGCTTCGTCAGATACTCCAACCGCAATAATATTATGCGAATCGTGACCAACAGAACTTGCAATTGCGCCTTCTTTTAATCCAAAATTCTTTATAAATGCCACAGCAGGTTTATCATTTTGGTAACGGTTAACAACAGTCATTTTTAAGATATCGTTTTCTGTGTTTGAAACTAGATTATCATCTACAACAGTAGCATCTTCAATGATTTGATTGGTTACTAATTCTCCATCAAGACATTCTATAACTCTGATTTTGTTTGCACTAGCTTCAACCCTAAAATCTTCAACTGATTTCTTACCAGTATTGAAGTTATTTAGATTATCATAATTGACATGTTGTATTTTAGATTCTCCATTATCGTAAACCAATTCACCATTAATATACGTTTGAAGCGTTCTAAAATCGGTTAAGTCTTCAACAGCTATACAATCAGCTGTATCTCCAACTTGTAACAAGCCGACATCTAAATTGTAATGTTTTACAGGATTAATGCAAGCCGCCTGAAGGACTTTAAAAATGTCATTACCTTTCGCAATCGCTCTTGCACAAAGTTGATTGATATGTCCTACCAACAAATCATCCGGATGTTTATCATCACTACAAAACATCATGTTTTGGTAATGCTCATCTAATAAACCAATCAAGGCTTCAAAATTTTTAGCAGCACTACCTTCTCTGATGATAACTTTCATGCCTTTTTGAAGTTTTTCTAAACCTTCTTCATAGGTGAAACACTCATGATCGGTGGAAATTCCTGTAGAGATATATTTGGTTAAATCCTCACCTCTTAAACCTGGTGCATGACCATCAATAGGCTTGTTGTAATGCTTTGCCCATTCAATTTTCTTAAGCACTTCGGCATCGTCGTAAATGACTCCTGGATAATTCATCATCTCTGCCAAATACTTAATATCTGGATTTCCCATTAAGGTTTTTATGTCTTCGGAATCCATAACAGCACCAGCCGATTCAAAACTTGTAGCTGGCACACAAGAGGGAGCACCAAAATTGAATTTAAACGGTGTTTGTTTGCCGTTTTCTATCATAAATTCCACACCTTTAACTCCGAGTACATTGGCTATTTCGTGCGGATCGGAAACTGTGGCTACTGTACCATGTTTTACAGCTACTTTTGCAAACTCGCTTGGAACTAACATAGAACTTTCTATGTGAATATGTGCATCTATAAAACCTGGTAAAATGTAATGATTCTCTTCGCAGTCTTTTTCTTCAATAGCTTTGATTTTACCATTCTCTATAGTGATTTCTCCTTTATAGATTCTGCGGTTTTGTATGTCTACTATGTTTCCTTTTATATTTAAACTCATTTCAAAAAACACCCCTTAAGTCCCCTCAAGGGGACAATCAGAGTCAATATTATTTAGTTAAAGCTATTTTTAAAATTTTGTTAGTTTGGTCTGTAACCTTAAAACGTTCATCTGCTCTTCTCCCAACAACCCAAACTATTTTATTTTCTGATGTTAAATCCCAAGTGTTTTCTTTTTCACTTGGTGTTAACTTTTCATCCTTTAAATATTTACTCACTTTCTTTTTGCCTTTCATACCGATAGGATGAAAAACATCGCCAGTTTCCCATGGTCTTAGTTCTAATGGATAGTTTAGCTTTTCTGCATCTATATAAATTATAGTTTTAGAATTGTCCATTAGAGCTTCTGCTTCGTCAAAAAACAAAATACCGATGGGTGTTTTAATTTTACCTATCTCGACATCTGACTTTGTCAAAAACATCCCACTTTGAGATTCTGAAACAAGTTCAGAATGACAATCTGTAAGAATCAAAAATTCGCGATGCTTGGTGAGCTTATGCGTGTTTGAAGCTATGTATTTTCCTGTTTCGGCATCTAGTAAACCTTCAGCATCATTCCATTCGGTAAAACCACAATCTTTAAAAGCTTCAAACAAAAAGGCCTTAGGGTTATTTTGTTTTTTAAATTCTGAAACCGCATAGGTTATCGTATTTTCTTCTTCTTTTAATATTGCTTTACTTAGAAAATTCTTTATACTTTGATTAACTATTGCTTCCGTTTCCTTTAGGTTTGATAAGGTATTCTGAAAGCTATCCAAAACATTAGGATTAATTTCCTTTAGAATTGGAATCACGTCATGCCTTAATTTATTCCGAAGGTATTTTGTTGATGAATTACTACTATCTTCTCTCCATACAATATTTTCACTTTTTGCGTATGCTTCTATTGTTTCTCTAGAAAATGGCAATAAGGGTCTAGCAATATTTCCATTCAGCTCCGGAATTCCTGTTAAACCATTAAGTCCTGTACCTCTTGTGAAATTGATTAAAAATGTTTCAAGATTATCATCTGCATGATGCGCTGTTAAAATGTAATCGAAGTTTAGTTGTTGCGCTAATTCTGAAAACCAATCATATCGCAATTCGCGCGCTGCCATTTGGATAGAACATTTGTTTTCTTCAGCATAGACTTCAGTATCAAAATTCTGAACAAAAACTTCAATATCCAACTGCTCTCCTAAGTCTAAAACAAAGTCTTCATCAGCATCACTTTCTTTTCCCCTTAAATTAAAATTACAGTGCGCTAAAGCAAAATCAAAATTGAGTTTATGACATAGATGCGCCAATACCACACTATCTATTCCACCAGAAATAGCAATGACTAGACGAGATTTTTTTAGAAAGGAAAATTGTTCCTCAATATGGTTTTTAAAAGCATTTAGCATAGCGTAAAGATACGATAATGTAGTACTCTTACAATTACGTTAAAATGATAAAAATCATATTAGAATAGCTTCATTATTGGTAAATTTAAAGAACTAATTTAAAAACTATGGTTATGAGCACAATAAAAGAACTTTCGGCAAAATCTGCACAATCTACTTTTGATAAAAAAGTGCTAACCGCGGTACAACACTTGCATCCTTACGTAAAACACAGAATTTATATAGCAGAATCTACAGGCATTTTGCCAAAAAACATGTATTCATCTAACGGTATAATTGATGAATGTATCATTACACTTTATAGTAATGGCTTTAATATTGAAGCTGAATACGCAGCAGTAAGACTCGAGCTTTTTAAACTTGTGGATAACTATATGAATGAACTTTTTAAGAAAGAAGTTTTTCATAAAAATACCATTAGCACAGACGATATAAGACGACATGAAATCGCTAAACTTGGTGAAGAATACACCATTGATGCAGACTTAGATTTAATCTTAAACACTGAACTAAATGACATTTCTTACAGACAGGAAATGGATAATGAATTGTATTTGTATGAAGATAAAGAAACTTCTATTTTAAGAGCTTTTGAGGTTAATGACCTATCTATAAAACAACCAAAGAAAGTCTTTGGTCGTTTTTACAGTTGGCTTCCTATAAATATTTCTAATATTATTGATTTGTATATATTCGGTAATTTGGAATTTGATGACATCTCAAAAATAAAGAACATTACAACATCTAGGATAGAGTTAATTTTTGATCGTGTAAAGAAAAGTTTCAGAACACATTTGGAATAAGGGTTTGTTAGTTTTTCAAAAACACTATCCAGTCCCATTCTTCTGGATTACCTCCACCTACACTAGGCGTATATAATAATAGCTGTATGTCGCTGTTTGGGTTACTATTTCTGAAGTCTGAAACGATTTGCAAATCATCAATCGCATTCCAGATTAAATCATAAGCTATGGTTTCTGGATAGTAGGCAAATTCATTGTACATTATTTTCTCGAATTCATCCACTGAAGGTAATGCCTCTGGAGTTGAATTATATGCAAATGCTGAAGGTTCGGTTAAATCCTGAGGATAAGATCTGCCACCTAAACCCATCCAAATTATTGAGCCGTCAAAAAGCATTTCACCTAATTCGTCATAGTATAAGGCTATATTTCCAAAATCGCCTGGTGCATGATACTCTGATGAAATGGTAAAATCTGTAGTTGAAGTATCGTAAGTATACTCTTTACCACCTTCAAAAGTGTTGGTAGTAAAATCAACTTGAAGCATNAANACTTTGTTTTGTTGAGGATCATTGTTGTTTGTCGTTTCAGAATCTTCTGAACAAGACATCGCAAATAAAGAAAGTAAAATGATGTAAATTTTCGTTTTCATAGTAATTGATTTTTTTAGTATTTACTTATAAGATGAAAAAACTAAAAAAGGTTGCACTAAAAAAAACTNAAAAANTTATTTCANTTCTAANACTTCTCGCATAGCTTTAGCCTTAATCAGGCATTCTTCATATTCTTTTANTGGGTCACTNTGAGCCGTAATNGCACNACCAACAGAATATGAAAGNTATTTANTACTNGNATTATAAAGNATACTTCTNATGATNACNTTAAAATCAAAATCACCNNNTGGAGTAAAATAACCCACAGAACCCGANTANANNCCNCGNTTGGTTTCCTCTAAGTCTTCAATAATTTTCATTGNCGAAATTTTTGGTGCGCCAGTCATACTTCCCATAGGAAACGTAGTTTTTATNATATCTACTGGNTGAANTTCNTCTGAAACCATAGACGTTACTGTAGAAATCATTTGATGCACCTGCATAAAAGAATACACCTTACAAAGCTCTTCTACCTTTACACTACCTTTTTTGGCTGTTTTAGACAAATCGTTCCGTACCAAATCCACAATCATTATGTTTTCGCTACGCTCTTTATTGTCTTTAGAAAGTGTGTTTTTTAACAGCTCATCTTCTTCTGTATTTTCAGAACGTTTTGCCGTACCTTTTATAGGTTGCGAAATAACTTTTTGTGCTTCTTTTTTAATGTAGCGTTCTGGTGAAGCCGACAACAAATAGTTATTATTACACTTTAAAAACGTTGCAAAAGGTGGTTGGGATATTGCATTTAATTTGTTGTAAACTTCCAATGGATTTATGATGCTGTTTTCAGCATAAAATTCCTGACAAAAATTAGCTTCATAAATATCACCTCTATGGATATGAGCCAACATTGTATTGACTTTATCAAAATATTCATCTTTATGAATTCTTAGCTTGATTTTTACAGGTTCAGAACTATACGATTTTTCATTTACACCAGAAGTAACAAAAGAATTTATAGCCTCTAAATCATCATCAATTTCATCATCAACCATTCTTAAATATTGAATTTCCACTGTGTCTCCTTTAAACAAAAAGAGCTTCTTAGGCTGAAAAAAATAGAGGTCGGGAAAATTCAATCCATCGAAATTATTTGAACTTAATTGTTCAACTGTATTTTTTAAATCATAAGTGAGGTAACCAAAAACCCAATCCTTAGTGGAAGAATAATAATCTTTTAAATTTTCAAAAGCATCAAAATAATCCGTTTTTAAAGCTGTAAAAGCATCAACTGCCAAAACAGCATCATAGGAACTGTATTGGTCTTTATGTTGGTTAGAATCTAACCAAACAATATCATCAAACTGCTGGCTCCAAAACAAAATATTTTGTTTAAAAACTTCAATATCTTTTGGCTTATGAAAGGTTGTTGTTCTCAATAGAATTTTTAAATATTTGCAAAAATAACGAGAATAGTTATAATGCAATAAGAATTGTATCTTTCTACAAAACAAACACTATGCTTACAATACAAAACGACCTCTTATCCATAGATATAAAAACTGTTGGTGCTGAACTTAGTAAGATTTCGGCCGTAAAAAATAACAATCAATTTTTATGGCACGCAGACCCTAAAGTGTGGGGAAGCCATGCTCCTAACCTATTTCCAATAATTGGCAGTATGAAAGATGACAGCTATACTTATAACGACAAGCTTTACAATATGATAAAGCATGGTTTTGTAAGGCATAACGATAAAATGATTGTAAAACAACAATCTGAAACTAGCATAACTTTCTTTCTAAATTCTAATGAAGACCTGTATGAAATGTTTCCTTTTCTATTTGAGTTTGAAATTAATTATGAATTGAAAGACAACACAATTATAATCAATCACACCATTAGAAATATTGACGACAAAACCATGTACTTCTCTCTTGGTGGACATCCTGCTTTTACTTGTCCGTTATATAATGATGAAACTTACTCGGATTATATTTTAGAATTTGAGAAGGAAGAAACAAGCGAATCCTATTTACTAAATATGAAAACCGGACTTGTTACCAATAAAACTAAGCCAGCTTTTGATAGTCCAAATACAATCAATTTACGTGGTGATTTATTTAATGAAGATGCGCTTATCTTTAAAGATTTAAAATCTAGAAAAGTAGCTTTAAGGCATAAAACCAAAGGCGAAGTACTTTCTGTAGCTTTTGAAGATTTCCCTTATTTAGGCATTTGGGCAAAACCAAACGCATCATATGTTTGTATAGAACCTTGGCTTGGTGTTGCAGATGCAGAAGACACTAATCAGAGGATTGAAGAGAAAGAAGGTATCCTCAGTCTACCAAAAAATGACACTTTTAAAGCTAGCTATTCAATAATAATAAACCCAACACATCTCGATTAATTACAATTGTAGTAGCTTTGCCAACAAATATGATATTTTGACATTTCAAGACTTAAATCTAAACACACCACTTTATAACGCTATTGAAGACCTTGGTTTTGAACAGCCAACACCAATTCAAGCTGAAGCGTTTAACGTTGTTGCCTCTGGTAAAGATGTGGTTGGTATTGCACAAACGGGTACAGGTAAAACCTTTGCCTACATGCTACCTATTTTACGCCATCTTAAATATTCTAGACAAGAAAACCCTAGAGTTCTGGTTTTGGTACCAACAAGAGAATTAGTTGTACAAGTTGTTGAGGAGATTGAAAAAATGTCTAAGTACATTAACAATCGTGTTTTAGGTGTTTATGGTGGTACAAATATTAATACGCAAAAACAGGCTGTTGCACAAGGTTTAGATATTATTGTTGCTACTCCAGGAAGACTTTATGATTTAGCCGTGAGTAGAGTTTTACAATTAAAGTCTATTCAAAAATTAGTAATAGATGAGGTTGATGTAATGCTAGATTTAGGCTTTAGACATCAACTGATGAATATCTTTGACATATTACCTGAGCGCAGACAAAACATTATGTTTTCTGCAACAATGACTGCTGATGTTGACGAATTGATTACGGATTTTTTTATCAATCCAACAAAGATATCGATTGCCGTTTCTGGTACACCTTTAGAAAATATAAAGCAAGAACGCTATAACGTTCCTAATTTTTATACCAAAGTCAATTTACTTGAATCATTACTTAGTGACAAAGATGACTATTCTAGAGTTCTGATTTTTGTGGCTTACAAGAAAATGGCTGACCGTTTATTTGATCAGCTTGAAGAGATTTTTCCAGGTGATTCGTGCGTTATCCATTCCAACAAAACTCAGAATTACAGACTACGAAGCATAGAGCAATTTAGTAATGGAGAGCACCGTTTACTCGTTGCTACAGACGTTATGGCTAGAGGTTTGGATATTGATGACGTTACCCATGTTATTAATTTTGACACACCTGATTATCCTGAAAACTACATGCATAGAATTGGTAGAACTGGTCGTGCAGAGAAACAAGGCCATGCTCTATTATTTTCTAACGAAACAGAACAGGAAGCTAGAGAAGGTATTGAAGCTTTGATGCAAATGAAAATTGATATCATGGAACTTCCTGAAGACGTGACAATCTCTACTGAACTTATAGAGGAAGAACGTCCCCAAATTCGTGAGCGCAACAACCCGACAAAACGAAGTGCTGAGGATATACCTGGACCAGCCTTCCATGAAAAGAAAGAAAAAAACAAAAAGGTAAACCTTGGTGGTTCTTATAGAAGAGAAATCACTAAAAAGTATAAAAAACCCAAAACACGAGGAGATAAAACCTTCAACAAAAAGAAAAAGAAACGACGCTAATAAATAAAAAAAACCTCTTCAGAATAGAAGAGGTTTTTTTATTTAGAATATCAAGTACNGCAGGACCGNATTTTATTTCAAGGAAAAATAAAATCTATAACCCTAACCTTATAGTTGATCCTGCACTTGTACCTGACTTTCTATAATATCATTTATTGGAACTATAAGTTTTCCTTTGGCATTTTTAAGTATAACCGAAATACTTTTCACCTCCACAACTTCATAGTTTTCATTATTAAAAACGATTTTTTGTCCAACTTCATACATTTTACGTGCATAAAATGTACTTAATAGCTTACTGATAATTTGTCTTGCTCCCAAACCAAACGCTAACGCAAAAGCCAACAAAAAAGCAGCTATAATCATATTAACATTGTCCGTGATGATTTGCGTATTTATTCCTGCTTGATTTAAAGCTGTTATAGAAATAAAAGTCAATAACATAAAGAAAACAACTTGACTGATGATTTTCCCACCTGACATGTCCATAGAATCAAAAAGAGACTTCAATCCTTTCTTTACAAAATTTGCCAATAACATGCCTACTATAAAGATTACTAAAGCCGCAAATAACTTAGGAGAGTAGGATAATAATTCACTTATTTGGTTAGATATAATTTCTAACCCTAAAATATCTGAAACCGTTATGAATATTACGATATACAACAACCATTTCACAAAATTTGAAACGATTTTTATAGTATCAAATTTTAATGTTTTGTTCTCTATAATTTCTATATCATTGAGTTTATCATCTAGTTTATTGGCTTTGGCTAACCTCAATAATTTCTTTAAAAGTTTCACTAAAATTTTTGTGACTAACCAACCTACAATTAGTGCTATTAGTGCATAAATTAATGTTGGAAATACTTTAGTAATTTCCAACCACATATTTTTTAAAGATTGTATCGCTATATCATTAAATTCTGTCACTTTTTCCATGCCTATATATGTTGATTGATTGTAGTTTTTTAAATATTATTGTTTTCTTTTTTTACTTACAGTTTCTATAATATGTCCTAAATTATATGAAAATAATTCCGCTATTTCCATAAGCAACTTTGCCATGGCAATGTCGTGCATTACCTTAGCCTTAAGCTCTTTTGGCACCTCTTTTATAGGTTGGTTTATTTGCTTAAACGGATTCTCCATTTTTCATAAAATTGTTGTACTTAAGTACAAGTTTATCTTTTGCTCTTTTTAAACGCATTTTTACAGCGCTTTCACCAATATCTAAAGCTTCAGACAATTCTTTTATAGAAAGATTGTCTTGGTACTTTAGCAATAAGATCATTTTTTCTTCAGGATCTATTAATTCCATAACACGTTTTAGTTGTTCAACTTTCATTGATTCGAACTCGTGTGTAGAATCCACAGCATCACCAATATTTTCAATAATTTCAGAGCTTACAGATTGTTTTTCAATCTTTTTTGCTGTGTTTCGTGTTACATAATTAACGCAATGGTTATACGTAAAAGCATATAACCATGTTGAAAATTTTGAACGTCCTTTAAAACTACCCAGCTTTACAAACACTCTTAAAAATACATCTTGAGTTAAATCTTCCGCTTCGTCTTCACTATTGGCAAACCCATAACACTTGTTATAAACCATCTTAGCAAATCTATCGTAGAGAACTTCAAACAACAATGTGTCGTTAGTTTTCACGATAGCTTCTACGAGAGCCTCATCAGTTAGGTTATGAGCAGCATCTTGTGTCAATGATTTAAAAAGTCTATTTTTAATTAGTTGTTTGGTTTTAAGACACCTCTAATAAATTGAAGTCACATTTCTTTTGAGAAAAATTCTTACAATTCATGAAATAAAATTCATTTTNTTAGTAAGCNTCTTATCATCAAATATTTACAATATAATTTTTTTTGAAAAAATTNTATTCTTTTTTANAATGAAATTTGAAAGNGNTAAAATTGAAGTAATATTTTATCCTAAATCGTCCTCGATATCTTGAAGNTGATGNTGAAGTGCNTGNGCAGAAATTTGAATTTCTCTTATNAGTAGAGCAAGNGAAACAATTAAAAGNAGTAAAGCNACTCCAAAAATCCAGATGGCNATTACGTGTTGGTGGATATAAATTAAGAACATTGTGAGTACACAAAGCAATAAACTTGTTATACCAAATATTTGCATATAACGCGTTAAATCTAACCGTTTTTTCAAATTGTTAATCTGGCGAATTATAGACTTTTGAGGTTTTTCTTTGTAGCGTTCGCTCAAGTTTCTTATTACAGCAGCATAAGCCAAAAAACGATTGGTATAAGCTAACATTATCAAAGATATAGCCGAGAATAAAAGTGCCGGAGTTGTTAGGGTTAATTCTTCCATAAGAAACTTTTTACAAAATTACAGAAATGATACTTAACTATAAAAAAAGCGAACTTTAAAAGTTCGCTTTTGATTAAATTATATGCTTTTAAAATTTACTTTTCTGGTGCTGATATCCATCTCAAAATTAAAATACCAAACCTAGAAATAACAAAACTAAACAACCCAAATGTTGCGGTTAATAGGGACACTTTTAAACCTCCTGCAAACATTGCTGGTTCTGGACTTCCCATAGCTTCAACAGAATCAAAAGCCATAATCAAGCCTATAACCGATCCTAAAAAGCCCAAAACCAAACCCAATAAACTGCTATCTACTACTAAGCATAGCATTTTTTGAGTTTTTTGCGGATTCTTTTTAAAGCTTATGAATCCTATAACCAAGAGCGTAATGGATAAAAGAAAACAGATTAATATTAAGCTCATAAAAAATGGACCTCCTTCTCTAAAGCGATCCACAAAGGGGTTTATAATCATTAGTTCGTTCATAATTGATGATGTTTTAGTTAAACTTGGTTCAAACTTAAAGTTAATCTGAAGTCAAATTTTTTTAATGCGACAAACGACTGATTTTATACTCGATTTTGCAAAATGCTAAAACCATTGCTAAACCTGTCATTCGTCTACAAACTCATCTTTCTGTATAAAAATATGGTATTATTGTAATATAAGTTGAATTAAGTGCTTAGTAAGAAATTTATATTAAAAAAAGTTGGGCAATTTGTACTTCACATTTTGTTTTGGTGTGTTGTACTTCTATTCTTTACCTATTTTTTTGGTGTTAGTAGCAATAACTTTTCAGACACACTACTCTACTCTATTTTCTTAATGCCTATTACTATTGCGCTAACCTATGTTTCCATATATAAGCTAATTCCCGATTACTTAATTACGAAACGTTATTTTAGATTTGTGATTTACAGCATTTATACGCTTATCATTTCAGCTTATTTGGTTATGGTTTCTATATTTTTTAGTCTGATTTACATATCAAACTTTGAGTATGGAGAAATGAATCCTCTCACCGGAAATATTCTCTTTGTTATGACAGGAATATATCTGGTAACCTTTGTTGTTAGTGCTTTTAAATTAATGAAACTTAACATAATTGCATCTAGCAAAACCAAAAAGCTAGAAACTAAAATTTTAGAAACGCAACTAAAGCTTAAAGAACAAGAGTTGAATTATTTGAAAATGCAAATTCACCCTCACTTCTTGTTTAATACACTAAATACCATGTATGGGTTCGCTTTAAAAAAAGCTAATGAAACACCTGAAATGATCTTAAAACTTTCTAACCTTTTAGATTATTTGCTATATCAAGCGGACAAACCATTTGTAAACCTTATTGATGAAATAAACCATATTGAAGATTATATTGCTTTGGAAGAAATGCGCTTTAATGAAACCCTGAACGTTACGGTGACTAAGAAAATAGAGTCTAATAACATTGAAATTGCTCCTATGCTTTTTATCCCTTTTGTTGAAAACAGTTTTAAACACGGAAGAATAAAAAATGGTAAATTGGATGTGAACATCGATATACAAGCTACAATGAAGTATATCAAGTTCAATATAACTAATACATGTGCAGATTTTCAAAATTACAATGAAGGTATTGGTTTAGAAAATATTAAAAAACGCTTAGAGATGTTATACCCAAATCAATACGATTTAGATATATCTTATGATAATGATCAATTTAAGGTTGTATTAGTTTTACAGCTAAAATCTAGCTTACCAAATGCTTAATAAAATCTCTTGCATAATTGTTGATGACGAGTCTATTGCTAGAGACATTATTGTGTCTCATCTGTCAAAAATTGATTCTATTGAAGTTGTGGCTACATGCAAAAATGCTATTGAAGCTTTTAATATTCTAAGCTCTAAAACAGTCGATTTAATATTCTTGGATATAAATATGCCTGAGATTTCGGGTATAGCTTTTGCTAAATCCATCAACAAGGACGTTAAAATCATTTTCACAACAGCATATAGAGATTATGCTGTAGAAGGTTTCGATTTGCAAGCGGTAGACTATCTTTTAAAACCCATTTCATTTGAGCGATTAGTAAAAGCAGTAAATAGATATTTTGAAGTCCATAATACTCTTAAACAAACCGATGTTTTACCTGATGAAACAAACACTTTTATTTTTGTAAGAGCGGACAGAAAAATGATAAAAATAGATTTTGATTCTATTCTATATATTGAAAGTTACAGTGATTATATTAAGATTCACTTAGACAAACAAGACACTATTATTACCCGAGAAACTATTAGTGCCATAGAAGCAAAATTACCCAATAATAGCTTTTTAAGAATTCACCGCTCTTTTATTATTTGTCTTGAAAAAATACAATCATTTACCAATGAGCATATTACCATTAATCGTAAAGCTTTGCCAATTAGTCGAAGTTATAAGAAAGATGTTTTGAAAACGCTAGAAAAATATTAACTTTAGTCTAATAATTACCCCATTTTTACGTTTTTATAGCAGTTGCTATTTTTGAAATTACCGCTTTAATGAAAGAATACCTACACGAAACAATTCCTAATCTCAAACCCTTTGATTATTCGCGTCATTTTGAATCGCATTTAATTAATCAACAATGGGTTTTGGTGAATGGTATTTCAAAAAAGAAATCGACCTACACTTTTAGAGAAGACAATATTTTAGAAATAGAACGAAAAGATGATGTTATAAAAACGTCATGGAATCTCAGCCTTCTAAACATTTTCTCAATAGAGACCGAAGATGGACTTATTACCGTTAAAGCTTATTTTAAAGATGATGATGTTTTAGTTTTAAATCATCAGGATAAAGAAGAATTTGCACTTTTTATAAACACCACCAATTATGAAAACGAACTTAATTCGGTAGATGATGTTCAGGTTTTTTTAAGAGAAAAATACAAACAAAAAGTAAGTAAGTTAATTCACAAACATGAGTTCTACTACATAGAACAATCTAAAGAATACGGTCCTTTTACTGTTGAAGAACTTGCTGAAAAAGTTAAGAAAGATGAAATAAGTGTCTACTGCTTTGTTAGAGATGTTAACGAGGATGATTATAGTAAACGCTTACGCATACAAGATTTAATAAAGGAATTATAGTTTATTCCCTAAAACGCTTGCTCAACAACATCTGTTTAGCTTTATTTTTAACACCTTTACTTGCACCTTTTTTTCCTAATTCTTGTACAGTATGTTTTTGAATTTCAGTACAATCCAATAGCAAATCCTGTAACTTCTTGTGATTAGAATTTATAATATCACGTATTATATTTTCTGTTGGTCCTTGAGCCATTAATTGCTGTCTAATGGCTTCATTTGGTAAGTCTACAATACCAGGTTCTAGTAAAATTCGCTTATCAACATAAGGCTTTAAGTGAAATAGTAAATCATTAATCTTATCAACTAATTCCAATCTATTTTTAGTCTTAAATTCTACTTCCGGAGAATTCCATAAACCTTCATACTCCATTTCATTAGTTTTTGAAACAAAATTTGGTAATAGAGGAATTACTTGTAATTGATAAAATCCATTTATATCACCTTCAAGTTTCCAACAGACATCAATAGCTTTGAGACGTGTTGGCGAATTTATGAGTAGTAAACTTCCAGAAAATTCATGGATAGTTTTCTCTGTAGGGTCTGTTTCCGTTAACAAATTCCACTCTACAGACCAGCCTGCTGGTATTTTTAAGGGTTGAAGATTCATGTTGAAAATATATTAAAACAAAAAAGCGAACTAAAATAGTTCGCTTTTAAATATAAGAATTATTAAATCTTTCTGATTAAACATGTAAAGCTCTATCATCGGTAGCTGCTAATGCTGCTTCCTTAATTGCTTCTGTAAATGTTGGATGTGCGTGAGACATGCGAGAAATATCTTCTGCAGATGCTCTGTACTCCATTGCTACAACAGCTTCTGCAATCATATCAGCTGCTCTTGCACCAATCATATGCACACCTAAAATTTCGTCTGTACTCTTATCTGCAAGAACTTTTACGAAACCATCTATATCCATACTTGCTCTTGCTCTACCTAAAGCACGCATAGGAAACTGACCAACTTTGTAGTCTACACCAGCATCTTTTAATTGCTCTTCCGTTTTACCAACAGCAGCAACTTCTGGCCAAGTATACACCACACCTGGAATTAAATTATAATCAATATGAGGTTTTTGTCCTGCTAATGTTTCTGCTACAAAAACACCTTCTTCTTCAGCTTTGTGCGCCAACATTGCACCTTTTACAACATCACCAATAGCATAAATATTTGAAGCACTTGTTTGTAAGTGATCGTTGACTTCAACTTGTCCTCTATCATTAAGTTTTACACCTGCCGCTTCAGCATTTAAGCCATCAGTATAAGGACGACGACCAACAGAAACCAAACAATAATCTCCTTTGAACTCCACCTCTTCACCTTTTTTGTTATCTGCTTTTACAATAACTTCATCACCTTTACGCTCAACAGACTTAACTTTATGAGAAGGATTCATGCTGAATTTAGCTTTCTTTAAAACCTTATTCAATTCTTTAGATAAACCTCCATCCATGGTTGGAATAATTCTATCCATATACTCAACTACAGTAACTTCAGCACCTAAACGTTTGTATACTTGCCCTAGCTCTAAACCAATAACTCCACCACCAATAACTATTAGATGCTTCGGAATTTCTTTTAGTTTTAAAGCTTCTGTTGAAGTAATGATGCGCTCTTTATCTAGTTCAATAAACGGTAAGTTTGAAGGTTTACTACCAGTAGCAATAATGGTATTTTTGGCTTCAATCTCTGTTTTTTCTTCACCATCAATACTAATGTGAGTAGCATCTTTAAAGCTTCCTAAACCTTGGTAAACATCAATATTATTCTTTTTCATCAAGAAATCAATTCCACCAGTAGTTTGGTCTACAACAGCCTGCTTACGAGCAATCATCTTTTCTAAGTTGACTTTTACATCTCCAGGAATTTCAATACCATGCTCTTCAAAATGTTTTACAGCATCTTCGTAATGATGTGATGAATCTAAAAGTGCTTTACTTGGTATACAGCCTACATTTAAACATGTACCTCCTAGAGTGGAATATTTTTCTATAATTGCAGTTTTCATGCCTAGTTGTGCACAACGGATTGCTGCCACATAACCACCAGGACCTGATCCAATCACTGCTACATCGTATGAATTCATAAGTGTTTTTTTGATGTTAATTTTGTCTTAGACAAAAATACAATTTTGATTAATGATTACCGAAAGACTTTTACTAAATTTAGGAAGTTTCTGTAAAAAAATAGTCCATAAGTTTAAGACTTTATAAAGTCTAAACAAATGGACATATTCCCTAAGAATTAATAGCTATTCAAAATTGCGAATAAATACGTAGTAACACAATACTCAATATGAGTATTTATNCTGNTTAAAGCCAGTGCTGATTGACTTTTAGCATCCCAACAAGTTCACCTGTTGAGGATATATTTAGCTTTTTAAGAATGTTTCTGCGGTGAGTATCAACTGTATGCGGACTAATATTTAGTTTATCTGATATTTCTTTACTAGTATTATTTAATACTAATAATCTAATAACATCACGCTCTCTATTGCTAATTCCTTCATCAAGTAATTTTTGAGAGAAATTATTGAAATATACCGTTTCGTACTCCTTATTATCATTAAGTAATTTTGCAGAAGCCGTAATTTCCATCTTAATATCAGGGTGTAAAACTGTATAATGTGCCAATCCTATTATCGGTTTTCCACTAGCATCAAATACTAAAGGTGTTGTATTCTGTACAATATTCACATAGTCTCCATTAGCAATTTTAAATCTAAAGTTCCATGTGTAATTAGCGTCTTGTCTTTTGCTTTCAGAAATTTCACCCATTGTATATTCCATTAGATTATTAAGAGCTTTTAGCCAAGCTTCTACATCATCTGGATGAATTCTGCTCCATAGGTGGCGCATTCCTTTATTTTTAAGCTCATTAGGATCTAAACCTGTACAGGATGCATAATTTTTACTTATATATTCAAAGGTTAAATCTTGAGTATTGGTAATACAAAAAAATGTAGAGCTATACGGTAAAAAACTATCCATCTCAATAATTTTTTCGATATGTTTTTGGAGAGAGGGTTTGTCGTAAGACTCAAAAATAGTTTTGTAAAGTTCTTTGATTTGGTGATGATTCATATAACAAAAGTATAGTTTTAAGGAGAACTTATTTGAGCTAAAGTTATTATAAAAAATTTAAAGATTATTAAAGAACAACAGCTGTGGTGTGTTTAACTTCATTNATCATAAACATACTGTGTGTACTACCTATATGGTCTAANGTTGTGAGCTTTTTTACAATAAACTCTCTGAATTCAGACATGTCTTTTACTAGTACCTTTAACAGATAATCATAGTCTCCACTGAGATGGTAACATTCTAAAACCTCCTCTAACTTACGTATTTCTTTCTCAAATTTCACAACATAGTCTTGTGTATGCTGCGTGAGTTTTACGTGACAAAAGGCAACAAAATCTTTATTGATTTGCTTTTTATTCAACAAAGCTACATACTTACTTATAACTTTATTGTTTTCGAGTTTTCTTATGCGCTCATACACTGCTGTGACAGATAAGCCTAAAGCATTTGATAGAGCCTTGTTAGTTTGCTTACTATCTTCTTGCAATAGCTTTAATAGTTTCTTGTCTAAATCATCTAATACCATACTTATTTTTTTTCTTATTAAAATCTGAAGCTGACTGCATTTTAGTTTTATTTTCTTAAAAAATACAAAATAACAGTTTTATTTTCTAAATAATCATTTTTATATTGATAATATTTCTAAAATACATGACCTTTGAGTAACTAATAAAAACTTTTGATTATGGATTTTAAACCAGCTAACAATATTCAAGATTTACAATACTTTGGTGAATTCGGAGGTGTAAATCCTTCTATTTCAGATTCATCAACCTACACATTCTTATCAGCAAAAACAATGTTCGATACTTTTGAAGGTAATGCTGAAGGCTGTTATTTATATTCTCGCCATTCATCACCTTCTAACTTGTATTTAGGTGAAGCGCTTGCGGCTATGGAAGGCACGGAAACTGCTACAGTTACAGCTTCAGGAATGGGTGCTATAACTCCTGTATTATTACAGCTTTGTGGATCTGGTGAGCATGTAGTAAGCAGTAGAACAATTTACGGAGGTACTTATGCTTTCTTAAAGAATTTTGCCCCAAGACTTGGCATACAAACTTCATTTGTAGATATTACCAAATTAGATGTTGTTGAAGCTGCTATAACTGACAAAACAAAAGTTTTGTATTGTGAGTCCGTTAGTAATCCGTTATTAGAAGTTGCTGATATTAAAGGTTTAGCTCAACTAGCTAAAAAACACAATTTAAAATTAGTTGTGGATAACACTTTTTCTCCATTATCAATTTCACCAGCAAAATTAGGAGCTGATGTTGTAATTCATAGTCTAACAAAATTTATTAATGGATCTTCAGATACTGTTGGTGGTGTCGTTTGTGGTACTCAAGAATTAATAGATCAACTTAGAAATGTAAATGATGGAGCTGCAATGTTGCTAGGCTCTACGATGGATAGCCTACGCTCTGCTTCAGTTCTTAAAAATCTTAGAACATTACATATAAGAATGCAACAGCATAGTTATAACGCCAAATATCTTGCCGAAAAATTTGAAAATGATGGTTTAAAAACCGTCTATCCTGGTTTACAATCACATCCTTCTCACGCATTATTCAAATCTATGATGAATGATAAATACGGTTTTGGAGGCATGATGACTATTGATGTTGGCTCGTTAGATAAAGCCAATGCTTTAATGGAACTTATGCAAGAACAAAATTTAGGCTATTTAGCGGTTAGTCTAGGATTTTACAAGACTTTATTTAGCGCACCAGGAAGTTCTACATCATCTGAAATACCAGAAGAGGAACAACAAGAAATGGGATTAAGCGATGGACTTATCCGCTTTTCAATTGGTTTAGACGCTGATATTGAGCGTACATACAAAATGATGAGAGCCTGTATGGAAAAACTAAACATACTATAAACTGAAATGGCTTAAAGAAATCTATTTGCATATGGCTTAACAAAATCGTAACATTACGGAACTAAACCAATAATGTATGCAAGAAGACGACTTATCTAAAATTGATATAAACGATCAAAGAATAGTTGAAAACAAAGAACTTAATTTCTTTGAAGCTCTAATACCAGTTATCATATTGATGGGTTTATTAGCCTACAATATTTTCTTTGCTGATGGTGCTATGTTTGGAGATTATTCAAACCAGATTATTCTTTTAATTGGTGGTGGTGTAGCTTTAATAGATGGCCTATATAATAAAGTACCTATTTCTTTAATGATAAAAGAAGTTTGGGAAAATTTAAAAAGTGTTTTCGTTCCTATATTAATTTTACTTTTAGTTGGTGCGCTTGCAGGAACTTGGCTTATAAGTGGAGTTATACCTGCAATGGTATATTATGGTTTACAAGTCTTAAGTCCTGAGATATTTCTACCTGCTTCAGTTATTATAGCAGCTATCATATCTATTGCTACTGGAAGTTCTTGGACTACCTCGGCAACCGTAGGTATTGCTTTAGTTGGTATCGGAACAGCTTTAGGCATTAATCCTGGAATGATTGCTGGAGCTGTAATCTCAGGTGCTTACTTCGGAGATAAAATGTCACCCCTAAGCGATACTACAAATTTAGCTCCTGCTATGGCTGGAACAGATTTATTTACACATATTAAATATATGACAATTACAACCGTACCTACTATATTAGTAACACTGGTTGTATTCGGAATTATTAGTGCTTCAATTGAACCAACAGGAAGTGCCGACGTAAGTAATTTATTGTTATCAATAGATAAAGCTTTTAATATCACACCTTGGTTATTTTTAGTTCCTGTTGTAGTTATAGCTTTAATTTTACTAAAGACAAAACCTTTAGTATCACTTGCATCTGGAGTTGTATTGGCTGCAGTTTTTGCAGTTGTTTTTCAATCAGAAGTTTTAAGTAGTTTGTCAGACTCAAGTGTATCTGCTATTACAGATGCTATTTTCACAGATACCTCAGTTGCTACAGACAATGAAAAATTAAATGAATTGTTCTCAGCAGGTGGCATGAAAGGGATGTTATGGACAATCTTTCTGATCATTTGTGCTATGGTTTTTGGTGGTATTATGGATGGCATTGGAGCATTGTCAAGAATTACTAAAGCTCTTCTATCTGTTGCTACAACCGTATTTGGACTTTTTGCAAGTACCGTTTTAAGTTGTTTAGGATTAAATACAATTGCTTCAGATCAATATTTAGCTATTGTAATTCCTGGTAAAATGTTTAAAAAAGCCTATGACGACAAAGGCTTAGCCCCTGAAAACCTTAGTAGAACTTTAGAAGACTCTGGTACAGTAACTTCTGTACTAATACCTTGGAACACTTGTGGCGCCTATCAAAGTGGTGTATTAGGTGTTGGAGTTGGTGAATACTTCATCTATGCTATTTTTAATTGGTTAAGTCCAATTACAACTTTAATCTTTGCCGCATTAAGAATCAAGATTAAATATTTATTAAAAAAGTAAAATTTATTTTTCAAACAATACGAGTCTATTTTATCAGGTTCATATTTTTAACAGCTCAATTTTGCCATTCTAATAAAATTTGGGGTATATTTTTGAAGCCATATACTTACACTATTATTCTATAGATTTATAATAGCAATTTACTATTTCCACACACTATTCTAATGGGTATTTTTGTATCAAATTAGTAATAAATTAAACATAATAAATATGGCATTCGTAGGAAAAAAATTCCCAAACATTAGTGTAAACGCAATGAATGAAATGGGAGATACATTCAAGTTAAATGTATTAGAAGAAGCAAAAAACAACAACAAAAAAGTAGTTTTATTTTGGTACCCAAAAGACTTTACTTTTGTTTGTCCTACTGAGCTTCATGCATTTCAAAAAGCAATAGGTGAATTCGAAAAAAGAAACACAATTGTTATTGGTGCTTCTTGCGATACACCAGAAGTTCACTTTGCATGGTTAAGTACTTCTAAAGATAATGGTGGAATTGAAGGCGTAACCTACCCTATCCTTGCNGATAGCAACAGAAACCTTTCAAGCATCTTAGGTATTTTAGACATCACTAACGAAACTTTTGATGAAGAAACAGGAACTGTTCAAGTTGAAGGTGACAATGTAACTTACAGAGCTACTTACATCATTGATGAAGAAGGTACAGTACAACACGAAAGTATTAACAACATGCCACTTGGTAGAAATGTAAATGAGTACCTAAGAATTATTGATGCTTTAACTCACGTACAAAAGAATGGTGAAGTTTGTCCTGCTAACTGGGAAGAAGGTAAAGAAGCAATGCAAGCTAACGCTCAAGGTACNAAAGAGTATTTATCAGCTCAATTAAACTAAAAATTTATGATTCAAGAATTANATCAAGACAATTTACAAAGCATAGTTTCTGAGAATGACACTGTTGTTGTTCAATATTCAGCAACTTGGTGNGGAAACTGTCGTATAATGAAACCTAAATTCAAGAAATTAGCAACAGAAAACGAAAATGTAACATTCGTAATTGCTGATGCTGAAAAATTTCCTGAAAGTAGAAAGCTAGCAACGGTAGACAACTTACCAACATTTGCTACTTTTAAAAATGGTGAATTCAAAAATCAAGTACAAACAAACAAGTTTGAAGTATTAAAGGAACTTGTTGAAGAAGCTATTTAAAAAATGAAATTACCGGTTATAAAACAATTAACCCAATTTATCGAAGAGAACGATGAAGACTACGTAGTAGAAACCATTGAAACCTTAGAGAATTTAACCGAAGTTCCATCTTTAAAAGATGAAGANTTAGATGTAATAGGCGAATTAATTTCTAACATGTATGGTGCGATTGAAGTACATAAAATGGTAAAAGACGGCACGCCAAAAAAGGAAGCTTTAAATACTTTTATGTCTCGCGTTCTTGGATCTATCGATAAGTAAAGAATAATTGAAAAAGAAAGAGAGAAAAAAACCACTTCAAAATTGAAGTGGTTTTTTATTTTTATAATCTATTCAGCAATGCTTCTAATTCTTTTTCTTTAGCATAATCTAGAGCTGTTTTGCCATCTGAATCCTTTAATGTTTTATCGGCATGGTTGTCTAAAAGCACATTAACAACTACTTGCTGATTGTATTGCACAGCATAGATTAAGGCTGTTGTTCCATTATTATTTTGCGCATTAATATCGGCATGGTGTTTTAGTAATAAATTAACCAATGCTAAGTTACCTTTAAAACTTACACCTATTAATGCTGTATTTCCTGAGGCATCTTTTCCGTCGATATCTGCTTTATACTCTAGTAATATTCTCACAAGCTCTTCTTTATCAAAATAACTCGCAAAAATTAAAGGTGTAAAACCTCTTGCATCAGTTATATTAACTAAATCAGGATTTCTTTCTAATTGCAGTTTTATATTTTCTGCATTGCCAGATTGTATCGTCCTGAAAAATAATTCGTTTTCGTTCATATTTATATATTCAATAAAAAAAGGAACACATACTAGCTACATGTGTTCCTTTATCAATTTGCTATTAATCTACTATTTTAAATCGTATCTATCTAAATCCATCACTTTTGCCCAAGCAGCTACAAAATCCTTAACAAATTTTTCTTTTGCATCATCTGCAGCATAAACTTCAGCAACTGCTCTTAATTCGGTGTTAGACCCAAAAATTAAATCCGCACGTGTTCCTGTAAATTTGACTTCACCTGTTCTACGATCTCTACNTTCAAATAATTTATCGTCATCTGAAGTTGAACTCCAAGTGTAAGTCATATCTACTAAATTCTTAAAGAAATCATTTGTTAGATGGCCAACATTATCTGTAAACACACCATGTTTAGAACCATCGTGATTAGCTCCTAAAACTCTTAAACCACCAACTAAAACTGTCATTTCTGGGATAGACAAGCTTAATAAGTTGGCTTTATCTACCAATAAATCTTCTGCTTTAACATCTAGATTTGGATTCACATAATTTCTAAATCCATCACCTAATGGTTTTAAGTAATTGAATTGTTCAATATCAGTTTGCTCTTGAGTTGCATCACCTCTACCTTGAGAAAACGGTACAGAAATATCATAACCAGCTTTGCTTGCGGCTTCTTCAACACCAGCAACACCACCTAGAACAATTAAATCTGCCATAGATACTGTTCCGCTAAACTCATTTTGAACACCTTCATAAACACCTAAGACCTTATTTAATTCTTCAGGATTATTTACTTTCCAACTGCGTTGTGGTTCTAATTGTAAGCGTGCNCCATTTGCNCCNCCACGTTTATCAGAATCTCTATATGTTGAAGCGGAAGCCCAAGCNGTTTTTACCAATTCTGATACAGACAAACCAGAAGCTAAAATCATTTTCTTTAAAGATGAAATATCTGCATCACTTAATTTATAGTCTACTTTAGGTACTGGATCTTGCCAAATTAACTGTTCACTAGGTACTTCTGGCCCTAGGTAACGATCAATTGGCCCCATATCTCTGTGAGTTAACTTATACCACGCTCTTGCAAATGCATCTTCAAAAGCTTTGTGGTCTTTATGAAAACGTTGAGAAATCTTTAAATACTCAGGGTCTGTTTTTAAGGCTATATCAGCTGTAGTCATCATTAAAGCCTGTTTTCCATTTGGATCTCCTGCTTTTGGAGCCATGCGTGCTTGAGATGCTGCTGTTGGCGTCCATTGGTGTGCACCTGCAGGACTTTTTGTCAACTCCCATTCATAATTTAATAGTACATCAAAATAATCTGCATCCCATTGTGTTGGGTTTGGTGTCCATGCTCCTTCTATTCCACTGGTGATTGTATCATCCAACACACCACTTTTATAAGTATTTTTCCAACCTGTACTCATTTGTTCTATTGGTGCACCATGTGGCTCTGCACCTACATACTGACCTGGATCTGCCGCTCCGTGAGCTTTTCCGAAGGTGTGACCACCAGCAACTAATGCCACAGTTTCTTCATCATTCATGGCCATACGACCAAAAGTCTCTCTAACATCTTTTGCAGAACCAACAGGATCTGGTTTTCCGTCTGGACCTTCAGGGTTTACATAAATCCAACCCATCATTACTGCTGCTAAAGGATCTTCTAAGTCACGTTCTTCGTAATTATCACTATTACCGTAACGGTCTTCATTTGCTCCCCATTCGGTTTCACTTCCCCAATATACATCTTGTTCTGGTTCCCAAATATCTTCTCGTCCACCTGCATAACCAAATGTTGGGAATCCCATAGACTCTAAGGCACAGTTACCAGCCAAAATCATTAAATCTGCCCAAGAAATTTTATTTCCATATTTCTTTTTTACTGGCCAAAGTAATAAACGAGCCTTATCTAAGTTGCCATTATCTGGCCAACTATTTATNGGAGCAAATCTTTGGTTTCCTGTACCNGCTCCACCTCTACCATCACCAACNCTNTAAGTTCCTGCACTATGCCATGCCATACGAATCATAAATCCTCCNTAATGACCATAATCTGCAGGCCACCAATCTTGAGAATCTGTCATAAGANTAAGAACGTCTTGTTTTAGTTCAGNANAATCTAAACTATTAAACGCATCTGCATAATTAAAATCTTCACCTAATGGATTCGATTTTGTAGCATGTTGTCTTAAAATATTCAATTTTAGTTCGTTCGGCCACCAATCTCTATTTTTTACACCGCCTCCNCCAACGGTATTTTGCTTTCCACTTAAAAAAGGACATTTACTAGCATCATTATTATTAATTTCAAAAGTGTCGGTGTTCTTATTTTCCATTATTTTAGTTTTTGATTAAAATTTTGACAGTTTAAAGTTAAGAAATTATGGATTCAATAAAGAGAGTGATTATTTTTTAAAATTATTTTAACATAGCTTTTAGTTATCGTTTAAGCATTTAGAATAATTAAAAATTATTTTTACAAAAAACTTGTAGATTATTACGNAAAAATATCGTAACTTAATGTTGTAATTTAACACNTAAACATATGAGCACAACAGAATATACAAAGGTTTACTCTGGTAATTTTATTTTAGTTACAAGAGTTAAGGACGAATTAGAAGCTAGAGGAATTATTCCTATTATAAAAGAC
This sequence comes from Flavobacteriaceae bacterium, assembly GCA_002706045.1. Classification (GTDB taxonomy): domain Bacteria; phylum Bacteroidota; class Bacteroidia; order Flavobacteriales; family Flavobacteriaceae; genus Winogradskyella. Next base: position 26,251 of record PAJL01000039.1, read on the forward strand.
GAAGGTGAGTCGCAACGACTTGCTGGCTATGCTTCAATGAATCAAGGATTTCAAGAAGTTTTTGTTCACAATGANGAATTAGATAACGCTATTGCTATNGTTGAACAAGTTAAAGTNAATATGGAAACTACATCCTCTGANTAAAACTNATTTAACTATTAAAACAGAAAAAGCTGGTTCTTAATTTGAACCAGCTTTTTTTTATTACTATTCTTTANAATAANTTTGATTAAGCNGTTACGNCATACATTTTATCACGCTGTTCCTTAATCTTTTTATCGCTCATNTATTCATCAAANCTCATNTAGCGATCNATAACTCCNTTTGGTGTTAATTCTATNATTCTNTTACCCACNGTTTGTGCAAACTCATGATCGTGAGTAGTTAACATCACTGTGCCCTTAAAGTTTTTAAGTGAATTATTAAANGCNGTAATACTNTCTAAATCTAANTGGTTTGTTGGTTCATCTAGNATTAATACNTTAGCTCTTATCATCATCATGCGGCTAAGCATACAACGNACTTTTTCACCTCCTGATAANACATCTGANNTCTTTAAAGCTTCTTCACCACTNAAAATCATCTTACCAAGGAATCCACGAATGTAAACTTCTTCACGCTCTTCTTCTGTAGTAGCCCACTGACGTAACCAATCTACTAATGAAAGCTTGTTATTAAAATATTCTGAGTTATCTAAAGGTAAATACGATTGCGTGGTTGTAACTCCCCAAGCATATTTGCCAGAATCTGCCTCTTCTTTTCCGTTTATGATTTGATAAAAAGCTGTTGTAGCTCTAGAATCTCTAGAAAACACAACAACTTTATCTCCTTTTGCCAAGTTGATATCAATATCTTTAAACAAAATATCTCCATCTAAACTTGCTGATAAACCTTCTATATTTAATATCTGGTCTCCTGCTTCACGTTCGCGTTCAAAAATAATTGCAGGATAACGACGGCTAGATGGTTTTATATCTGAGATATTAAGCTTATCAATCATCTTCTTTCTACTTGTTGCTTGTTTAGATTTTGCTACGTTAGCAGAGAAACGACGGATAAATTCTTCTAATTCTTTCTTTTTCTCTTCAGCTTTTTTGTTCTGCTGTGCACGTTGTTTTGCTGCTAACTGAGAAGATTCGTACCAGAATGTATAGTTACCTGAGTAATGATTGATTTTACCAAAATCTATATCAGAAATGTGCGTACATACCGCATCTAAAAAGTGACGGTCGTGAGATACTACAATAACACAGTTGTCATAGTTAGCTAAGAAGTTTTCAAGCCATGAGATGGTTTCATAATCCAAATCGTTGGTAGGCTCATCCATAATTAACACATCCGGATTTCCAAATAAAGCCTGTGCTAATAACACACGTACTTTTTGCTTACCATCCAAATCTCCCATTAATGAATAATGTAAATCTTCCTTAATACCTAAGTTAGATAACATTGCTGCAGCATCACTATCGGCATTCCAACCGTTCATTTCTTCGAACTGAACTTGTAATTCTCCTATTTTTTCAGCATTCTCATCTGTATAGTCTGCGTAAAGAGCGTCTATTTGGTTTTTAAGATTATATAAAGGCTTATTCCCTTTTAGTACAGTTTCTAAAACCGTATCTTCATCATGCTTGTTGTGGTTTTGTTCTAAAACCGACATACGTTTTCCTGGCTCTAAATGCACACTTCCTGAAGTTGGGTCCATTTTTCCTGCCAAAATCTTTAAAAAAGTAGATTTTCCTGCACCATTGGCACCAATAATTCCATAGCAATTTCCATTATTGAACGTTGTGTTTACTTCATCGAAAAGTATACGTTTTCCAAATTGCACTGAAAGATTTGAAACTGATAACATACTTAATTTTTAATGGATTAGACCTTTCATAAAGAAAGGCGATTTTTTGAGAGTGCAAAATTAGAAAATAAAAGCCATTAGACGAAATAAATATACACTATAACAAGATTTAACGAGGTATTAACAAGAACTAAATACTCCAAAGTATATTTTTGTGAGGTTGACGATAATGAAAGACTTTTTGATTTATAAATATTTACTCTGTAGTTTTTTTCTAGCCTCATTTACCATTGGATGCAATTCTAAAGGTAATAATTCTGATATTGCTTATATAGGAGGTGAGATTATTAATCCTAAGAATAAGAAAATTACACTTTACAATACCAAAGGAAAAGTTGCCGATACATTTACGTTAGATACTAACAATAGATTTCTTCACAAAATAGAAAATCTTCAACCTGGACTCTATTCTATAAGACATGGTGGTGAATATCAAATGGTACTTTTAGAGCCTAATGATAGTATTATGTTTAGGCTTAATACCTACGATTTTGATGGCTCTTTAGTTTTTACAGGAAAAGGTGCTAAGAAGAACAACTACCTTATAAAAACATATTTAACAAACGAAAAAGAGGCTAAAAAACTAAACACATACGCACAACGAGAGCCTGAAGACTTTGATAATTTTATAGAAAAAAGAAGATTAAGTCGTTTAAATGAATTTGAAACTTTTTTAGAGAATAACGATGAAACACCATTCTTTCAATCAATAATTGAAGCCAATATCAATTATAATGCTTATGCTGATAAAGAGATTTATCCTTTCGCATATTTTGGAAATAACAAATTGGTTCATATCAAGGATTTACCTGAAAACTTTTATAATTACAGAACTACGGTTGATTATAACGCTAATCACCTAAGTAATTTTTTCTCTTATAANAGATTCTTGTTTTTTCACATTGATAATTTAGCGCTAAAGGCGTTTTATGATAAGAATCCTTTTCATAGTAAATTCGATAGACATTCCGCTGAATACAACAAAGCAAAACTAGATATTATTGATAGTTTAGTTGAAGACGAAACTATTAAAAACAATCTACTAAAATATAAGGCAAGAGATTATATTAGCTACAATCATAGCGAAGTTGAAGCTCAGGAAATGTTAGATTACTATCTTGAAAAAAGTACTGATGACGAGCACAAAACATACATGAATGATTTAATGGCTTCCTTAAGATTACTTAGAAAAGGAAACCCACTACCAGATCTTACTGTTGTTAACTATGANGATAAAGAAACTGCNTTNTCTTCNATNATAACAAAACCNACAATCATTTATTTCTGGACGTCTAACAGAAAATCGCAATACAGAAATAGTCATTATAAGGTTAAGGAACTGAAATTAAAGTTCGATAATATGGACTTTATCTCCGTAAACATTAATGACAATGATGATGAATTCTGGAAAAACATCATTAAACAATATGATTTTCCTACAACTTGCGAATACAAATTTAAAAATTCTAAAAAAGCTCAGCAGACTTTAGCTTTAAACTACTTGAACAAAGCTATTATTGTTGATGAAACAGGGCATATCCTTCATCCTAATGCTAATATTTATAATTCTGAATTTAATATTTTACTTTCAGAATTATTAGAGGAACAAAAAAAGCACTCTATTAAATAGAGCGCTTTTCTTAATATAAAATCGATTATTTTTTAGTTTCCTTTCTTGTAATCTGCTAAGAATTTTTCTAATCCCATATCAGTTAAAGGGTGGTTTAACAATCCAGTAATTGAACTTANAGGACCTGTCATTACATCTGCACCTAATTTAGCACAATCAATAACATGCATTGTATGACGAACAGANGCCGCTAAAATTTCTGTTTCAAAAGCATAGTTATCGAAGATGTGACGGATTTCTGCAATAAGGTTTAATCCATCTGTAGAAATATCATCTAAACGTCCGATAAAAGGAGACACATACGTTGCTCCTGCTTTTGCAGCTAATAAAGCTTGACCTGGTGAAAACACCAACGTTACATTGGTTTTAATGCCTCTATCTGAGAAATATTTACATGCTTTTACACCATCCTTTATCATCGGTAATTTTACCACAATCTGATCATGTAATTCAGCTAAAGCCTCACCTTCTCTAACCATACCATCAAAATCGGTTGCAATAACTTCTGCTGAAACATCACCATCTACAATATTGCAGATATCTACATAATGCTTCATAATATTATCATGACCTGTGATGCCTTCTTTAGCCATTAAAGATGGGTTTGTTGTTACACCATCTAGAATTCCCATGTCTTGAGCCTCTTTTATCTGCTCTAAATTCGCTGTGTCAATAAAAAATTTCATAAGAAAATTGTTGTGTTATAATTGTTGCGAATTTACATTAATCAGCTGGTATAACACAACATATTAATTAAATCTTTAATAAGAGCCTATTCAATAATTAAAATATAGGTTTTTGAGGTGCTGTAATTACAAAGATCTGAATCATCATCAAAATCTCTAAATGGTCCATCAACATCAAGGTAGATAGTGATGTCGAATGTTCCTGATTCTATTGGAGTTCCTTCTAAACTTATNGTTCTGTAATTCACGTAATAGTNCANTCCTTCNGGTAAACCAACCACATCAAAATAATAATCGTAATCATCATCTCGAGGCTCATTATTGATTTCCGCCGTGATATCAACATAATAATAACTCTCAGTAGAGCCTATAGGAAATTCTCTATTGGCCAACTCTGGCTCCCTAGGAAATATACATAAAGGTTCTCTGCAACTAAAAAATAAAATGGATAGTAAAAAAGAAAGGAGTAACGTTTTTTTCATGATAGCTGATTTGAAAATAACTTATCAAATAGCGTACCAAAAAAAGCCTATAANTCGTAATGCTTCATTAACATACGCTCNTAAACCTTNTCGGGAAGCACACGNTTTAACACAACTGAAAACTTCTGCATAAAAGCCCCTACTTTGTAATGAATTTTCGGTTTATCTGTATTTATGATTTTAAATATAGCTTCAGCCATTTGCGTTGGATCACCTCCTTCATCAACATGTTCATCCATCGTTTTTAATGAATGTCCATACTTTTCCTTGTAAGGCGAATTATCTAAAACAGGTGCATGATAACGACCTGCNGCAATATTAGTGGCAAAATCTCCAGGAGCAACATTGGTCATTTCAATATTAAAGTCTTTCAACTCCATTCTAAAGGCTTCCGTTACAATCTCTAAAGCTCCTTTGCTAGCACTGTAAGCTCCTCTAAATGGTAAACCCATATATCCTGCTATTGAAGTTATATTTATAATCAATCCACTATTTTGCGCTCTCATTGCTGGTAAAACAGCTTTAATAACGTTAATTGGACCAAAGAAATTAGTTTCAAAATTGCGTTTAATTTCGGCATCTGGAATTTCCTCCATTGGCCCGGTAATACCTGCTCCTGCATTATTTACAAGTACATCAATTTGCCCAGCGGTTTTTAAAACTTCTGCTATACAACTTTGAATGGTTTCAATTTTTGTAACGTCTAATGCTACAATAGGAAATTTACTTTCAGGGTATTTTTCAGGATTACGGCTTGTACCAAATACGTTATACCCTTTATCCTTTAAAAATTCACCTATAGATTTTCCAATTCCCGAAGAACCTCCTGTTATTAAAACAACTTTAGACATTTTCTTGATGTAAAATTTGAAGTTAAAAGTACAAAGTTTAAAGAAATTGTTATGTTTTGCACTTACAAAGATTTGAATTTAGGGTACAAAAAAAGGCAAGCTACCTACATCACACCGCTACGACCGCGTACCTTTGCTACGTTCCCGTCCTGGAGGATTGAGCAGGAGCTGGTTGTGTAGGACTTGCCGGCTGCAAAGATACAACCTTTTAATACTTCTGCAATGATTTTTAAACTGAATTTTATTTAATAACTTGCTCAAAAATTAAAGACAGCTTATGCGTTTATCTAATTATATCATTGTCATATGTTTAAGCCTTACAATAATCAATTGTGGCGAGAATAATTCTTCTAAAGACACAGGATTATCCATCAAAACAAACCGAGAATTTGCAATGTTTGGTGATACTTTAAAATTATCGATTGATAATCCTAAAAAGCTAAATATTACAGGTGTAACCTTTAAATTAGATAACAAAACCATTTCAGATAATAAAATTCTGAATGATGTAACTCTTGGTGAAAAAACCATTTCAGCTGTTGTAAAATATGATGACAATACACAAACGCTAACACAATCGTTTAAAATCTATAACAACATTATTCCTAATTATTACAGTTATGAAATTGTAAACACCTACCCTCACGATATTACATCGTACACTCAAGGTTTGGAATTTCATAATGGTGAATTATACGAAAGTACTGGTCAATATAAAGAATCCAAACTTAGAAAAGTAAATTTTGAAACAGGTGAAGTTCTCAAAAACATCAATTTAGATGATGAATATTTTGCCGAAGGCCTTACCGTTTTAGATGATAAAATCTATCAACTCACATGGCGCGAAAAACGAGGCTTTGTCTATGATGTTAACTCATTTGAAAAGCTAAGTACTTTCAACTATGGTAAAAGTGAAGAAGGCTGGGGAATCTGTAATGATGGTTCTCAACTTTTTAAATCTGATGGCACCGAAAAAATATGGATTATAAACCCTGAAAACCTGACGGAGCAAAGCCATATCGAAGTTTATACTGAAAAGGGTAAAATCCCTGCTTTAAACGAATTAGAATGGATTGACGGGAAAATCTTTGCCAACATCTATCAACGTAACGGTGTGGTTATCATTAACCCTAAAACTGGTGGTGTTGAAGGCGTAATTGATTTTAAGCCTTTAAGAAAATTAGTAACTCAGCATCCTGAATTGGATGTTCTTAATGGAATTGCTTACCATCCTGAACGTAAAACTATTTTTGTCACCGGAAAAAATTGGGATAAACTATTCGAAGTTACCATTAAGAAAAAGTAAAAGTCTTAATGAAAGTTTTTGAAAAAATCATAAAAGTTACCAAAGACGATTTAGATCAACTCAACCATGTCAACAACGTATGTTATGTGCAGTGGGTTCAAGATATTGCAGAACTTCATTGGCTTAACAATGCACCAAAAGATATTACAGATAATTATTTTTGGGTAATGATGAGCCATCATATTGACTATAAAAGTCAGGCTGTTTTAGGAGATGACATCAACTTAAAGACGTTCGTTATTAAGTCTGAAGGTTTAATTTCTATTAGAAAAGTAGAAATTTTTAATCTTTCAACAAATAAATTAGCTGCAGCTTCAGAAACCAAATGGTGCTTTATGAACGCTAACACAAAACGACCTGCAAGAATTCCTGAAGAAGTTATCTCACTATTCTAATTAACAAATATTTAGGTTAAAGTTTAATTAATCCGTGAATTAGTTACACTTTAAAGTAGTTTCTTTAGCGTATCAATCAACCATCACAAATGCGCTTAACTCTATTTTTCTGCTTTACAATTCTATCATTTTCACTTTATGGACAAATATTAAGAGGAAAAGTTTACGACTCTGTTTCTACGGTAAAAAACATCAAAGTTCATAATCTCTCTCAGAAAAGTGTTACGCTTACTGATGATAATGGAGACTTTACCATCATTGCCAAAGAAAATGATACTATTAGATTTCAATCGTTGTTTTATCACCCAAAAATCGTTGTGCTTCAATCGATACATTTTGAAGGTGTAGCCGTTTTTGAATTAAAAAAAATTGTGAGTGAATTAGATGAAGTTGAAATTAAAGCCGAACCCGAGCAACCCATTTTTGAAGAGGAAACCTACAATATAGAGCTCAAAAACCTAATTGCTGAAGATATAAAGAATCATCCTGAAAAATATCAACCTGCTGGTGCTAGCTATGGTGTAGATTTCATTTACCTAATTGGTCAAGTAGCTAAACTATTTAAAGGAAAAAAGTCTAAAATACCCGAATATCAGCCCATTTCTTATGAGCAAATGGATTCCTTATTCACTAAAAGTTCGTTTTTTAATGAACGTTTACTTACAGAAAATCTTCAAATTCCCAAAAAGCAAACAAAATTGTTTCTCGATTTTTGTGCTGCAAAACAAATAAGTACAGAGTTACTTGCCGAAAACAAAAAAATGCAACTTCTAGATCAGTTGGTGCTCAATAGTCAATTGTTTTTAATTCTTCTTGAACAATACGGAGAAGAAAATGTTATTAAAGACTAAATAGCCAAAAACAATTAATCGATCTTCATAATAAATCATAACTTCAAAAGTTATATTTTTAAGCCTTAATTATAGTTTTACTTTATGAAGCGACTGCTTACCTTTCTTATCTGCTTTTCAGTTTTAATATTCTGGAGCTCATGTAGAAATGATTTCGAATTTTCACCAAGCACAGGAAACCTAGAATTTGCTAGAGATACCGTATATCTCGATACGGTTTTTACCAATATTGGTTCTAGCACGTACAACCTAAAAGTATACAACCGTAGCGATGAGGATATTGTGATTCCGACCATTCAATTAGAAAATGGAGTTGGCTCTTACTACCGAATGAATATTGATGGTACAACAGGTTTAGCTGATGATCAAGAAGGTAAGTTTTTTGAAGATGTAGAACTTTTGGCCAATGACAGTCTTTATATTTTTATAGAAACTACAATAGATATTGAAGCTTTATCCAATTCGGATATCCAGTTTTTATATACAGATAGAATTTTATTCGACTCTGGAAATAACCAACAAGATGTAGATTTGGTGACTTTGGTAAAAGATGCGGTTTTTATTTATCCTAACAAAGATGAGGAAACAAACATTATTGAGACCTTAACTTTTGATGTAGACGGAGATGGAAATCCTGATGAAACCACTTTGCAAGGACGTTTTCTCGAGGATGAAGAACTCACCTTTACCAATGAAAAGCCTTATGTTATTTATGGTTATGCAGGTGTTGGCAATGGACAAACATTAACGATGGAATCTGGTGCACGTGTACATTTTCATGCGGAATCTGGTATTATTGTGACGCAAGGTGGAACTTTAAACATCAATGGTGATTTAAGCACAGATCAAGACCTTCTTGAAAATGAAGTAATTTTAGAAGGTGATCGTTTAGAACCACTTTATGAAGATATTCCTGGACAATGGGGAACGATATGGCTTTTTGATGGTAGTATTAACAATACCATAAATCATGCAACCATTAAAAATGCGACTATAGGTGTGCTTTCTGAATTTGGACAAAATGATCCTAATGCTAAACTCAACATCACCAATTCTCAAATTTATAATACAAGTAGCTTTGGTATTCTTGGTAATGCGACTTCTATTACAGCAGAAAATGTAGTAATTAACAACAGTGGTCAATCCTCTTTTGCAGGCACTTTTGGTGGAGTATATAACTTAACGCATTGCACTATAGCTAACTATTGGAATAACAGTTTTAGACAATACCCAGCACTATTGATTAATGATTTCACAGTAGATGAAAACAATACCATTTACACCAATACAACTGAAGCAAACATCAATAATTGTATTGTTTATGGCAATGACAATCCTGAATTTTTATTAGAAAATGAAGGTGCTGAGTTTACCTTCAAATTTAATAATTGTTTACTACGCTTTAACAACAGTAGTCTTGATGGTTCTGGTAATTATGACTTTGATGATATAACTAATTACGAAGGAAACAGGTTTAATCTAGATCCAGATTTTGAAGATCCTTTTGAAAATTTAATGCGCATTGGATCTGATTCTGATGCTAATGGTATTGGTAGTCCTGCTTTTTTAATTACAGAAGATATTTTAGGAGAAACAAGAGTTTCACCTCCTGATGCTGGAGCCTACAAAAGCGTAAATTTTGAAGAATAGAATTAAAAATAATCAATTATCTATAAATGAAAAAAACTTTACTTCTTCTAATTATCCTATCCTCTTCCCTATTATGTAATGCTCAATTCGTTAAAAAGAGAGCTATAAACGCTCAAATTGGTTATGGCTTGAGTATTCCTTATGAAAGTGTTGATGATACCGCAGACTCTGGTTTTTTTCTACAAGGAGAGTATGTACTTACTATAAAATCATGGTTTGAATTAAAGCCTTATGTAGGCCTCATTCTAACAAACCCTAAAGGAGAAGACTTAAATGGTAATCCAACTGATGAGTTTGCTATAACAAAGGCTGGGCTTCTAGGCGGTAAATTCAGACTAAGAGCACCTATACCATGGGTGGCACCTTATATTGAGACAGGTTTTGGTTTATCTATTGGTAAATTCGAAACACAAACGGCATTTATATCCAAAAACAAAAGTGGCTTACAATATCATATACCTGTAGCTTTTGGATTAGAATTAGGAAAAGAAACAAATGTAGATATTGGTTTTACTTATTATGTTCAACCACAAGTTGAACAAGTAGTTGGTGCCTTTGCTCTCGGTATTACCATTCCATTAAAAGATAAATAGTAAAAAAGCCTTTCAAAGTTATTGAAAGGCTTTTTTATATTGTTTGTCATGCTGAACTCGTTTCAGCATCTCATTACATTATTAGATTCTGAATTAAGTTCAGAATGACAGCAAACTATTACGCATTAAACAATGGTCTTCCTCCCATTAATTCATTCACCTTTTCAGCTACACCTTCTAATACAGTCTCGTTTTCGTAGTTTGTAATAACTTCATCAATTAAGTCTACAACATAAGCCATGTCATCTTCTTTCAATCCACGAGTAGTAATTGCAGGTGTACCAACTCTAATTCCTGACGTTACAAAAGGAGATTCCGTATCAAACGGCACCATATTCTTATTAACCGTAATATCTGCTTTTACTAGAGCTTGTTCAGCATCTTTACCTGTAATATTTTTATTTCTAAGGTCTATAAGCATCATGTGGTTGTCCGTTCCTCCTGAAATAAGGTTGTAATCTTTTGCCACAAACGCCTTTGCCATAGCATCAGCATTTTTCTTCACTTGTAGCATATAATGCAAAAACTCATCAGACAATGCCTCACCAAATGCTATAGCTTTAGCTGCAATGATATGCTCTAATGGACCACCCTGATTTCCTGGAAACACACCAGAATCTAAAAGACCTGACATTTTACGAAGGTTACCATTCTTTAATTTTATTCCGAATGGATTATCAATATTTTCACCCATCATAATCATTCCACCTCTTGGTCCACGTAACGTTTTATGTGTAGTTGTAGTTACGACGTGGCAATGTGGCATCGGGTCGTTTAAAATACCCTTAGCAATTAAACCTGCTGGATGCGAAATATCTGCTAAAAGTACAGCTCCTACACTATCGGCTACTTCTCTAAATTTAGCAAAATCAATATCTCTAGAATATGCCGAAGCTCCAGCGATTATTAATTTTGGTTTTTCTTTTTGTGCTTGGTCAGCCAACATATCATAATCAATATAACCTGTGTCTTTTTTTACACCATAAAATGTAGGACGGTATAATTTACCTGAAAAATTCACAGGAGAACCATGTGTAAGGTGACCACCATGAGATAAATCGAAACCTAAAATGGTATCGCCTGGTGTTAAACAAGCATGAAAAACAGCTGTGTTAGCTTGACTCCCAGAATGTGGTTGTACGTTGGCATAAGCGGCACCAAAAAGCGTCTTAGCTCTGTCTATTGCGATTTGCTCAACCTCATCTACTACTTCACAACCTCCATAATAACGTTTACCAGGATAACCCTCAGCATATTTGTTGGTTAGTACAGAACCTGCAGCTTCCATTACTTGGTTACTGACAAAATTCTCTGAAGCTATAAGTTCTATGCCATCAGTTTGGCGTTCTTTCTCTGCTTGTATAAGTTCAAAAATTTGTTCGTCGCGTTGCATAAATAAGGTCTTTGTTAAATCGATACAAAAATAATGAATACATTAGTTTAAATATCAAAATTTATGTAGGTTTGAATATAAATTAATGAACATTTAATCAACAATACTATATGCCATTATCAGCCAATAATCCAGATAGAACCTCTTGGTTACACGTCGGTAAAAACTCAGATTTCCCTATACAGAACATACCTTTCGGTGTTTTTTTAACGAGAGATGACATCATTACCATCGGAACCCGAATTGGCGATACTGCTATAGACCTTGGTGCTTTACATCAGCTTGGATATTTTGAAGGTATTCCGCTTACTGATGATATTTTCTTACAAGACACTTTGAATGATTTTATTGCTGATGGTAGAAAAACTTGGAGATTGGTTCGAAATAGAATCGCTCAGATTTTTGATGAAACCAACGAAACCTTAAAAAATAACATTCCTCACAAAGAACGTATTCTATTCCGTTTAGATGAAATTGAAATGCAATTACCTATACAAGTTGGTGATTACACGGATTTTTACGCCAGTAAAGAACACGCTACAAATGTAGGTACAATGTTCAGAGGTGCTGACAATGCATTAATGCCAAATTGGTTGCATTTACCTGTAGGCTATCATGGAAGAAGTTCTTCTATCATTCCTTCTGGAATACCTGTACATCGTCCTCAAGGACAAACTATGCCTGAAGGTGCTGAAACTCCTGTGTTCGGTCCATCAAAATTGGTAGATTTTGAATTGGAAATGGCTTTTATTACTACTGATGCTAATGATTTAGGGGAACCAATTCCTGTTGAAGAGGCAGAAGAATACATCTTTGGACTTGTCTTATTTAACGATTGGTCTGCTAGAGATATTCAAAAGTGGGAATATGTGCCACTTGGGCCTTTCCTTGGGAAAAACTTTGCGTCTTCTATGTCACCTTGGATTGTTACTTTAGATGCCTTAGAACCGTTTAGAACGGAAAGCCCTAAACAAGATCCAAAACCGTTACCTTATTTACAATCTAAAGGAAAAAAGAGTTTTGATATTAACCTAGAAGTTGGTATTCAACCAAAAGGCTCTAAGGAAACCACAGTTTGTAAGTCTAATTTCAAATATATGTATTGGAATATGGCACAACAATTAGCGCATCATACAGTCAATGGTTGTCCTGTAAACTCTGGTGATATGATGGGTAGCGGAACTATTTCTGGACCAACAGAAGATTCTTATGGCTCTATGTTAGAATTGTCTTGGAGAGGTGCTAAACCTTTAAAAATGAAAGATGGCTCAGAACGTAAATTCATCAATGATTACGATACGGTAATCATGAGAGGTCATTGTGAAAAAGACGATATTAGAATTGGTTTTGGTTCTGTAAAAACACAATTATTACCTGTTTTTAATCCGAAGAAAAAGAAGTAAACCTAGTCTCTTTTTTTACTTGTTGTCAAGTTGATTTTTTTAGATTCTGATTAGTCTATAGTTATAAGTATGTTAGATTCTGAAATAAATTCAGAATGACATATCTATTGTATTTATTCTACTAAAAAGGTGCTTTACACGTAAAGCTTAGCCATTCTTTTTTAATGGGATGTTCAAAGCTTAACATTTCGGCATGTAAATGAAGTCTGTCTGCAGATTGCCCATAAAGGTCATCTCCTAATATTGGTAGATTCAGTCCTTTATGATGAGCGGCATGCACTCTCAATTGATGTGTTCTTCCGGTAATAGGATAAAAATGGATTCTAGTTTTACCATTTTTTACGTCTAAAACTTCATAGTTTGTTTTAGCTGGTTTGCCATACTCATAACACACTAACTGTCTTGGTCTATTATCCAGATCTACACGAAGTGGTAAATCTATAGTTCCGGTTGATGTATTTAATTCTCCATCAAGGAGCGCCACATATCGCTTTTTAATCGTACGGTTAATGAACTGTCTCTGGAGTTTTTTATACGTCTTTTCGTTCTTAGCTACTAATAGCAATCCTGACGTTGACATGTCTAAACGATGCACCAACAAAGCTCCTGAAGCATTTGGTAAATAGTCTTGCATTCTTGTAAGCACAGAATCTTTAATTGTTTTTCCTGGTACAGATAAAAATTCATGTGGCTTATTTACCAATAGTAAATACGCATCTTCATAAACAATATCCATTTCTCCTTCAAAAGTGTGCGCTTGTTCTATTGGATTTGCTTCCACATCTAAGCCTTGCATCATATGCCCCAAAATGGGTTCACATTTCCCACGACAAGACGGATAAAACTGTCCATGCTTTCTAACTTCTGATTTTGGTGAACTTCCCCACCAAAACTCAGCCATTGCAATAGGAATTAAGTTATTTTCAAAAGCAAACTGAAATAACTTTGGCGCAGCACACTCACCTGCCGCAGCTGGCGGATGTCCTAAATCGGTAGTTTTAAAAATATCTATTAAATCCTTTGTTTCACCCAAAGCATTTAAAAACCGATACTCTTCATGTATTTGTCGCTGTAGCTCTGCTGAAAGTGTTTTACGTTCTTTTTTTAGAGCTTCAATAGGTTGTTGAAGATTTGATAACGTATTCTCGGCGTCTGCAATAGCTAATTGTATATCACGCTTTAAATACTTCAACTTTAAATTACTTTGAATACTTTCTTCTTTAAGCGTTTCTAGCAATTCTGATTGTTCAACTTTTGATAAGTTAGCCTCTGCTTCTACTCGCATCTGCTTTCGTAATTGCTTTTCTTTTTTGGCATTTTGTTTAAAATCCTCTAAGGCCTTTTCAGAATGTAGTTTAAGCTCTTCTAATCTCAATTTTGCTTTTATAAAAGCTTCACTCTGCTCTAGTACTTCAATTTTAGCGTTGAGTTCATTTAAATAGGCTTCCCCTTTTTTATAAAACCCATCTGCTTTAAGGGTATCATAAATTGGTGGCACAAAACCATCTAAACAATTGCTTTCCGCCAATTTTCCAGAAAAAGCAACGATGTAACCTAGTTCTTCTTTTTCATTTTTTACAATCATTACACCAAACATCTTTCCAATTTTCAGTCCTGTTTTAGATATATCCAAGCCAAAATTGTGTTCAAAATCTGTTTGAGAATTCAAGTAGGACTTAACCTCTTCAGCAGCTTTTATCGAAAGTTCATGTGGTTCGTAATAAAACGGAAAGGTAAATTGCTTTGGCAGCTCTACCGAAGTTTCTACTTGTAAGGGATGAAAAAGAGACGCTTTCTTAAACATTGTAATTTTTGGGTTTACAAAGAAACAAAATCTTCAAACATATGTATCTAATTTCAACCCTTTTCAGTTAATGCATCTTAAAATATTGAATATCAAATAGTTTTATTTTTTGGCATTATAGTTGGTTATACTATTTCATAGTAACCCTCTAAACTTAAGAATCATGAAAAAACTATTACTATTTACAGTCCTGTTTTCGGTACTAGTATCGTGTAGTGCCAAAAAACAAATTGAAGAAGCCATAAGTCATGGTAACTATGATGAGGCAATTTCTGAAGCTTTAAGAAAACTTGAAAACAATAAGGATAAAAAGCGTAAGCAAGATTATGTTGTAATGCTTCAAGATGCTTACTACAAAGTTTTAGAGGAAGATTTGCAAGATATTGCACATCTAGAAAAAGATGGTAACCCTGAGCAATACAAAACAATCTATAATCTTTATTTGGATTTAGAAGCTAGACAAAATGCTATAAAACGTGTATTGCCTTTACAAATCAACGGGAAAAATCTAGAGTTTCAGTTTAATGATTATAGTTCTCAAATTGTTGATTACAGATATAAAACATCTGATTATTTAATCGGACAAGGGATTACACTATTAGATTCTAATGATAAATACAATGCAAGAAAAGCTTATGACATTTTCAATTACATAGAAAGTATCAATCCTAATTTTGAGGAAACGAGAAGCTTACTTGAAGAAGCGCATCAAAAAGGTACCGATTATGTTAGCGTTGCTATTGTAAATCACACTAATCAGTTGTTACCACAACAATTAGAAGCTGAATTGATAGATTTTAACACCTATGGCTTAAACCAATTCTGGACAGAATACCACGCAAATATAGATACTTCTATCGCTTACGATTTCGCTATGGAATTACAACTCAAACAAATTAATGTATCGCCTGAGCGTATAAATGAAAGACAACAACTTAGAGAAAGAGATATTGTTGATGGTTGGAAATATGTTACTGACAGAAGAGGTAATGTGATGAAAGATAGCCTTGGTAATGACATTAAAGTAGATAAGATTGTGAATGTAAAAGCACGTTTCTTTGAAGTACTACAAACCAAGTCTGCACAAGTGGTTGCTGATGTGGTTTATACCGATCTTAAATACAACCAAATCGTAGATACCTTTAAATTAGATAGTGGTTTCACTTTCGAAAATGTCTTTGGACGCTACAGAGGAGATGCAAGAGCGTTGACCAATAATGATAAACGCCTTTTAAGACAGCAACAATTAAGATTCCCTACCGATGAACAAATGGTTTACGACTCTGGTGAAGATTTAAAGTTGCAGTTAAAAAACATTTTAAAATCTTATAGATTGAATAGTTAGTTAGTTAGTTAGTTAGTGTTAAAAACCTCTTTACACGTTCTTAAGTAAAGAGGTTTTTTTATTTAAATTTCCATTTGTATTAAACAAATAAGGACAATAAAAACCTAGTACCACTAAATAATAAATGCCTTTCACCGTATTTATTAGCGTTTTATCAGCAAAATATCTACTTTGCATTAAATTTCTAAAAACCACTAAAATAAACCGCTTACCCATGAAGAGACTATTACTTTTTACATTGTCACTTTTATTTGTCCTTTCCTGTAGTACAAGCAAACAAATTGAAAAAGCTGTAAGTGTTGGTAATTATGATAAAGCCATTAACGATGCTGTTAGCAAACTGCGCACCAATAAAAACAAAAAGCGAAAAGCCGAATATATCGTTATGCTTCAAGATGCGTATAAGAAAGCCAACCAACGCGATTTAGAAAACATAAGCTTTCTGCAAAAAGACAACAATCCAGAAAACCATATCAAAATATATGATCTGTATGTGGCTTTAGATAACAGACAACAACGCATTAAACCGCTATTGCCACTTTACGTTAATGACAGAGAAGTTGCCTTTAACTTTAAGGATTATTCTAGTGCAATAATTTCGGCTAAGGAAAATGCTTCTGAGCAACTGTACAACAATGCCGTAAGTTTATTAAACACCAATACTAACAATAAATCTGATTACCGTTTTGCTTACGACCAGTTACAGCAAATTGAAGAAATCAATCCTAATTACAAAGATGTAAGACAACTTATAGATGTCGCACACCAAAAGGGAACTGATTTTGTATTGGTTGAAATGATAAACGACACCCAAAAAGTTATTCCGCAACGTTTAGAAAACGACTTGCTAAACTTTAGTACATACGGACTTGATAACCTTTGGACGGTATACCACAACAATGCCGACAGAGCTGTAAAGTACGATTACAACATGCGTGTTAACCTAAGAGAAATAAACGTGTCTCCAGAACAGGTTAAAGAGCGCCAAATCATTAAAGAAAAGCAAATTGTAGATGGCAAAAAGAAATTGTTAGACGATCGTGGTAATGTGGTTAAAGACAGCCTTGGCAATGCCATAGAAGTGGATAACCTTAAAACTGTAAGATGCCAATTCTATGAGTTTAGACAATTAAAAACCTCTCAAGTAGTTGGTAATGTAGAATACTACAATCTTAACACCAAGCAATTGGCAGATGCTTTCCCTGTAAGTAGCGAGTTTATCTTTGAGCATATCTATGCCAATGCACAGGGAGACCGTAGAGCTTTAGATAACGATTTACTACCTTTTCTAAACAACCGTGCGGTACCCTTCCCAACGGAAGAACAAATGATTTACGACACAGGTGAAGACCTTAAGCTACAGCTTAAAAATATTATGAATTCTTATATTATAGAATAAAATAAAAAACTCTCAGAATTGAGAGTTTTTTATTGATTACGCTTATCGGTTTTGTGTATGGCTTGTTCCAGGAAATCCGCGAGGATTTTCCGCCGTTAACCAAAGATAGCAAATTACAATGAATTCCGATTAGGAATTCAGCCGCAATGAGCTATACACGGTGTTGGTAACAGTATTTATTTTTTATTCTCGATATTATATCAATAAAATATATGCCGTTTTATAGTTTTGATAAATCGATTTTATACTAGTTTTTCTTGATCACCTTCTTTATAAAAGTATTATTTGATAGATCAGAAAACTTAATAAAGTATAAACCATTTTCAAGATAAGAAATGTCTATGATATTCTCATTTGTTTTGGATACAACTAATTGACCTAAATTGTTATATATCTCAATGGTTTTAATCGTTTTATTTGAGGTAATATTAATGATACCATTGGTTGGGTTTGGATATATGTAACTTTCTTCTCTTCGGAAATCGTCAATTGAGAGGTTGTTATCCACAACCTCTGTTTCTACAATGTTTGTGTAAATAGGTAGGTTGTAATCGAAATAAATTTCTGCACTATTATAAAAGATATCTCCCACTAAAGAGGTGTTTTTTGGTTTTATTTTATAGGCAATATAACCTTGTGATCCCGTTTCACTTGATGAACTATCTGGTAGATTAATGTCTTCGAAAATAAATTTCACCTTGTTTCCATTCATTATCTCAATAAAATTGTTGTGGCTGATGTATTCCATTTCTATGGTGCTCCAATCTAAATCTGGATCTAATGTGTTTTCTACCTGCACATTAATAGCACTTGCAGTTCCTGTATTTTGAAACCTAATAACGTAGTGTAAAAACTCATCAACGTCTTCAATCTGTATTTGTGGACCTTCTTTAACGGTAATGTCGTTTGGGTCGTAAGAGCCTATCACGACTTGGTCTAATTGAGTTATGTTGTTAGGTTCAGTTACATCTCCAGAAATCGGGTTTATTGTTGCTGTAAAACTCAGGACATCACCGATATTAACTGTTGG
This sequence comes from Flavobacteriaceae bacterium, assembly GCA_002706045.1. GTDB lineage: Bacteria > Bacteroidota > Bacteroidia > Flavobacteriales > Flavobacteriaceae > Winogradskyella. The sequence goes on from PAJL01000039.1 coordinate 44,924, forward strand.
AGGTGGTAAGACTTGAAATATAGGCCTGACACGCCTATCTTCAAAAGGTCTCAAATTAGAAAAATTAAATGAGAACTGATTTTCTGTATGAGTTATTCCAGTCTGACCAGCTCCAAGGAAATCTAATTTGCTGCCATCAAAATCAACAACAACGGTTCCACTTTGCATTACTGTACCTATATTTTGGTAACGTATAGCATATCTACTTTGAAAGCCTGGTCTTGCATCATTCAATGTTATGATATCTATTTTTAAATCATTTACGGCTTGGTTGGCAGTAAAACAAAAATCAGCTGTTTCAATATTTCCAAAGCCAGTAAATGTGGATTCTACATAATCTGGTGTAGAGTTATAATATGTTATGTCAGTTTCTATTGTCGTAGTATATGTTCCTTCTTGTGTTGGAAATATTTGATAATAACCATAATTATCTGTAAAAGTCGAAATCGTTTCGGTACCATTGGTGGTTTCAACACGTAGATTTTCTAATTTGGGGTCTAGAATCCCACCACAGCCATTATCATCAACATCTAAAATAATCTGTCCGTTAAGACGGTTAGTTAATAAACCGCTGTTTCTAAACCAGCCAACAGGATATCCACCATCGCTTGCTGAGAAGACAATATCTAAAACACCATCTCCGTTAATATCTCCTGGCCATACACTATTGACACCATCAATTCCTGTGGTAATGGTTTTTTTTGTAAAGCTGTCTGCAGTACCATTAACATTTTCAAACCATTCTATATTATTTTCATATCTAGAGCCGATTACAATATCTAAATCTCCATCAGTATCTAAATCTGTTGCCTTAACATCGGTAATACCATTTAATTGGTTGGTTATTAGTATGATTTCTCTAGAACTAAAGTTGCCAAGACCATCAGTATTTTCAAACCAAGCTAGAATTGATGGTGAATGTGTACCTGTAACAATATCTATATCACCATCTCCATCCATATCAGCTGCATCTATAGAATTAGCTTCACCATCATATAATGTTATTTTTGCCCCAAAATTACCAGTACCATCCAAATTCTTTATCCAACCAATTTGTCCTCCTCCACTGGCATTACCTGCGCCATCATGGCCTACAAATGCTATGTCGTTATCGTTGTCTCCGTCAAAATCTTTAATCTGTAGTTCACTTATGTGATTACTACCTAGATTTATAATTGTTTGAGATTCTCCGAAATTACCAAGACCATCAAGATTTTCGTTATATGCAATATAATTGGAACTCGTATTTACATAATTAGTAGACACCAAATCCATATCGCCATCTCCATCGATATCACCAGGGAATATATTGCTAGAATTAGTGTTTGAAGGAATTTGAATTTGATTTGTAAAATTCTCAGAACCGTCATTTTGAAGCCACATAGGGCCATCGCTGTTAGAGGCCAAAATATCGATATACCCATCTCCGTTGAAGTCTAAAAATTGTAGTCTTCCACCAACAGTTGCAGCTAAAACCTGTTGATTACTAAAATTCCCTTGCCCATCTAAATTTTCGTACCACACTAGATAATCAGACACTAAGTTTACGATATCTAAGTCACCATCACTATCTAAATCTATGGCTGTTGCCGAACTAGGCGTATAAAAAAAACTTGAAATATATTCTGGCCCTTCAAAAACAAGATTAGTACCATCATTTTTAAACCAAGCCGCATTGTAATCGTAGGGCGCATTAGAGTCCGATAGTACATCTAAGTCCCCATCAAGATCAACATCACCTACATCAATAAAATTGTTTCCATCAGACCAGTTTGTCATTGTAATTTGACTCGAAAAATCACCTTGCCCATCACTATTTTCATACCAAGCTACTTTAGCTGAATTTCCTGTTTCTATGCTGTTAGTTACTATATCTAAATCACCATCTGCATCCATATCAACAGAAAAAACTTGTACAAATTTGGTTCCAGAATTAGGATCAGCTTGGTAAATTATATTTGTAGATTCCTCGGTAAAATTTCCAAGACCGTCAGTGTTTTTTATGTATCCCATTTCTCTCATGGCAGTAAATACAATGTCTTTATCGCCATCGTTATCTATATCACTAGCATGGACTTGAGATTTTACTTGAGATATATAATAAGGACTGTATGTTTCTAATGAAAAAGTATATAGAATTTGAGGACTATCAAAATTCCCTTGACCATTTAGATTTTCTAACCATAAAATGCGAACATATGCATTTAGTAGTGAAGCATTAGTAACGATATCCATATCGCCATCACCATCCATATCCTCTAAAAATATTGAAGTAGGATTTGCTACGTTTGTAATATCGTTTTGCGCAATAAAGGTACCTTGTTCATCTGTGTTTTCAAACCAGGTAATAGTACAACAATCTACAGATGCAACAATATCGATATCTCCATCGCCATCTACATCGCTACCATATACCGCACTTACATCGTCGAGATATTGAATGAGTATATTTTGTGGGCCAAAATTACCTTGTCCATCATTTTCGTACCACGCAATTTTACCATCATCTGTGGATCCTGAAATTAAGTCTATATCACCATCACCATCAATATCGATATCGTGTAAAGCACTCACTTGATTTACATTTTCTGTAATAAGCTTAAAATTACCAAAGGTACCAGAGCCATCTAAATTTTCTTGCCATCCAATTTTTGTACCACTTAGAGCCCCCGAAATAATGTCTAAATCACCATCACCATCTACATCTGTATAGAGAGATATTGCTTTTTCACCAACGGCGTAATCATAACTCATTAAAGGTTGTTGGTAAAAATCGAGTTGAGCAAATGCAAAAAAAGAACATAAGTTTAAGGTAAAAAAAAGTAGTTGTTTTTTCATATTAATATAAATCTATTTAAAACTTGAAATAATAATTTTTTATTCATTTTACGTTTTGTTCAGAATATTGTTGCCAACGTTAAGACATAGTTCCGTTTCAATGAACTATATCTGTTAAAAGGCGAATTTAACTTTTATTAAACTATGAGTCAATACGTAAAGTCACGTATATTTTAAACCAAATATAAGCTAATTGCAATGATACTAGCACAATGCGCTAATTAGCAAAGCAATGCCTAACCAAGAATCATTACAATTAGCTATAACCTTTATTCTGCTTAGTACTTATTAGATTTTTTAAAATTTTTAAATTGCTTATACGTTTTTCCAAAATCTTTTTCCTTTTTGCGTTTTTCAGCAACGGTCAATTCAAAATGCTCGTTTTCCCGTTTAATTTTCAGATAATTCTCATAGTACAGTTTATCTACTTTTCCACTTTCAACGGCTTCCATAACAGCACAATCAATTTCTATGGTATGGGTACAATTTTTAAACCTACAGTTTTGTGATAACGTAAGTATTTTTTCAAACGTCTTTTCTAATCCTTCAACGGCATCTGCAATACCCACTTCTCTCATTCCTGGGTTATCAATGACAACACCNCCATTTTCAAGAGCTATTAATGCTCTGTGTGTAGTAATATGTCNNCCTTTATTNGTACTTGTACTAACAGCATTTGTTTTCATNNNTTGTTTACCNGANANATTNTTNAAAAGACTCGATTTTCCCACTCCTGAGGAACCCAACAAGCAGTAAGTTTTGCCTTTTTCTATATAGGNTGTCACGNTNTCAATTCCTTTTTGCGTCGTATTACTTATAGCAATTATTGGTACTTNAGCTACTCTTTCCTTAACCTTTAATAGTAGATCATCTAATATTGTTTCGCTTATCAAATCAATCTTGTTAAGAAGAATAATTGGCTGTATATGAGATGTATTACAAATTGTNAGGTAGCGTTCTATGCGNTTGATATTAAAATCCCTGTCAACCGCTTGNACTATAAAAGCAAAGTCAATATTTGTGGCTATAATTTGCCGCTCTCCTTGCTTACCAACTGCCTGTCTTTGAATAATAGTTTTTCTGGGAACAATANAATGTANAAGCACCTTATTGTCATNATATTCAGAAACGGCAACCCAGTCTCCTACAGCAGGAAAATCTTCACGAGTATTTGCCGTATATCTTAAGTTACCTGTAATTTCAGCTTCAAAATCCCCGTTTTCAGTTGCAACTATATATCTTTCCTTGTGCTCTGAAATAATTCTTCCTATTTCAAAGTCCATAAGATGATGTTGAATTCTTAATTTTTCTATGTTATCGTTATATCCGAAATGTTCTAATGTCATATTCAGTATGTTTTAAATTGCCGTAAACACTTGCGGTATTTATAAATCGATAAATACAATAGCGTTCACAATCAATGTGTTTATTTGTAAAATGTATATAAGTGGAAATGCTTCAGTGTATTACCTGAAGTTAAGAATGGTGATAGTCAAAGAAAATTGACTATCTATTTTACAATATCCGAATATAATATTACAGATGTAATAGGCATAAATTGTAATTAGAATACAAAATTATAAAATATCCCTTAAAAATCTGAAATTGAGGGAGTTTTTTGTGTAGCGATTATTTCAATCAGTAATTCTGTTTGTAGATTTAGGCAAATATACTACAATACATAAATTAGCCTGTATCTATGCTATTTGTCAATTAACACGTAGTTTAATTTAAAATCCTTATTATCAAAACAATAATTAATTTTTGACTATGTAGTTTATATAATTAATTCAACATAACTTATTAAACAAAAAAATCCCAAGCCTCAAGCTCAGGATTATTATAAATTATTAAATATTTAGTAGGCTAAACCAACCAAACACTAAAAACCAGTAAGTTGATTAGTCTTCAGGATGCATAAAGCGTTGTTTTCCTAGAAGTTCTTCTTCTGTTTCTACATGGTCATCATCTGGCACACAACAATCTACAGGGCATACCGCAGCACATTGTGGCTCTTCATGAAAGCCCATACACTCCGTACACTTGTCGGGCGCAATATAGTACACTTCGTCACTTATAGGTTCTTGGGTTTCTTCTGCATCTACTTCCTTGCCATTTGGTAGTACAACTTTACCACTAAGACTTGTACCATCAGCATACCTCCAATCATCTGCTCCTTCATATATTGCAGTATTAGGGCATTCTGGTTCGCAAGCTCCACAGTTTATACATTCGTCTGTTATTATAATTGCCATAGTAATTTTTCTTTCTTTTGGGTTTGCGTAAATTTGCATCTGCCTTTACACAGATTAGGCTGCAAAAGTAAAGCCAAAAAGGCGGTTATACAAATTATAATGAGTAACAAAGATTACATTAACAAAGCTTTCGTAGAATTAGGAAAATTCCTAAATCAGTTTACCACAACTCCTCCACAAAAACAGGATGGTATTCAACACAACGATTTATTCTTCGATGCATTTAAACACCAAATAAAATTAGCAAAAGAGCATAACGGTTGGTTTACAGATAGTAATATAGAATGCAGTTTTAGCTCATGGTGTAAAACACTGACTGACAATAACATTAATCACTGGTTAAGCAAGTACAACTTTAACATTGAAGAACCTAAGACCGTGGCCATAATAATGGCAGGAAATATTCCTCTCGTAGGCTTTCATGATTTCTTAAGTGTACTTATTACAGGCCATAACGTACTGGTAAAGCAATCCTCTAACGACAAACATTTACTACCCCTTTTAGCAAAATATTTAGAGTACATAGAACCAACTTTAAAAGGTAAAATAAGCTTCACGGAAGAACAGCTAAACAACTTCGATGTTGTCATAGCCACAGGTAGCGACAACACAGCACGTTATTTTGAGTACTATTTTAAAAACAAACCTTCTATTATTAGAAAAAACANAAACTCAGTAGCTGTACTTACAGGTAACGAAACCCACGAGCAACTCGAAGCACTTTCAGACGATATCTTCCGTTATTATGGTTTGGGATGTAGAAACGTATCTAAATTATTTGTGCCAAAAGATTACGATTTTGAAGCTTTCTTTAAAGCGGTTTACAAGTGGCATCATGTTATTCATGAAGCTAAATACGCTAATAACTACGACTATAATAAAGCAGTTTACCTTATGAGCGAGTTCAATATGTTAGAGAATGGTTTCTTAATGATTAAGCAAGATCAAAGCTACTCCTCACCTATTGCTACTGTATTCTATGAGTACTATGATTCCATTGAAGATTTAAAAGACAAATTAAGTACAGATACTGAAAAGATTCAATGTGTTGTCGCTGATGGATTTCTAGATTCTGAAGTGAAATTTGGACAGACACAACANCCACAACTTTGGGATTATGCAGATAATNTAGATACTGTTGATTTCTTGTTAAAAACATAAACCAAAAATTATCATTTTAGTAACANCTTTTTTGCAATTAATTACCACCTTTGTAGCTATTACATACAAAAACTCACAGATATAAAGTTAACGCTCTCAGTAGTGTTATTGAGATAAAAAAACATACTTCATGAAAAAACATAATTTTAGTGCTGGTCCTTGCGTATTGCCAAAAACAGTAATGGAACAAGCAGCTGCGGCTGTTTTAAACTTTGATGACGGCTTATCACTGTTAGAGATATCGCATCGTAGCAAACCATTTGTAGATGTAATGGAAAATGCAAGAGCCTTAGCGTTAGAATTGTTAGGCTTAGAAGGAAAAGGTTATAAAGCATTGTTCTTGCAAGGTGGTGCTAGTACACAATTCTTAATGGTTGCTTTAAACCTTTTAGAAAAAAGAGCTGGTTATCTTAACACAGGTACTTGGGCTGATAAAGCTATAAAAGANGCTAAAATCTACGATGATATCTACGAAGTAGCATCATCTAAAAGTGCAAACTATAATTACATTCCAAAAGGATACGACATCCCAGAAGATTATGATTATTTCCATTGCACCTCTAACAATACCATTTTCGGGACACAAATGAAGAGTTTTCCAGACTCTCCTATTCCGATGGTATGCGATATGAGTAGTGATATTTTCTCGCGTCAGTTAGACTTTACACAATTTGACATTATCTATGCTGGTGCACAAAAAAATATGGGTCCTGCAGGAACAACACTTGTAGTGGTTAAAGAAGATGTTCTTGGAAAGGTATCTCGAAAAATTCCATCAATGATGGATTACAAAGTTCATATCAGTAAAGGTAGTATGTTCAATACACCTCCTGTATTTGCAGTCTATGTATCAATGTTAACACTACAATGGCTAAAAAGCAAAGGTGGTATTAAAGGTATCGAAGAAGAAAACGAAAAGAAAGCGCGTTTAATCTATTCTGAAATAGACCTTAATCCATTGTTTAAAGGTTTTGCTGTGAAGGAAGATCGTTCTAATATGAACGCCACTTTTACATTAGAAAACGAAAACCTTAAAGAAACTTTTGATGCTATGTGTGTTGAAGCTGGTATAAATGGTATCAACGGACACAGAAGTGTTGGTGGGTATAGAGCATCAATGTATAATGCCTTAACTCTAGACAGTGTTAAAGCACTTGTAGAGGTGATGAGTGAGTTAGAAAGAAAAGCATAAGTATCAATCGTCATTCATTTTCAGAATGACAAAACAAATTATAATGAAAATATTAGCAAACGACGGTATTTCTCAAAGTGGTATTACAGCTTTAGAAGCTGCAGGTTACGAAGTTATTACAACTACTGTAGCTCAAGAACAATTAGAGAATTACATCAATGAAAATAACATTGTAGTTCTTTTAGTAAGAAGTGCAACCAAAGTTAGAAAAGATATAATAGACAACTGCCCTAGCCTAAAGATTATTGGTCGTGGTGGTGTTGGTATGGATAATATCGATGTAGAATACGCTAAAGAAAAAGGACTTCATGTCATCAATACGCCTGCTGCTTCTTCACATTCTGTAGCAGAGTTAGTATTTGGTCACTTTTATGGTTTGGCACGTTTCTTACACAATTCCAACAGAGATATGCCTTTAGAAGGTGATGCTAATTTTAAAGGTTTAAAGAAAGCTTACGCTAAAGGAACTGAACTAAAAGGAAAAACCCTTGGTGTTTTAGGATTCGGTCGTATAGGTCAAGCTACTGCTAAAGTTGCCATCGGAGCTGGTATGAAAGTGGTTGCTTTTGATCCTTATACGGAAAAAGCTGATTTAGAACTAGAATTCTTTGATGGACAAAAAGTAAACTTTGAAATCAAAACAATATCTAAAGAAGAGGTTCTTAAGCAAGCTGATTTCTTAACACTACACGTGCCTGCACAAAAAGACTATGTTATTGGTGAAAAGGAATTTGACCTAATGAAAGATNGAGTAATCATTGCTAATGCAGCAAGAGGTGGTGTTGTTGATGAAGTTGCTTTAGTAAAAGCCATTGAAAAAGGTAAAGTAGCAAGAGCAGCTTTAGATGTTTTTGAAAAAGAACCTAAACCAGAAATCCAATTATTAATGAATCCTGCATTATCATTAACACCTCACACTGGTGCTGCTACAAACGAAGCACAAGATCGCATAGGAGTTGAACTTGCAGATCAGATTAAGAGCATTTTAGGTTAATAAATGTGACCTAAACATAATATTTGAGTCCTACAATTGTAGGACTTTTTTTGTACATTGAAGTACCAAATTTTTAATCAAAAAATAATTATAAAACATGGCAGGAATTTTAGATTTATTAAACAGCGATTTAGGAAAAACCATAGTTAGTGGTGTTTCTGGATCTACCGGAACAGATCAAGACAAAACCAGTAGTGTGCTTACAATGGCATTACCTGTTTTAATGAAAGCAATGGAACGTAACGCAGCAACTGAACAAGGTGCTCAAGGATTAATGGGAGCTCTAAGTAATAAGCACGATGGAAGTATTTTAGATAACCTAGGAGGCTTATTTAGTGGTGGAGTTGATGAAGATGTGAAAACCGATGGAGATAAAATCTTAGGACATATTTTAGGGCAAAAGAAACAAGGTGTTGAACAAGTTATTGGACAAAAAGCAGGATTAGATGCTGGTTCTGTAGCCAATATTCTTAAAGTAGCTGCTCCAATACTAATGGGTATTCTTGGTAAACAAGCTAAACAAAACAATGTAAGTTCTCAAAATGATATTACAGGACTTCTTGGAGGTTTGCTTGGAGGAAGCAGTGCTCAAAACGAACAGAGTTTCTTAGAAAAAATATTAGATGCCGATGGAGATGGTAGCGTAGTAGATGATGTTGCTGGTATGCTTTTAGGTGGAAGCAAAAAGAAAGGTGGTGTAGGTGGTCTTCTTGGTGGATTATTCGGGAAATAAAAACACTATAATAACTTATTTAAAAAAGCAGTTCCTTCTGGTACTGCTTTTTTTTATGGCTAACTTCTATAAAGGAATTACTCATTCAAAAGAAGTTCTCACTCATTGATACTTTAATAATATAAAGCTTTTATAAATATTTGTATCGTTAAATGAAACCAAAAAGACAACTTAATTAACTGAATTTTTAATATATTTAATTTATTATGAAAAAGCTTATTCCTTTTATTATTCTTGCAATTCTTATTGCTAGTTGCAAATCTTACAACACTAATCAAACCATAGACAATGGTAACAGTAGCGCTTTGGTTGATAATGATACTGTTTCCATTAGTAGTGACGAAACTGATTATGAAATTATAATTATTGAACCAGGATTTAATTCTTGGTTAGCCTCTACGGCAAGACCAGAAGGCTACTATTCTCAAGAGTGGTTAGAATCTAGAAATATACTTTTAGTCCAAGCATGGAACCAAAGAAATTTACAGCCTCACACCTACAATCCTGACTTGTATCAATTAAGAATTGACTATGACGTTAATACAGATTATGGTTATGAAGTTAATTATAAACTATATAACTATTTCGTTTACTTTCAATTAAAATACAAACAACAATTAACCTCGTTTCAACCGAGGATATAGTTACTTATTATTATAAAATCCTTAATTTTGCAGCACTTTTAAGAGTGCTATGAAAAAATTTAAAGAACATTGGGAAATTCAAAAGAATTGGCAGTTGATTTTCCCTGTTTTAGGCCTAATTATTTTAGCGTATTCAGCCTTTAAGATTTCGTATGCTTTTCTAAAAGACCAAAACATAGTCTACACTATTATTGCTGTATTTCCAGTATTTTATAGCCTTTTAAGGCTAACACTTTATTGTTTCAAAAAACTAGAAAAAAAGTGGATTCTAGATTATAAATGGGAAATGATTAGAGTCTTCATTGTATTTGCAATTACGGGTACGTCTTCGGTTTTTGTTGGGAGGCCAATTATAAAGCTTATCGGAATTACTAAAGAAAACTTAAATCCCATACTCTACTGGATATTATTTATTATCATTGGGCTCATTTTTTATCAGATTCTTTTGGTGACTTTTGGTTGGCTTTTTGGTCAGTTTAAATTCTTCTGGGAATTTGAAAAGAAAATGTTACGAAGATTTGGACTTAAGCGTTTTTTAGATTGAATATAAAACCCATCATATCATCTTTATTTAAGGTATTTGCCTTATCAGTAGCGCTTACTGTTCTGTTTCCTTCTTTTGTAAAGTTAAGTCATGCATTTACTCATCATAGTCATAAAGTTTGTGATGAAGATGCTAAACATGATACCCACTTTCATGAATCTGATTTAGATTGTGATTTTTACAAGTTTAAGCTTACTAACTCACAATTCTTAAATATTTATGAGTATCAAGAGGACTTAAATAATGATATTTCTGAACTACAATCATTCTATTATAGTTCTTACCATACACAAAATAGAACATATTCTTTCTTAAGAGGACCTCCTTTGTTTGTCTAGATTTTCTATCTCTATTCACAAACAAAATTAAACTTTAAATGAAACGATTTTTCGTTGGCTTATTTATAGCATTTAGTTGCTATAACTATAGTCAAGATTGTAATTACACTTTTATAGGTAATCTTCAAGATTTTCATGATAAGTCTGCGATTGCTTCTGCTACCATATATATTAAAGAAAAAGACAAATACTTGGTTTCAGATTTTGATGGCAAATTTAAAATTGAAGATCTGTGCTCTGGTACATTAACATTAACTATTTCTCACGTTAATTGTGAGACTAAAACGGTTTTATTCAATATTACTAATGATAGTTCTGAAATTATATTTTTAGAGCATCATTTAGAAGAACTCAGTGAAGTCGTAGTAAGTTCTACCATAAAAACAGAAACCACAAGTATTGAGCAATCTCTAAATAAGAGTGAGATAGAAAACTACTCGGACAAATCTTTGGGAGATGCTTTAAATTCTGTAAGTGGTGTATCTTCTTTGAACACTGGAAACACTATAGTTAAACCAATGATTCATGGTCTTCATAGCAGTCGATTATTAATTATTAATAATAACGTACGCTTATTCGATCAGGAATGGGGAGATGAGCACGCACCTAATATCGATATTAATTCTGCTGACAGAATTGAGGTTGTAAAAGGTGCAAATACGCTAAGATATGGTAGCGATGCTATTGGAGGTCTAATTCTAGTAAATCCAAAAAAGTACGCTGCTATAGATAGTTTATTTGGTAGCACCATGCTTTCTTTAAATTCTAACGGAAGAGGTGGCAATGTAAATACAGAGCTTGTTAAAACTTACCAATCTGGGTTTTACACTAAGTTTCAATCGAGCTATAGAAAGTTTGGTGATTTTAAATCATCAGATTATTATCTTACTAATACTGGATTTAAAAACTTTAATGCTTCATTAAGGTTTGGCTACAATAGTTTTGAAAAAGGTTTTGAAGCCTATTACAGTGTTGTAAATAATGAATTAGGTATTCTAGCGGCTTCACATATAGGAAATGTTAATGATTTAGTTGCATCTATAAATAGTGGTCAACCTAGAATTATTGAAGACTTTTCTTATGATATTGAAAATCCTAGACAAAGTATTTTACATCATTTAGGGAAAATAGAAGCTTATAGACGATTTAAGGGATTGGGGAAACTCACGGTTCAATACGATCTTCAGATCAATAGACGAAAGGAATTTGATTTAAGACGTGGAGACAGAGATAACGTTCCTGTGGTTGACTTAAGTTTATTTACGAATTCGCTACAGTCCAATTTACGTATAGATTATATTGACAACCTAAAGATTGATACTGGTATTATGGCCAGATATCAACAAAATGATGCTGTTTCAGGTACAGGCGCACGCCCTCTGATTCCTGATTATGACAAATACGACGCTAGCATTTACACTGTAGGAAATTATGATTTAAACGAAACTTCAGATCTAAGCGCTGGTCTTCGCTATGATTTTAGTAAAATCGAAGCCACAAAAAGCTATAATATATCAGATTGGGAAGCTTATAATTATGACGTATTGTTTCCAGAATTTGAAACCAGTAACATAGATAATTCTCAGATCTTAACGCGTCCTAAGTTTACATATCATAATATTTCAGCAAGTTTTGGCTATTCTAAAAGGTTTAATAATGATCTATCGTTTTCTTTTAATTATGGTTTAGCCACTAGAGTACCTAATCCTTCTGAATTGTTCAGTGATGGGCTTCATCACGGAGCTGCTAGAATAGAAATTGGTTTATTAACTATAGACAAAGAGGTTGCTAATAAATTTGTAGCCTCATTAGAAAGAAACAATGAAAATTTTGGATTTACTATAAGTCCATATTATAAACAAATTGACAATTATATACAGCTGATTCCTGCTGGTATAACAACAACAATACGAGGTGCTTTCCCTGTTTGGGAATATAATCAAATTGATGCAAGAATATTTGGAGTTGATATTGATATCAATAAGAAAATCAATAATAACTTAAAGTATAATGGAGGTATTAGTTTACTAAGAGGTGATAATATATCAGAAGATATTCCTTTAATCCTAATGCCTGCTACTAATTTCAATAACAGTATATCTTATTTCAATGAAAATTTAAATTCCTTAACACTGAGTTTAAATCACAAAACTGTATTACAACAAAAAAGATATCCTGATTATAACTTTTTCACCTTCAACCCTATACTACAGGAAGATGTTTATGTAGATATTAGCTCTACACCACCTGCCTACTCTCTGTTTAGCTTCAATAGCTCTATGAGCTTTAAAGCTTTCAAAAAAGGTAGTCTAAAAATAGAATTCAATGTTGAAAATATATTCAATACTTCTTACAGAGAATATCTTAATAGACTGCGTTATTTTGCTGACGACTTAGGCAGGAACTTTAACTTAAAAATCAAAATAAATTATTAATACAATAAAATTTAAAACATGAAAAATTTAAAATCTATAAAAACCATAAAATTATTAGCATTACTTTTTGTTGCAAATATTGCAGCAGTAAGTTGTTCTAGTGATGATGATGGCGATGATCACGGTCACCACCACGATGAAGAATTAATCACAACTGTCACTTATAGACTAACTAATGGTACCGATGTAGTTACTTTAGAGTTTCAAGATTTAGATGGTGATGGTAGTGCTGCACCAACTTATGATATTTCTGGTCCTTTAACAGCTAACACAATGTATACTGGATCTATTCAGTTGTTGAATGAAACAGAAAATCCAGCTGATAATATAACTGAAGAGGTACAAAATGAAGGTGATGAACACGAATTTTTTATCTCTTCATCAATCAGTGATATAGCAATTACAAAAACTGATGTTGATGAAAACGGAAATCCTATAGGTATTGAATCATCTTTAACTACTGGTAATGCTGGTACAGGAACACTTACAGTAATCTTAAAGCACGAGCCTACAAAACCAAATGATGGTACTGCAGATGGTGCTGGTGGAAGTACAGATGTTCAGGTGACTTTTAATATAGAAGTACAATAAATTATCTTTTGTAATACAGTTAAAAAAAGCGCTCAATATGAGCGCTTTTTTTATGTCTTTACTACAGATTTTTCAGTTTTTATAACATATGTATATAACCACATTATACTGAATGTAGGTATAACATCAAAGAATGGTAAAGCTTCTTCTATAAAAGATATTACTGCTGCTACCTTACCTTCTTTGCCTTTGTACATTTTGGTCATTAAATAGGCTGATAAAGGTGCCCAAACAACATCAAATAATGGAAAAACAAATGACACATAACCTAAAGCGTCAAATATTAGTCCTAGTATAAGTTTTCTATTTTTTTTCATAATCAATTCTTGAGTTTCAATATCATATACGCAATAAGTATTCCAATTTCTTCTGATGTCAAATCGTCATAAACAACTCATAATCAAACCTGTTTTAGGTTTTAACTTTTAGTTAAGAGCTATATGTTAAATGAGATTGTAGATTTGCAAAAGTTAGAGTGTAACAACCGCAACATAATTACATCTTTAATAAAACTAAACTATTCATCAATCAATCCGTTATGAACCTACGTTCTATAACCCTATTTTCTTGTTTAGTCTTGGGAATCATCAATTCATTAGTCGCCCAAGACAAAAAATCGTTACAAATAAAGCGTTCATCAGAAGCTCCAAAAATAGATGGTATACTAGACGAAGTCGTATGGGAAAACGCAGAAATTGCTACAAACTTTATTTCTTTCAGACCTGAAATAGGAAAGCAAAGACCTAAAGAAGAACGTACAGAAATAAAAATAACTTATGATAATCAGGCTATTTATATAGCAGCTTATCTCTATGATGATCCTACTAAAATCATGAAACAATTGACCAGTAGAGATAATTTTGGTCAAAGTGATTTTTTAGGCATTATCATAAATCCTAATAATGATGCCCAAAACGATACTGAATTTTTTGTTTTCGGTTCGGGACAACAAGCCGATGCTTTGGCAAACCCAACAATAGGTGAAGATTTTGGCTGGAATGCTGTTTGGCAAAGTGCCGTAAAAATTGTAGATGATGGTTGGNTTGTTGAAGTTAAAATTCCATACCGATGCTTACGTTTTACCGATCAAGAAGATCCTGTTTGGGGCATTCAATTCCATAGACATTTTAGACGGGAACGCTCACAATACACGTGGAATCCTATCGACCCAACTAAAGGTAATATTGGAATTTATCATGGTGAACTCAAAGGACTTCAAAACATTACTCCACCAGTAAGACTTAACCTCTACCCTTTTGCTACAGGAATTGTTAATGACTTTGATGGAGATACCGACACTGATTTAAACTTTGGTATGGACGTAAAATATGGTATAACCGATAATTTTACGCTAGATGCTACTTTAGTTCCTGATTTTAGTCAAGCTGGATTTGATAATGTTACGCTAAACTTAGGCCCTTTTGAACAAACGTTTTCTGAACAAAGACAATTTTTTACTGAAGGTGTCGATCTGTTTTCAAAAGGTAACCTGTTTTTTTCTAGGCGTATTGGTGGTAGACCTAGTGGTGAGTTATCGTTTTCTGATGATGAAGAGGCTAATGTTCCTAGAGAAGTAAAAGTCCTCAATGCTATCAAAGTTTCTGGTCGTACTAAAAATGGCTTAGGTATTGGAATTTTTAATGCTATTACCGAAAAAACTGAAGCTAGCATTACCAATACCGAAACTAGCGAACAACGTAAAGAAGTCGTTGAACCTTTTGCTAACTATAATGTTTTGGTGGTAGACCAACTTTTTAATGGTAATTCATCTGTAAGCTTAATTAACACTAACGTGATGCGAGAAGGTAATTTTAGAGATGCTAATGTTACAGGTTTAGTGACCAACTTACAGAATAAACGAAACACTTACAATATTGTAGCTGAAGCTAAAATGAGTAATGTTAATCACCAGTTTGAAACTAACAAAACTGGATATAGTTCATTCTTTTACATTGGAAAATCACATGGTAAATTCCGCTATAGTTTTGACCATAGTTTTGCTGATACCAAATACGACATCAATGATCTCNGACTTATTCTAAGAAATAACTATAATGATTTTGGTGCTGATGTATCGTATCGCATTTTTGAACCTAAAGGTAACCTCAATAATTATAGTGTAAACGCATACATCAATTATCGTAATCTTGCCAATCCTGGTGTGTTTACAGGCACAAACTTTGGTGCTGAATATAATGCCCAAAATAAAAGTTTAAACAATTACGGTTTTTGGTTTGATATGGAACCTGGGAAGCAATATGATTATTTTGAATCTAGAGATGGCAGATACTTCATTTACGAAAATATTGCTAGTGCTGGCGGTTATTATTCATCTAACTATAACAAAAAATTCGCTTATGACATAAGTGCGAATTCCTATAAAATCTTTGAAGACGGTAGAGATTTGTTTGGTTACAACCTCAGCTTAAGTCCTAGATTTAGATTCAATGATAAATTTCTAACTATTTATAGTTTTAACCTCAACATGTCTAATGGTTCTAGAGGTTATGCTACGGAAGCAGACGATCAACCTATTTTTGGTGAACGCAATAGACAACGACTTACCAATACCATTTCTGCTAATTATACCTTTAATCCTTTTAATACACTTTCCCTAACATTTAGGCATTATTGGGACACGGTAAATTATGATTATGAATTATTCACATTGCTGGATAATGGCTTATTAACAACAGATTCTGGCTACACGGTAGATAATGTTGAAGAAAGCCCAAACATTAATTTTAGTACTTGGAATATCGATTTAAGTTATTCATGGCAATTTGCACCAGGAAGCTGCCTAACCGCATTATATCGCAATCAGTTATTCAATTCAGATACGATGTCTAAAGACAGTTATTCTGAAAGTTTGAATACACTTTTTGAACAACCTATTCAGCATACATTATCTGTGAGGTTACAATATTTCCTAGATTTCAATGGTATAAAATCTGTATTTCAAGGAAAGAATTCTGCATCTTAATATTGTGGATTACGGCTTTATATAGTATTTTCACGCCACATGAGTACAACCATTATTTCTGCTAAGCAGATAGAAAAAGCTTATAAAGACCTTAAGGTTTTAAAAGGTGTAGATTTAACCATTAACGAAAGTGAAGTCATCTCTATTGTTGGCGCTTCTGGAGCTGGAAAAACTACACTACTTCAGATTTTAGGCACATTAGACAAACCTGATTATACCTCAGAAACCGAGCTTATCATCAATGGACAATCTATAAAATCCATGAATGATAAAACACTGGCAAAGTTCAGAAATAAGAATATCGGATTCATCTTTCAATTCCATCAATTATTACCAGAATTTACAGCTATAGAAAATGTCTGTATTCCAGCATTTATAAATAACACTCCAAAAGCTGAAGCAGAAAAAAGAGCTAAGGAATTATTAGATTATTTAGGACTAAAAGACCGTATACACCATAAACCCAATAGCATGTCTGGTGGCGAACAACAACGTGTTGCTGTTGCTAGAGCTTTAATTAATCAGCCAAATATTATTTTTGCTGATGAGCCTTCAGGAAATTTAGATAGCGAATCTGCAGAGCAATTACACAAACTATTTTTCAAACTTCGTGATGAGTTTAAGCAAACCTTTGTTATTGTGACGCACAACCAAGAGTTAGCAGAAATGGCAGACCGAAAACTCACTATGGTTGACGGTAAAATTGTTTAAACATTAAGCTTCTTTCTCAGTATTAGGATTGGTTAGTACAACGCGTGTTCGTGGTAAACTTTCAGGATAGTTTTCTCTGATAAAATCTATCATTTTCTCTCTAACATGAACTCTCAAGTCCCATGCGGTTGGCGAGTTTCTAGCACTGACTAATATTCGGGTTTCTACAGTATACTCTTTAGAATCTGTTACTTGAAGGACTTGTACATTTTTGTCCCATAAATCCGTGTTATCCAAAATACGTTTCAATTCTTCTCTTAAAGCATCAAAAGGCACATTATAATCTGTATACAAAAATACCGTTCCGATGATATCTGCACTAGACCGTGTCCAATTTTGAAAAGGTTTCTCCAAGAAATATGTTGATGGCAATACCAAACGCCTTTTATCCCAAATTCGAACTACAACATAAGTAAGGTTGATTTCTTCAATCCAACCCCATTCACCTTCAACCACAACAGCATCATCAATTCTAAAAGGTTGGGTTAACGCAATCTGAATTCCCGCCATTAAAGCTCCAAATACTTTTTGAGCAGACAAACCCAAAATAATACCAGCCAAACCTGCCGAAGCAAAAATACCAACACCTATTTCCCTAATACTCTCAAAAGATAAAAGAATTAAACCTATAGACGTAAGAATAATAACAAATACAATAACCTTTTCCAGAATATTGAATTGCGTATAGAGTTTTCTAGACTTTAAATTATCTTCCTTAGTAATGTCATAATGCTTTAATACTTGACGCTTTATACGTCTTAAAAGAATGATTAAAAACCACGCCAACGCTACAATAACGAAGTTTCTACGCTGTTCTACTACAAGCGATAAATCGACATTCCATTGATCGGATACCCAATCTGCAATTGGTTTTATGGCAAAAATGATAACAATTAAGGCAATACTAAATATGAGTTTGGTATTCTTCATAAGCAATTTTTCGGTTGTTATAAGAAGTACGTCATTCCGTAAGCAAGATGTTGCAAAAAGAAAATAGAAATGAATACTTAGTGAAAGTACGCTAAGTTAAGTGATTATTAGTCTAAAGTCAAGTGAATTGCCCAGCGATAGGGTTATAGCTGCGTTAAAGTTTCCTTAAACCATATTTCAATTATATTTTTCGCAAAAAATTTAATCATGCACGCAACCATTACATAAATAGTGCATCTATGGCAAAACATATTTAATGAATAAATTTCACTACTTATTATTCATTTTGTCAACGCTACTTTTATGTAGCTCCTGCGCTTCTATTTTAAATAGAAAAGAAGTAAACGTAAAAATTTATGCGCCTGATAGTACTAAGGTTGTTTTTAATAACCAAACGCAATCAACTAATGATGGTGAAATTATTATAAGTCCAAAAAGATCTAAAGACTCATTACGATTTACCTTAAAAAATGATACTATATCTACTGATTTCTCTGTAAAACGTAAAATTTCAGGTTGGTTTTTCTTTAATATTTTACATAACTATGGT
>PAJL01000040.1 GCA_002706045.1 Flavobacteriaceae bacterium
ATTTTTCTAATGGTTATCGCGAAAATTTAACTGAGTTTATGGATAATCCTTCTTTTGAATTATTGGAAGGAGATATTAGAGATTTGGAAACCTGCAAAGAAGCAATGGGTGGTATAGATTATGTGACGCATCAGGCAGCATTGGGTTCTGTACCTCGTTCTATTAACGATCCTGCAACTTCAAATGAAGTAAATATTTCAGGATTTTTAAATATGCTAATTGCTTTAAAAGAAAGTAAGACTGTAAAGCGTATGATGTATGCTGCATCAAGTTCGACGTATGGGGATAGTAAATCCTTACCAAAAGTTGAAGATACCATTGGAAAGCCTTTATCTCCATATGCGGTAACAAAATATGTAAATGAGCTTTATGCTGATGTTTTTGGAAAAACTTATGGTACAGATGTTATTGGTTTAAGATATTTTAATGTGTTTGGACCAAAGCAGAGCCCAAATGGCGCTTATGCTGCGGTAATTCCACTATTTATGCAAGCGTTGAAGGACAATAAGCCATCTAAAATAAATGGTGATGGTGAGCAAACCAGAGATTTTACTTTTGTAGATAATGCCGTGCAGGCTAATATTAGAGGATTCTTTGCGCCAAAAGAAGCTGCAAATGAAGTGTTTAATGTTGCTTGTGGTGAACGTATTACAGTAAATTACCTTTGGGATTCACTTAAAGTTGCAGCGGGTTCTAAGCTAGACGCTGTCTATGGACCGCCACGGCAAGGAGATGTAAGAGATTCATTGGCAGATATTTCTAAAGCAGAAAATCTATTAGGTTACAAGCCTCAGTATACAGTAAGGGAAGGTTTAAAAATTACGTGGGATTACTTTAATTAGTACAGCAAATACTCCTGTCTTTATTATAAAAATTCTGAATAAATAGTATATTAGCAAGACTAATTAAAACACGCTA
Organism: Flavobacteriaceae bacterium; assembly: GCA_002706045.1. Taxonomy (GTDB): domain Bacteria; phylum Bacteroidota; class Bacteroidia; order Flavobacteriales; family Flavobacteriaceae; genus Winogradskyella. The sequence continues at coordinate 919 of PAJL01000040.1, forward strand.
AATTGTTGAGCAATAAGGAAGATGAATGGCTATATACCATCTCTGCAAAGAGAAAACTCATCGACTTCAATTTTAAAGAAATTTGGCGTTATAGAGATTTATTGTTTCTGTTTGTAAAACGCGATATTGTAACGCTTTACAAACAAACTATTTTAGGGCCTCTTTGGTATCTAATTCAGCCTTTATTTACTTCTGTAATTTTCACTTTAATATTTAATAATTTAGGTCAAATAAAAACAGGAAGTGTACCTCCTTTTTTATTCAATCTAGCAGGTATTACCGCTTGGAATTATTTTAGGGACTGTCTTAACAATACGTCGAGCACCTTTACAAAAAACCAGAATATCTTTGGTAAGGTTTATTTTCCAAGAGTAATATTACCAATGTCTATTACAATCTCTAACCTTTTAAAATTTGGTATTCAGTTACTGATTTTTATTGGTTTTTTTGTTTATTACTATACGACAGGTTATGAGTTAAGTATAAATTCTAATATTATCTTATTTCCTGTATATGTAGTTATTATGGCAATGCTAGGTCTCGGTTTAGGTATGATTTTTTCATCCCTTACCACAAAATATCGAGACATAACAGTGCTATTAACTTTTGCAGTACAGCTACTTATGTATGTCTCTGCTGTGCCTTACCCAATGTCTGAAGCTAAAGCGAAATTTCCACCATTGGTAGCTAAAATTGTAGAGTATAATCCGTTAACCCAAATTATGGAAGGGTTTAGATATATGCTACTAGATATAGGTGAATTTAACCTCGTTAGATTTTTGTATACATTAGGTATAAGCCTGTTTATATTTTTAATAGGATTAGTTATTTTTAATCGTACAGAAAAATCCTTTATAGATACAGTGTAGAAGATGTCTGAAGTAATCCTAAAAGTAGAACATATAAGTAAGCAATACAGATTAGGCCTTGTAGGTACAGGTACACTTAGTCATGATCTCAAGCGTTGGTTTTACAAGCTAAGAGGGAAAGAAGATCCTTATCTAAAAATTGGTGATACCAACGACAGAAGTAAAGCAGCAAAGAGTGATTACGTATGGGCAATTAAGGACATTAATTTTGAAGTTAAGCGAGGAGAGGTTTTAGGTATTATTGGAAAAAACGGAGCAGGTAAATCTACATTACTCAAAATATTGTCTAGAGTTACGAGTCCAACTACAGGTCAGATTAAGACTAAAGGACGTATCGCTTCTTTATTAGAAGTAGGTACAGGATTTCACCCAGAGCTTACAGGAAAGGAAAATATTTATCTCAATGGTGCAATTTTGGGAATGACCAAAGCCGAAATTAAAGCTAAAGAGCAAGAAATCGTAGAATTTTCAGGATGTCAGCGTTATATAGATACACCAGTAAAGCGTTATAGCTCTGGTATGCGTGTTCGCTTAGCATTTGCTGTAGCAGCGTTTTTAGAGCCTGATATTTTGGTGGTAGATGAAGTACTTGCAGTTGGTGATGCAGAGTTTCAGAAAAAAGCCATTGGTAAAATGCAAGATATCTCTAAAGGAGAGGGTAGAACAGTGTTGTTTGTAAGTCATAATATGGCTGCAGTTAAGAGCTTATGTACACGAGCTATAGTTTTAGAGCATGGCAATATAGCTTTTAGCGGGAGTGTGGAAAAATCAATTGATTTCTATTTGTTATCTAATACTAATACAGCAGTTAAAAATTTATCTTTAATTGAAGATAGAAAAGGAACAGGTATAGTTAGGTTTCAAAGTTTTTATTGCGAAAATGACCAAGGTAATTGTATAGAGGAAGTTTCAAGTGGAGAAGACGTATTTTTATGTTTCAGAGTAGAAGCAATTGATATCAATGAGCAAAATTCAAAAATTGATATTGGATTTTCTTTTCATTCCCAATTAGATGAAAGAGTAACGGTTCTGTATAGCTCATATCAAAATAAGTTTTTTACTGTTAATGAAAATGGCACTTATATCATAAGATGTAGATTGAATAATATAAGATTTTCTACAGGCTTTTACAATATCAAGGCAAGAATTACCTATAATAATATAGAAGCTGATTTTCCAAAAGGATATATAGGTGGTTTAGATGTTATAAAAGGGGATTATTATAAGACTGGCAATTTAGGTTATGATGACAATACGAAACTTCTTATCAATGGAGATTGGAGCATTGTAGATTATAAAGAATAAATTAGTACAAGAAATAGATTGAGATGTTAGCCTCTAAGATTGAATGAAACAAATAAAGAAATATATAAAAACACTTATAAAAAGCTTAATTATAAATCAGCCAAAAGATGATATTAAGTTAAATGGAGATTTTTATTGTAAAGATTTTGAAGGTTTAAAGATATATTCACATAATAAGGCATGTATAGAAAGAGCTTTTGAGCAAATTTTTACTCGACATGTTTATAATTTTAATTCAAAAACAGAAGAACCTTTTATAATAGATGCAGGTGCTAACATAGGAATGGCAGTATTGTATTGGAAAAAAAGATATCCAAAAGCAAAGATTATCGCTTTTGAGCCCTCAAGAGAGGCTTATAAATCACTGGTTAAAAATGTAGAAGCAAATAATTTGAAGGATGTCATATGTATAGATAAAGCATTGTCAAATACAAATGGAACGCAAAAATTTACTACTAATGAGGTTATTTCAGGTTCTTTAATTTTAGAAAAAGACTTAGCAAATAATTATGATGTAGAGACCACAACCCTTGGTGAATATCTTAACGACGAAGTTGATTTTCTTAAAATTGATATTGAAGGCGCAGAGAAATTAATCTATGATGATGTAAAAACTAATATACATAACTTAAACCATGTTTTTTTAGAGTATCATTCATTTATAAACGAAAATCAATATCTATCTAAATTTTTAGATTTATTTGAAAAGAATAATTTTAGATATTTTATTGAAGGTGAATATAATAAGACAAATCACTTTGTAGAACCAAAAGTATCTCTTAATCAAGATATGCAATTAAACGTTTGGGCAAAGAAAGCATCAATCGATGATGAGTAATGGACTAAAAATAGATATTCCTATTAGTAAGAGCCATCATGTAAAGGGTAATCTACAATCATTAAAAAAGATACTGTCTATTGATTCTGGGAAACTTTCTGTTGTTAATGGTGTAGATATTTTTAAAACTAATAGATCTGTAGAGTCGTTGCCTAAAAACTTTAAATCTGTAGTTTGCACCACTTATTTTAGTTCTAAAAAAGATCCACAGCGAGAATTAAAAATAGATTCTAATGACATAAGTTATATAGCTCCATGGTATAACAGTATGCTAAAACTAAAGCTAGAAGGAATAGTTTTTTATGACCATTTATCAAGTGATTTTATTGAGAAGTATAAGACAGATCATATCTCTTTTGTAAAATGCCAGTTAGGAAATTATAGCCTTAATGATGAGCGTTTTATAATATACTACATGTTTTTTTTAAAGCATAAAGCAGAACAAATTCTTCTAACTGACGGTAATGATGTTGTTATAAATAAACCAGATTTATTTAATTTTTTTACTACAAAAACCAACTCTACCCTATTCATTGGAAGAGGGAAAGAGAACAGAATTTATCAGTCTAAATGGAATATGATGCTTGTAGATAAATTTGAGAAAGGTCTAGAAACAAAACTGCCAAATAACTTTTTTAATATGGCAGTTTATAATGCCGGAATAGTTGGTGGTAGCCAAGTTACTATGTTGTATTTTTTAAGGCAGATATCTTCTATTCTTTTAAAAATAGATAATGATAACAATAATAATATGACAGCTATGCATTATGTTGTTTATCATTTCTTTTATCCCAAATGCCGTAAAGGTTTGCTAGGTGTTTTAAATAAAACTATTGATAGAGATATAAAAATAAGATTAGCTAGAAAATTAAAGAAATGGAATTTATCATTTCTTGTAGATGATGGCATAAAATATCATGAAGATAAGGCTGCAATTTCAAATCATATATTTTCTGGATACCCTTTGAACAGTAGGTTCAATCATTTTGAGACAAACAGCAACGCATATATTATACACAAATAGCGAATAAAATTTTTTCAAACATAGTTTATGGCTATACTTAAAATTATTTTATATAGATGAAGGCATTGGTTTCAATAATAATTCCAACTTATAATAGGGCTCATATTATTGGTGAAACTCTAGATTCTATAATAAAACAAACATACAGTAATTGGGAGTGTATTGTAGTAGATGATGGTTCGTCTGATAACACAAAATCTTTGCTAGAAACTTATAGTTCTAAAGATAATCGGATTCAGTACTATACCAGACCAAAAAATCATTTGTCAGGTGGTAATGGATCTAGAAATTTTGGGTTAAAGCTTAGTAGAGGCGAGTATATTCATTGGTTTGATAGTGATGATATAATGAAACCAAATAAATTAGAGTTGTGTATACGAGCTATTGAAGAAAATAAGAAAGATTTAGTGATATGCAATTTTAGTATACTAAATAATGAAACAAAAACAATCAACTTAGAGTTTGATAATTTATTAAAGTTTCTCATCACTGATGGCACAATTAATACACCAATGTGTTTCTTTAGAAAAGAAGTTGTAGAGGGATATACTTTTAATGAAACTTTAGTACGTAGTCAAGAATTTGAATTTTTTACAAGGCTTTTTGGCTCTAAACAGTTTAGCTTTTGTGTAATAAAAGAACCGTTGTCCGAAATACGATCTCATGAAGATTCTATAACAGGACGTTTTGAAAAAGGTGATAAAGACACTATAGCCTCAATGCTCTTTGCTAAGTTTAGTGCTGTAAAATACGCCAAAGATCTTGGTGTAGAAACAAAGAATATTGTAAATGTAAACTTTGAAAAAGCACTTTGGAAATCATTAATTTTTAGACACGAAAAATTATATTGGAAATATCTAAAGCTATACACAAGAGAAAGTACTGATATAAGATTGGTAAAAAGAATGAGGCTAAATATATTTGCTTATTTGTTTTTTAAATTTAATAGAGGAGGGCAATTTATAAGAAAGTATTTTATCCACTAAAGATGCTATTCAATTCAATAGATTTTGTAATTTTTATCCCAATAGTATTTCTAATTTATTGGTTATTAAACTCTCATCTAAGGGCTCAAAACCTGTTTGTAGCCATTAGTAGTTATGTGTTTTATGGATGGTGGGATTATAGGTTTTTGTTTCTAATTTTCTTTAGCACTGTTGTAGACTTTTATATTGCAAAGAATATGCAAAAATATAGGGGTCCAAAAGTTAGAAAACTTCTCTTAGTATGCAGCCTTTTTACAAATTTAGGATTATTAGGTGTCTTTAAATATTATAACTTTTTTGTTGAAAATTTTAATCAGGCGTTTACTTTTTTAGGATACCATGTTAATGGTAGTAGTTTAAATATTGTTTTACCAGTAGGAATTAGTTTTTACACGTTTCAGACCCTCAGCTATACCATTGATGTTTATAGAAGTAAGTTACAGCCAACACCTAATTTTGTTTCTTTTGCGGCATTTGTTAGTTTTTTTCCTCAGTTAGTTGCAGGACCCATAGAGCGCGCAACAAACTTATTGCCGCAATTTTATAAATCTCGAAAATTTGAGTATACCAATGCTGTTGATGGGTTGAGACAAATTTTATGGGGATTATTTAAGAAAATGGTAATAGCCGATAATTGCGCTTTGTACGCAGATATGATTTTTAATAATTCCGAAAGTTATTCTGGGAGTACCTTAGCTTTGGGTGCTGTCTTTTTTGCTTTTCAAATTTACGGAGACTTTTCCGGATATTCTGATATAGCTATAGGAACTTCAAGGTTATTTGGTTTTAACTTAATGCAAAATTTTGCTTTTCCATACTTTTCTAGAGATGTTGCAGAGTTTTGGAGACGTTGGCATATTTCGCTTTCTACATGGTTTAGAGATTATTTATACATACCCTTGGGAGGATCTAGATATCATAAGGTTAGAAATGTGTTTGTTATATTTTTGGTCAGTGGTTTTTGGCATGGAGCTAACTGGACATTTATTATTTGGGGAGCTATAAATGCACTGTATTTTATACCACTGCTCTTAGCAAAGCGAAACAGAGTTAATACAAGTATTGTTGCAGAAAATAAAAGATTACCAAGTCCAAAAGAACTCTTTAATATTATAACTACCTTTAGTCTTGTAACAATTGCTTGGGTGTTTTTTAGGGCAGAGTCTATATCTCATGCACTAATTTTTATAAGGGATATGTTTAGTTTAGATTTATTGAGTTTACCGGTCTATAGTATTAGAAAATTAATATATCCAATAGTTGTGTTACTTGCTTTTTTTGTAGTAGTAGAGTGGTTTGGAAGAAAGGATAAATATGCAATAGAGAATCTCTTGAAAAATAAATTTACACCAATACGTTGGGCATTTTATACATTAATCATTTTTTTAATAGGAATGTATATGCAAACAGAAGAGACTCCATTTATTTATTTTCAATTTTAGTTGTTTTATGATGAGTATTCAAATAATTAATTTAATCAAGAGGATTTTAATCTTTTCTGTTTTTTTAATTATAGGATATACATTATTGTTGTTTTTGTTTGGTAGTGTATTAAAACCAAAACATTTGCCAAACTTAGTGTACAAAGTAGGTCATAATTATTTAAGATTACAGGAAGTAAGACAAACGTCTAACGTTGATTTGTTGTTTTTAGGGTCTTCACATGCCTATAGAGGTTTTGATACAAGAATTTTTAGAGTGTCAAACTATAAAGCTTTTAATTTGGGTTCTAGTTCGCAAACTCCTATTCAAACATTAATTCTAATAGATAGGTATTTAAAAAAATTAAATCCGAAGCTTGTTGTATTTGAAGTTAATCCAATGGTCTTTGCTTCAGATGGTGTAGAATCTGGACTAGATTTAATTGTGAGTGATAACAACGATAGACATTCATTAAAAATGGTATTTAATCAAAAAAACATAAAGTTATATAACACCTATTTGTATACACTGGTAAATAGTATTTTTAACGATACAGCATATGTAAAGAATAAAGCTTATAAAAAAGGAGGATATGTTGCTAAGTTAAAACCAGCATACTTTAATGGAGAGGAACAAGATAAAACTTTAATTACTTTTAATGAAAATCAAATTAAAAGCTTTGAAACTATACTTAGAAGATTAAACAAAAATGGCATAAATTACATATTGGTACAAGCTCCTGTGACATCTCTAAAGTATAATTCATACTCTAACATCAAAGCGTTTAATAGTTTAATGGCTTCTTATGGCGATTATTATAATTACAATGAAGTTTTAAATCTTAACGACACTATAGATTTCTATGACAGTCATCACCTTAACCAAACAGGTGTTAATATTTTCAATAAAGCTTTTATTAATTTTTTAGATAACAATTTTCAAGATTTAAAAGAATGACTCCGTTAGTATCCATAATTATCCCAACATTAAATCGTGCACATTTAATAAGCGATACGTTAGATTCTGTCTTAGCACAAACGTATACAAACTGGGAATGTATTGTAGTTGATGACGGAAGTACAGATAATACAGAAGCTTTAATACAAGAGTATATTAATAAAGATAATAGGTTTCGGTATTTTAATAGACCAAAAAACCACCTTCCAGGAGGTAATGGAGCACGTAATTATGGGTTTACAGTAAGTAAAGGAGATTATATACAATGGTTTGATAGCGATGATATTATGAAACCTGAATTTCTTGAAAAAAAATTACAACCTTTTATTACAAACAACTCTGTAGATATCGTGTTTTCTGCTTTCGAAAATTTAAATAAACATGGAAAGCGAGCCAGACTAGCCAATCAAAAATTTAGTGGTAACATACTTAACGATCTTGTAGATGGTATTGTGTCCTTTGGGCCATTATCTTTTCTTATAAAGAGAGCGTTGCTAGCAGGTTACAGTTATGATGAAACATTGACCAAAAACCAAGATCTCGATTTTTTCTTTAGGTTTTTTACTTCACAACCTAATTTAGATGTAGAGCATGTGAGTGAGGTACTTTATACAGTAAAATCTCATAAGGATTCAATGACCTATGGTACAAGCAAAGACATTTCTAAAATGGCTTCTACCTATAGAGTTTATCTTATGGTGTTGAATTACTTTAAAGAACATAAGCACACTAAAGGTGTTTTAAAATATAGATACCATTGCTTAAATACCTTAAAGGTTATGTTGAAAAATGGCTTTTATAGTGATGTTTTAAAACGGCTAATGACCTTTGAGTATATTAGTTTGAATGAAAAAATTTATCTGGTAGGCTGCGTGTTTTCGCAATTATTCATAAAAAGAGGATCTAATCAATTTATTAAATTAAAGAGTTTGAAGGAATGAGAAAAAGTATTTTGGTTACAGGCTCTCATCGCTCAGGATCAACTTGGACCGGAAAAGTTATATCTAAAGCACCAAAGGTTAGATATGTACAAGAACCTTTTAATATTGCAATTAAACGCTACAAACCTCCTTTTAAATACTGGTTTCAATATATTACCAGTGATGTAAAAGATCAACAAGATGTAAAGAATTATATAGATTCTTTTTTAAGAATTTTTCATATTTCAAGTCTTACGAGGTTCTTTAAAGTAAGAACAGTAAAAGGGATATATGGACATTTTTTAGATTTAAAGAGAAGAGCCACAGATAGAACAATTATAAAGGATCCAATAGCAATTATGTCTGTAGAGTGGCTATATAATAATTACAACTTAGATATTGTAATAATTATGAGGCATCCTGCAGCATTTGTGGCAAGTTTGAAAGTAAAGAAATGGGAATTTGATTTTAATAATTATTTAAATCAACCAATGTTAATGAATTCTTACTTAAAAGACTATGAAGATGAAATTAATGATTTTTCCAGAAATCAAAAAGATATTATAGACCAAGGTATTTTACTATGGAAGACAATCTATGGAACGGTATCATATTATCAAGAAAAATATAAAGATGATTGGTGTTTTGTAAAACATGAAGACTTGTCTATAAATCCAATTGAAGAGTTTAAAAATATCTTTTCAAAAATTAATTTAACTTTCAGTGATAACGTAAAGAGTTATATTTTTGAAACAACTAATAGTGGAGTAAAATCTGATTTAAAAAGGAACTCAAAAGAAAATGTAAAGACTTGGAAAAATAGATTAACAGAAGAAGAAATCGCAAGAGTAAAGATAGGAACGAAGCCAGTATGGGAAAATTTTTATACAGAAAATGATTGGTAAGTTCTCTGTTCTAGCTTTTCTAATAAGAGTTTTAGACTTCAATGCTTTATTATAAATGAATATTCAGAACCGCCAATTAGTATCCATAATATTACCTAATTACAATCATGCAGATTATTTAGCCTCTCGTTTAGAAAGTATTTATAACCAGAGTTATCAAAATTTTGAAGTTATTCTCCTTGATGATTGCTCAACTGACTCAAGTCTGTCTATCTTAAGTATGTATAAAGATCATCCAAAAACGTCACATTTTATAGTAAATAAAATAAATAGCGGAAGCCCATTTAAACAATGGCAAAAAGGATTGAGCTTGGCAAAAGGACAATTCATCTGGATTGCGGAGAGTGATGATTATTGCAATCTTAATTTTTTAGAATCTCAACTTCAACACATACAGCAAAGAAGCTTAGATGTTGTGGTTGCTGAAACCAAAGTTGTAAATAAAGATTCAATCACAGGACGTACAGAGCATCCAATATTTAAGCAAAAAGACGAATTAAAAATAAGCTTAGATTACTTTCTGTATTGCCCAATTTTAAATGTAAGTTCTATCATTTTTAAAAAAACCTTAATTAAGGATGCTTTTAGGTATACAAATTATAGATTAATAGGAGATAGAGTCTTTTATTTTGATGCCTTTCATAATAAAAAAATAGCTTTAAATCCATTAACACAATCGTACTTTAGAAAAGAAGGAGAAAGCGTATCTACATTAAATTCTAAAGGGTTAAATTATTTAATTAAGTACTACAGAGAGCATCAGCGATTTGCAGAAGAGGCTTATAAAGCTAATAAAATAGATAGCAAATTGTATAGGTCTTATGTGCAGCGTTTTTTTAATAGAGTAAATAATAGATTGAGTAAAACGGAAAAACTAAATTTGAAATATCTTTTGATGCGCCTTAAGTATTACAAGGACATAAAAAAATAATACATGAAAGTAGCAATAGTTATGACCGTAAAAAATGAAGCACGTTTGCTAAAGCAAAATGTGTGCTATCACTTGGGTATTGGTGCTACTAAAGTGTTTGTTTATTTTGATAATACTACAGATAATGGTCCTCAAGTAATAAAAGGTATAAAAGGTGTAGAAATCAGTAACTCTGTAGAAGCAGAAACCTACAGCCATATCTCAGCTTTAGAAAAATTTTGGAGTAATGCAGAGCAACATCATACCGCAAGACAATGTTTAAATACGTTTGATGCATTACAAAAATGTAAAAAAGAGCATATAGACTGGCTAATTTCTATAGATGCTGATGAGTTATTTATAACTTCAAAAGATGGAAGAGTATCTATTGAAGATTTCTTTAGTGTAGCAGAAACTCAGAATGCAACTATAGTTAATTTAAAACCTTTAGAAGTTGTATCTAGAAAGATTGCCTATAATAATGTAATGCAAGAGGAAACATTATTTAAAACACAAAAGAACTTTGCTTCTAGGCTAGACCAGATTTACAATAAGCTATATGACCCTTATAAAAAAGAGCACAAGAAGATATCGTATTGGTTGGGGCACACCATGGGGAAATCTGCAATTAAGGTAAACAGTACAGTGATTCCTTATAATGTTCACCGTTATATCTCTTATAATGATGAAGAGTTAAAAGCCATTACCTCAGGAAATGTATTACATTATCATGTTTATGATTATGAAGATTTTAAAAAGAAATATAAAAACTTTGAGAACCATCCAGATCATTTTCTAAGTGGTAATAAAATAGAAGATCTTAAAAGTTTATTGATAACACTTGTTAATGATAAAAATAATTCTGATGCGTTTTTAAAAAACTATTTTAAAGATAATTTTCTATATCATCCTAATAAGTTAAAAAAGCTATATAAAACAAGATTATTCAATATTTTAAAGCGAAAGGAAAGCGCTGTTGTAGAGATTGATTATCCCAACAAAATTCTAACTAATATAAAGAATATACTTTAGAGCAGTTGCTTAAGTGACTCAAAATCAACAAGATTTAGGTGCTCTCTTCTTTGCTTTTCTAAGATTTTATATTCATAAAAAGGATTAACATTTGTAATACTTTTTCCTATTGGATGATGTTTAGAAATAATACCAACTCCCCAATCACTATCTACACAGCAAGAATGTACAGAAGGGTTGCCTCTCCATTTTAAAAATGCTTTCCAGGTTGTGCCATTCCAGTAACCACCAGCAGGTGTATCTTTATATTCAAAATGTTCTCTTGCATGCCACTCAGTAGGAGGGTTGCAGTCGTGCAAAACTATAAAACCATCATCTTTAATATATTTTAGTGCATTTTCAATGTCTCTATCTACTTGTTCTGCTAAGTGTAGTCCATCAATAAAAATTACATCAAATTTTATAGTATTGCTAAGGATTTCACTTTTAAGGAGTTTATTAAAAAAAGTATCACTTGTCATTTTAAAATCCACAGGATTTTTTTTGAATTCAATACCAGGATCAACACTATACTTTGTGTTAGCATTAATATGATTATAGTTGTGTTCTGGGTTTCTTACACCAATTTCTAAATACGTAGTATCTTCCTTTTTTAAGGATAAAAGGTAGTTTATGATTGTAGTACGAGAAGGCTCTTTTAAGATTTCTTTTTTACTTTCTTGTTGTGTTTTGAGATATTCAAGATTATTGAGGTAAGCTTTCCCTTTCCTATAATATCTTACAACTCTTCTGTTGTAAAAGAAACGTTTAATTTTTTTCATTTTATTTTTAGTAACCTATTGAAAATAAATCTGTATTGGCANTGTACATTATATTTTGGTTTTTCAATGGTTAGATATGGTATAAAAATTATATGATAAAAAGCTCTAATCATAAAAATGTAAAATAGTCTATCTTTACGCATAAAACGTATTGTAATTATTGTTGGCTTAAACGCTTCAACATTTTTAACTTCACTATGATTCACTACTTATATAGTTATCATTTAAATAAAAAACGAGATAAAAGGAGAACTAAATTTGGTAGATGGATTAATTGGCAACTTTACAAATATTTAAAAATCAGCTTGGTTAAGTATTATAAAAATCTTCCTCTAAAGTCGCTTAAAATCGATACAGAAAGTACAGTAATAGTTAGCTTAACCACAATACCTAATAGGATTGAGTATGTCTATTTACCAATAAAAAGCCTTCTTAACCAAACAGTGCCTCCAAAGAAAATTGTTTTGTGGCTTGGTGAAGAATTTTTCACTTCTAAAATAGAAGATTTGCCTAAAAATTTACGAGAGCTTATACCATTTGGTCTAGAAATTGAATTTTGCAAAGATCTTAAAGCACATACGAAATATTATTACACTTTTCAGAATTATAAAGAGAATTTGGTGTTAACGATAGATGATGATATTCTATACCCCAAAAATTTAATAGAAGTCTTACTTGATAAGTATAATGAGTTTCCAAAAAGTGTTGTAGCTAATAGAGTCAGAAAAATAGTTGTCGATGAAAATGGTGTAAAGCCCTATAGAGATTGGAAAATTAATGTGCCAAAGTCTTCTAGAGAACCATCTCGTCTTTTATTAGCGACAGGAGTTAGTGGTGTTTTATATAAACCTAGCCTTTTTTCAGAATCTACTTATGATACCGAGGGCATGGAAAAAACTAATTGTATAGGTGATGATATTTGGTTAAAAGCAGCACAAATAGATAGTGATCTAAAAGTAGTTAAGACAGACCAATTTGCTAGGGCTTTTATTGAAATAGAGGAAGCTCAAGAGCAAAGTTTGTATAAAGCCAATGTTTTTGAAAATGAAAATGATAGACAAGTAAAAGAAGTCTTTAAATATTTTAATATTGATGAAGAAATCTTTAGAAATTAGGATACCTATCATTCCCAAAAGTCAAACCTTTGCTAAGGTCAAAGGAGAACATGTTTTAAATTATGAAGCTATATGTGTATTTACTGCTATTGGTTTTTTTCTAGATGAGGATACATATTATAAGGATGAAGTTTGTTTAAAGCCAGGTACAATTAATACTATTGATGAATCTGGTTATTTGGTGAAAAGTGAACCTTGGTTTAATTGGCATTACTCACCGAGAGATATTAGTTTCGAAGATGCTCTTAACGAGTTTTCTGAACTTTTTGAATCTATTATAGACCAACAAGTAGGAGACAAGAAAGTTATATTGCCATTATCAGGAGGATTAGACTCTAGAACACAAGCGGTAGCTTTAAATCATTTGGACAAGAATGTTGAAGCTTACAGTTATTCATTTGAGAATGGATATAATGAAGCCAAAATCTCCAAGCAAATTGCTGATGCTTGTAATTTTTCGTTTGAAGCATTTAAGATAACCAAAGGATATCTATGGGAGAATATAGAAGAATTGTCTAAAATAAACGGTTGTTATGCTGAGTTTACTCATGCTAGACAAATGGCTATAATCGATTCATTAAAATCTAAAGGAGACATATTTTCTCTCGGTCATTGGGGAGATGTGTTATTCGATTCAACAACAAATAAACAGCTGTCTGTGGATGATGAGGTTAATTTAATTTTAAAGAAAATAATTAAACCTGGTGGACTACAATTAGCAAAAGCACTTTGGGAGTCTTGGAGTCTAGAAGGTGATTTTGAGTTGTATTTAAGAGATAGAGTTAAAAATTTGCTGTCGCATATAAATATCGAAAATTCAAGTGCAAAGATTAGGGCATTCAAATCTATGTATTGGGCACCAAGGTGGACGACAGCTAATTTATCTGTTTTTGAAAGTGTACATCCCATCAAACTGCCATATTATGACAATGAGATGTGTAAGTTTATATGTACTATTCCAGAAGATTATTTGGCAGATAGAAAACTTCAAATAGCTTATATAAAAAAGAGGAATAAAAAACTTTCAAAAATTGTCTGGCAAGAACAAAAACCATTTAACCTAAATAACTTCCACTTTAATAAATCACCTTATAATTTGCCATATAGAATTAGTAATAAATTATATAGAACACTTAAAAATATTGTAGGTAAAAATTATGTTCAACGTAATTGGGAATTACAGTTTTTGGGTGAAGAAAATGCTAAAAATCTAGAGAAGTATATCTTTAATGAAGATTTCTATGAACTAGTTTCAAAACAAATTATTGAAAATTTTTATGATGGTTTTAAAGAGGTTGATAATGTTAAGTTTTCTCATCCTTTAAGTATGTTATTAACCTTATCTTTATGGCAAAAGAATAATAGTTGAGTTTGAAACCAATTAGAATATTATATACTATTCCTAATTTTAAAACGGCCGGAAGTCAAAATGTTTTACTTTCAATATTACGAGGATTAGATTCAGAAAAATTTGAGGCCTTTATAGCTGTAGAAAAATTTCCTGAACTCATACCTGATGATATACCCATTTCAAACCAAATACATATTCAATACACCGATAAACGTTTAAAAGATGTTAATCAGTTCTCACAAATTTTAAAAAGATATGGTATAGATATTTGCCATTCGTGGGATTACAAATCTACCTCTGTTGAAGTGTTAGCTTGTAGATTGAGTGGAGTAAAATATTTATATACAAAGAAGAATAATGCTTGGTCTAAGCGGTGGTTACTAAAAAGTATATTGGCCAATCACATCGCTTATGATAATCCTGAGATGAAATCTCGTTTTTTCAACGCTTTTTATTTAAGATCAAAAATTACGTTCATTCCTCATGGTGTTGATTTGAATACGTTTAGTGTCACTGAAAACCAGATGGATGATGTTTTTAACCTCTGCTGTATTGGAAATATTGTCGAAAATAAAAACCAAAAGCAAATCATTGATGCTTTGGTAAACTTGCCTAATAATGTTCATTTAAATTTATACGGAAAAGAAGATGATGCGTATAAAAATCAACTTGTTCATTTTATAGAGGAAAACCATCTTCAAAAACGTGTGTCATTTGGAGGTTTTGTGAAAAATGAGGATATACCACAGATACTTTCTCAACAACATGTTTTTGTCTTAGCCTCAATGCAAGAAGGATTGCCAGTGAGTATTCTTGAAGCTCTGGCTTGTGGAGTTCCTGTTTTGAGTTCAAATTCAGGTGGTGGTGCTGCTTATATTCTACAAGATGATAAAGGAGGTTTTATATTTAATTCAACAAATGAGCTAGTAGAAAAAATTGAAATACTATCAAACAATAAAGAATTGTACAGTAAATTAAAACAAGAAGCTGTCGAAAATGTGAAGTCTCGTTTTTCATTAATAAAAGAGATTAATGCATACAAAAATTTATATTTGAAACTTATCGGAAAATAGAATTTTGAAATCATATAATAAACATATTATCATCGCAGGTTCTGCTAGAAGTGGTACTAGTTGGTTGGCCGAAATTATAGCTTTACAATTTCGTTATAGGCTTTTGTTTGAGCCAGAGCATGAGTATCAAACCCAAGAAGGTCATCTCATTTGTGACAAATTTATTACCGAAGGAATTTTACAAAATGAACAAGAAGAATATTTCAAAAAGATTTTTAAAAACAAAATAGATAGCGATTGGATTGCACAGATAAGCAACAGAAAATTGAAGATGCATTTATGGCCTGTCGTTCCTAAAAAGTATGTGATAAAATTTGTACGTTGTAATTTAAGTGCTCATTTTATGAGTTCGTATTTTGAAATCCCATTGTTGTTTATAACTAGAAATCCTTATGATGTCATACTATCTCAAAATAGAGTAAAATTTAATTGGCTATATAACCTCAATCATTTCAAACGTCAAAAACCAATTACAGAAGTTTTAGAATCTAAATATAACTTTAGCTGGGATGAAGCTGATAGTTATTCAGAAATTGAAATTTTATCGCTAAGATGGTGTATAGAAAATAAAGTAGTTTTTGATTTACATGAGGATAATTCTAATTTTAAAATTGTAAAGTATGAGGATTTGAAGTCAGATATTAATTTGTTTTATGATTTGTGTAAAACCTATGATTTAAAACCACTATCTAATTTAGAAGAACTCTACAGTAGACCTTCGTCTAAAACGCATCCAGAAAGTAATATAAAATCAGGTTCTAAAAATGTCCAAAATGTAGATGCAGATAGCTTTGAAAGCATTAAAAAAATATTAAATAGGTTTAATGTGGATAATTATCAGATACCTTAATTCCAAATGAGAATAGGACTTGTTATACCATCCACACCAGGTTATTCAGAAACCTTTTTTAATAGTAAAATTAAGGGTCTATTAGACAATGGGTTTCAAGTTTTAATTTTTACACAGACAATAGAACCAACTTTTAATTTGTGTAAAGTCTATAAACATCCAAAAGTTAAAGGAAACAAGCTTTTGGTTTTGTTGAGTACGGTTAAAGTCTTTTTAAGATTAGTATTTCATTTAAAAAAGGTAATTAAATATTATAAATTATTGAAAAACTCGGGTTTATCTTTTAAAGAAATTTTAAAACGTGTTTACCTGAATAGTCATATTTTAAGCAAAAATGTAGATTGGTTACATTTCGGTTTCACAACACAAGCTATAGGAAGTGAATATGTGGCAAAAGCGATTGGCGCAAAAATGGCTGTAAGTTTTAGAGGGTTTGATATTAATGTTTATCCTTTAAAACATAAGAATTGTTATTTAGATGTTTGGAAAAATGTGGATAAAATCCATTCTATCTCCCAATATTTAGTTGACGAAGCTTATACTTTGGGATTACAAAAATCGGTCCCAGTTTCTATTATCACACCTGCTGTCAATGAGAAAAATATAAATGAATCTAAAGGCAGTCAATATTTCATAGATTTCAAATCACTTACAATATGCACTGTGGCAAGATTAAATTGGATAAAGGATTTAACAACAGCTATAGAAACTATAAAGATTTTAAAAGAAACTTATGAGCATATTAATTACCATATTATAGGAGATGGA
Organism: Flavobacteriaceae bacterium; assembly: GCA_002706045.1. Taxonomy (GTDB): domain Bacteria; phylum Bacteroidota; class Bacteroidia; order Flavobacteriales; family Flavobacteriaceae; genus Winogradskyella. The sequence continues at coordinate 18,005 of PAJL01000040.1, forward strand.
GACCTTAAGGAAAGAGAACGTTATCTATTTATGGTAAACCAACTTGGCCTAGAGAAAAATGTTATTTTCCATTGGAAGTTAAATCATAAGGATACACTAGAACTTGTTAGTAGGTCAGATATTTATTTGCAGACCAGTTTAAATGAAGGGTTCTGTAATGCGGTTCTAGAAGCTCAGGCTTTAGGGAGATTATGTGTTGCTTCAAATGTTGGTGGCCTTAAGGAAAATATAGTTGATGGAGAAACTGGATGGTTAGTTAAGCCACAACAGCCAGAATTATTTGCAAAAAAAATTGTTGAGGTTATTCAACTCTCTGATAAGGAGAAAATAGCTGTTTCTCAAAATGCGATAAGTCGAGTTCAAGAGAATTTTCTCTTGAGTGACCAAAATTTAAAATTTCTTGAATTTTACAACTCCAAATAATAAAAACTAAATAGACTAGATACTACTAATTAATGATTAGTTTTACGCAAAAGCATAGCATTATTTCCTTATGAAATTGTTTTTTCCTAAAAATTATTATGATAGTAATTATAGAAGGCATTTGTTTGCTTTACTCAAGCCTTTTATAAAGGAAGAAGGGTTTAATGATGAAGATCGAATCTCAAATTATGGTATCTCAGAGAAGGATGTTGATTTTACATGTAAAATTGAAGAAGCAGATTTTGTGATATTAACAATGTCTTGGATGTATTACAAAATGACTGATCAACTTGATAAGGCTATAACGTTTATTAAAGAAGCAAATCAATTAGGAAAAAAGGTCATTATATCATTACCAAGTGATTTTGGTATAAACATTCCGGAAGATTTGGATGTTATTGTGATTAGAGAACAAGGTTATAGGTCTAAGTTAGATGAGTATCATTACTGTGTGCCAGTATTTGTTGAAGATCCGTTAAAAAAGTATTATAATCAATCAACAATTTTCAGAAGGCAATATAATTCTCAGCCAACTGTAGGTTTTTGTGGACAAACAGATGATAGTATAATTGAAGCACTAAAAGAGCTGGCTAAAATCATGGCTAGAAATATGCTCTACTATTTAGGTTTGCGATACCAAACACCTCATCAGTTTATTACAACCAAATATTTAAGGTCAAAGATGTTGAGTTTATTCCAAAATAGCTCTAGCATTAAACCTAACTTTATATTGAGAAAACAGCACAGAGCTGGTGTTGAGAGATTAAAAAATAGAGACACACATAGAACAACCTTAGAGTTTTTTGATAATATAAAGAATTCAGATTATGTTTTGTGTGTTAGAGGTGTAGGCAATTTTTCAGTAAGATTTTATGAAACTTTAGCAATGGGAAGAATACCAATTTTTGTAAATACAGATTGTATCTTACCGCACGATGCTTTTTTGAATTGGAAAGATCATGTAGTTTGGGTAGAGTATAAAGATAGGCATCGAATAGTAGAAAAAGTGATGGATTTCCATAGTAAACTAGATGATAAAAAGTTGAATGGCTTATTTGAGGCAAACAGAAAACTATGGGAAGATAAATTAAAGTTAAAGACTTACTTTCAAAATTTATTTCAAAATCTATAATGTTGTAGTTTTGAAAACAAAGTAGACTGAATATTGAAACAGTTAAAATATTTCATAGCAGATGTCAAGAGGGCAATCGGTAGAAAAAAGCTTCGGATTTTCACTGTCTTTTTTACACGATCATTTTGGGGGCTTTTTAATTATCGTTTGGAACGTTGTGGTTATAATTTATTCGGTAGTTTGTATCCTGTGATAAGAATACTCTATCTTCCTTTTTCTTTTGTATTTCAAATAATATCTAATATAGATATACATTATAAAGCTGATATTAAAGGAGGGTTATTGATTCATCATCCTGCATTAGGAATTGTAGTCAATGGCGTCTGTATAATTGGGTCTAATATAACGTTGACAGGAGGAAATGTGTTAGGAATAAATAAATCATGTGAAAAAGGCGATTTTACAATTGGTAATGATTGTAACCTTGGAGCTAATGCAACCATAATAGGTCCTTTAAAATTAGGAGATAAAATTAAAGTTGGTGCAAATGCATGTGTTGTAAGCTCGTATACAGATTCAGAACTCGTACTTGTAGGAGTTCCTGCAAAACCTTTAGAAAATGTTTAATTTTCTAAAGTACATACAGCCCACACATTACTTTACATTGCCATCAAAAACAGCATATATTTTTCCTATATACGAGAAGTTGCCAATTGAAGTAAAAAATCAGTTACAACCTGATGAAAACTACACTTCAGAAAACGCAAAGTTATACGATTTGTCCTGGCAAGCTATACAGTTGGGTTACATAGGTAAAACTGAAACCTACAGTAGCTTTAATAGTATTTCTGTAAAGGATAATTATTATTTTTTAAGGAAGTATTTCAGTGCATTTTGGAGTATTTATGTTTTGATGATTAGAATATTGAGTTTTAAAAACCCAATAAAGGAGTTTAAAGGATTTTATAAAAGTAAACACATAAAACGTTCTCAATATCTCAAGAAACCTATAGCTTATGATAATTGGGATACTTTTAAGTCTTCTTTAATTGGGAAAAATCTAAAGGTAAGCGTTATAATTCCAACACTCAATAGATATAAGTATTTACATGATGTTTTAAAAGACCTTGAGCAACAAGACTATTCTAATTTCGAAGTTATAATCATAGACCAATCAGAACCTTTTAACGCATCATTTTACGAGTCTTATAATTTAGATATTACAGTAGAATATCAACAAGAAAAAGCACTTTGGTTAGCACGAAATAGAGCTATTAAATTAAGTAAAGGGGAATTGATATTGTTGTTTGATGATGACAGTAGAGTAGAGTCAAATTGGATTTCAAATCATTTAAAATGTATCGATTTTTTTAATGCAGACATATCATCAGGAGTATCATTGTCAGTTCTTGGTGATAAAATTCCTGAAAACTATTCGTTTTTTAGACGTTCAGATCAATTAGATACAGGTAATGTTCTTATAAAAAAGGAAGTTTTTAAAGACATAAGACTCTTTGATAGGCAATTTGAAAAACAACGAATGGGTGATAGTGAATTTGGTTTAAGAGCTCATAAAAATGACTTTATTAACGTTTCTAATCCTTACGCTAAGCGAGTGCACTTAAAAGTTGGTTCAGGTGGTTTAAGAGATATGGGAAGTTGGGATGCATTTAGACCAAAAAATGTTTTTGCGCCAAGACCAATTCCTAGTGTTTTGTACTTGTATCGCAAATATTATGGTAATCATAGAGCAAGATTAGAGTTGATAAGAACTGTACCTTCATCTGTAATACCTTATAAATTTAAAGGAAATAAAGCGCTTAAGATTGTAGGTGCATTTTTTTCAATCTTAATTTTTCCACTTATCTTATTTCAGGTGTTGAAATCTTGGAGGCTAGCTTCTGTTAAGCTTAAAGAAGGTTCAAAAATAGGGCAGTTGTAGTTATGAAAATTGTTCAGGTAATAGATAGGTTAGAAGTTGGTGGAGCAGAGCGTGTTCTAGTAGATCTCACAAATTTATTACACGAAAGTCAGCATGATGTTAGTGTAATTTGTCTTTTACAAGAGGGGCAACTAGATGCTCAGTTAGATTCTGAAATACCTATAACATATATACATAGAAAGAATAAATTTAATCCTATCTACCTCTTTGAACTCTATAAAGAATTACAAAAACATGATGTTATTCATATTCATTTAAGGCAAGTCCTTAGATATGTGTCTTTACTTTTTTATCTGACTAGATTATATAAAAAAAGTGTTGTTGTTTTTCATGATCACTTTGGGAAAATTTCAGAAAATAAATCTATCAGCAAGAGTATAAAAGTAGCAATTAAAAAATGTTCTGCTTACATAGGTGTGAGCGAAGAATTAGTATTGTGGGCAAGAGAAAATAGCTTGAATACTAATATTTATAAATTAGCTAATATTATAAGGAAAAGTGAAATTAGCATAAAAGATAAAAGAACTTATAACAACAAAGTAGAAATAGTTTCGGTTGGTAATTTTAGACCTCAAAAAAACTATGAGTATCTGTTGGATGTGATAAAAAGTTGCCCAGATAATTATCATTTTACAATTTACGGTCAACCCGTTGATAAGACCTATTTTGAGAATATTAAAGCACAGATTGAAAATTTCAATATCGCTAACAAAGTAACAATCATTACCGATTGTAAGGATATTAGGAATGAATTGCACAAATATGATATAGGGATACATACCGCAAAATCTGAAACAGGTCCTTTGGTTGCTATAGAGTATCTAAGTGAAAATCTACCTTTTGTGGCATATAATACAGGTGAAGTAGCTGATAAGGTAAATTTAGATTTTCAAGAATTTATTCAAAACGATTTTGAGGTAAACAATTGGTTAAAGCATATAGATGTGCTTTTGAAAAATAAAAATGAACTAGAAGCTAAAATAGAGTTATTTTACAATCAAAATTTCTCAGAAGAAGCTTACCTTAAATCCTGTGTTTCTATTTATGAAGAATTATTAAATTCAGCCAAAAATTAAATTAATTGAAACTTGCAATTATATCCCATACCGAGCACTATAAATTAGAAGATGGAACTATAGTAGGTTGGGGACCAACCATAACCGAAATCAACTTTTTAGCTCAAATTTTTGATGAAATCTATCATATAGCTATGTTTCATGATGTTGAGGCGCCAGATAGTTCGTTACCTTATACAAGTGATAAAATTAAATTTGTACCCATTAAACCCTCTGGAGGTCATTCGGTAATAGATAAAATTAAAGTTGCTTTATCTGCACCAAAAGTTGTAAAGACGGTAAACTCGGTGCTAAAAAAAACAGATTGTTTTCAATTGAGAGCACCAACAGGAATAGGTGTTTTTTTAATTCCATATTTAACACTTTTTTCTAAGAAGAAAGGCTGGTATAAGTATGCTGGTAATTGGAATCAAGAATCTCCACCCTTAGGTTATGCTTTACAACGGTTTATGCTAAAACATCAAAGTCGAAAAGTCACTATAAACGGAAGTTGGCCAGATCAAAAAACACATTGTTTGAGTTTTGAAAATCCATGTCTTACGGAAATCGATTTGGAAAATGGAGTAAAAGTACGAAGCGCTAAAAGTAATAATGGTCCAATTAATTTTTGTTATGCCGGAAGATTAGAACGAGAAAAAGGGGTTGAGCGTATCATTAAGGCTTTTAATAGTTTAGATGAGGAAATGTCTAATAAAGTTGGGACTGTACATTTGGTTGGTAATGGTTCTGAGATAGAGTATTTTAAAAGCTTAAGTACGAATAGTAAAATTGATTTTATTTTTCATGGCTTTTTGCCGACAGATAAACTATTTAAAGTTTATGAAAAGTCACATTTTTTTATAATGCCAACCACAGCTTCTGAAGGTTTTCCTAAAGTTATCGCGGAGGCTATGAATTTTGGCTGTCTTCCAATTGTTTCAAATATATCTTCCATTGGTCAATATGTCAAAGACGGTGAAAATGGATTTTTAATTACCCCTATTAATGAGGGTAATGTTTTGAAAGTCATTACTAAGACCCTTTTAATGTCATTTGATTCTTATACGCAAATGGTAGAAAGTAATACTGAAAATGTAAGAAAATTCTCTTATTTATATTATATTGAGCGAATAAAAATGTTATTAGGCGAATAAAAGGCCGTTTAATTCAATTGAGAATTTATTCATTGACGGACAATGTTATATTTGTGTAAAATTAATGGGCCCTACCTCGTAATTTATAATATTATAACTAATTAGCTAAATATTAATAAATTCAACTTCATGGTTTTTGGACTTAACAAAATCTCATGGGCTCTGCGTAGACATCCACTATTGTATATTACAAGATTTAGGTTGCTTTCAAAAAATTCAACTATAAAAAAGCTTGATGACGATTATTATAATATCGAAAACAAAAAAGCTACAATTNCAAGTTTGTTTTATGAAGTAAATGAAATAATCTTTAAGGAAGGAAAACCTAATTCTGACTTAGATAAAGCTATTTCTATAGCACTCTGGCTTAAAAAAAACATTAAAGGAGGTAAAGGACTGAGTCTAGCATCTGAAGAAGCTTTAAAAGCTATGATTAATGGTAATGGAGGCGTTTGCAGTGATATGTCTCAAATTTTTAACAATTTTTGTGTAATTAATGATATTAAGGTTCGTGAATGGGGGATTACTATGATTCCATTTGATAAAAAGTATGGTGGACATTCTACCAATGAAATTTTCTCCAAAGAGCTAAATAAGTGGGTGCTGATAGATGTTTCTAAGTCTATACTTTTTTACTATGAAAAGAAACGAGAGCCATTATCTTTATTTGAAGTTTATACATCAAATTTCTCTCATAACTATTATACTTTTCTAGAGAAAAATATTGATGATGTTCAAATACAAAATTATTACTACAATAAAAAGGCATCTCCTTTTTTAATAAGTAAGTATAATAACTCTATTTATGATAAATATTTAAAAAGTTTGGATACTAAATTCCCAGTTTTTGTAATACACTTTTTTATTTATTTATCAGGAAAAAGTTACAGTTATAAATTTCCATTAAATGATTATAAGAATATGTTTCGTTAATTTTGTGCGAAACCTATTAAAGATTCTTATTGAGATCTGATAATAAATATATTTTTCTAGTACTTTTTCATGTGCTGATAGGTATTTTAGTATACCTAGTCAAACCATTATCAAATGTGTACTTTTTTACGGCTCTTATTTATTTCTTAGGAGGGTTGATTTTGACCGGAAATAAGAACAAACTTTCTTTTGTATTAAATGGTTGTGCATATTTTGTAGGCGCCGAGGTTTTATTCAGGATGACAAAAGGAGGCTTAGCATACGAAAGCTCAAAATATCTTGTTATCTTATTTGTTTTGATGGGAATGTTCTTCAAAGGTATTTCAGGCAAAGGTTTTCCATATTTTGTATATTTAATTCTTTTGGTTCCAAGTGTATTAGTTGCATCTGTAGACCTAGATGTAGATGCAAATTTTAGAACAAATATTGCATTTGCATTGAGCGGTCCAGTGTGCTTAGGGTTAGCCTCTTTATTTTTTTATAACAAAAAAGTAAGTAATGGTGATATTATTGATATGTTGGCTTACGCTTCTTTACCAATAGTTAGCATGACAACATATCTTTTTTTATATAATCCAAGTATAAAAGAAACAATCCATAATACAGCTTCAAATTTTCGTACTTCAGGTGGTTTTGGTCCTAATCAGGTAGCTACTATATTAGGGTTGGGAATGTTTACATTTACAGTTAGGATACTTCTGAAATCTCCTAATTTATTTTTAAAAATATTCAATATGGTATTTTTAGGTTTGTTATCTTACAGGGCTGTTATAACCTTTAGTAGAGGTGGTGTGTTTGCAGCTGTAATAACAATTGCTGCATTTTTATTTTTTATATTCATTAGAGCTAAGCCAAGATTAAAAAATAAGATACTTAGTTCATTTTTTTTATTAATTGTTTGTTTAGGATTAACTTGGTTTATAAGTTCTTTAAATACAGGTGGATTGATTGATAAGAGATATGCTAATCAAGATGCGTTGGGTAGAGATAAGGGAGATGTTAGTACAGGAAGAGTCGAATTGTTTTACAATGAATTACAAGGCTTTGTAGAAAACCCTTTTTTAGGTATAGGCGCGAGTAATACAAAATATAATAGAGAAGAGGGAGTATCAGTGGTTACTCATAATGAAATTAGTAGGCTTCTTTCAGAACATGGGATAATGGGTATTTTGATTATTATTATATTAATTTTCACTCCTTTATCTTACAGATCGATTAATAGAAAGAATTTATTTTTTTATGCGTTTCTCTCATTTTGGTTTGCAACCATAAATCATTCTGCAATTCGGCTAGCAGCACCTGCGTTTTTTTATAGCTTAGCCCTCCTAAATATTAAAAATGAAAAACGTCCTATACATAGGAAACGCCTTATCAAAAACAGGTAAGACAAAATCTACCATAGATACCTTAGGTGCACATCTAGGTGAAAACTATTCAGTAAAAANAGCTTCNGATAAGTCTAATAAAACCNTNCGTATTTTAGATATGGTTTGGTTGGTTATTACNAATTCAGCTAAAGCAGATATTGTGCTTATTGATACATATAGTACAGTAAATTTTTATTATGCTTTAATAATAAGCCAATTGTGTAGAGTTTTTAATATNAAATATATAAATATACTTCATGGTGGTAATTTAGAATCAAGGTTAAAAAANANTCCTAANTTGAGTGCTATGATTTTTGAAAATGCGTATAAACTTNTAGCACCATCAAATTTTTTGAAATCTGTATTTGAAANCTATGGATATNAGAGTGTTGANTACATCCCAAATACTATTGAAATTGAAAANTATGATTACAATGAAAGAAAAATAGATAGTATAAATTTACTTTGGGTAAGATCATTTTCTGAAATNTATAATCCNNAATTAGCAGTTTTAGTTTTGGAAGAGTTACTGAAAAANGGCTATGNAGCAAAATTGACTATGGTNGGGCCTGAGGTTGATGGTTCACTAAGCGAAACAAAGAAACTNGCAACANACAAAAANNTAGCTGTAAATTTCACAGGAAAATTGACNAAAGAAGANTGGATTAAATTATCNCAAAAATCTAATGTTTTCATTAATACAACAAACTTTGATAATACGCCTGTTAGTGTTATTGAAGCTATGGCTTTAGGCTTACCTATTGTCTCAACAAATGTTGGAGGAATCCCTTTTTTGATTAATAATGAGGAAGATGGGCTTTTGGTTTCGCCAAATAATATAGAGGAACTGGTTCAAGCAATCTTAAAATTTAAAAATAATGATACCTTTAGATTAAAGACAACTAAAAGTGCTCGTCTTAAAGTTGAAAATTTTGATTGGAACAGGGTAAAACACTTATGGGAAAAGCTTTTAGCCTAACATAACGCCAAAAATCAATTGTACTTATTATCTTTACCCTATAGTTGTCCCTTAAATGGCTAAGAAAAAAGGAATTCATTTCGAAGTTTCAGAACGTAAGATTCTACTTAGAATAGTAGATCTTATCATGGTATTCTTAGGTCTTTACATCATTAGCCTTTCTTCTGAGATTGAATATTTAGAAGTCAGTTCTAATAATTCTACAGCTCTCATTTTACTTGGATTTTATATAACAGTTTTTGGATCTGTTTTTGAAATCTATGACCTTCAAAAAGCTAGTCAATTAGATTCTACTTTTAGAAATGTAGTTATAACCACATCCACTGTTGTTTTATTTTATCTGTTAACACCAGTGTTGTCACCTTATCTACCGGAAGAACGTATCCAAATAGCCTATTTTTACTTAACTATAATTGCCTCAATTTTACTTTGGCGTTTTCTATACATTTATCTGATTGAATCTCCTCGTTTTTATAAAAGGGTTTTAGTTGTTGGTGAAGTGTCTAATATAGATAGTCTGGTTAAATCCTTACGCAATTCAGATCCTAATTACAAAATAGTTGGTTTTATAAATAGTGAGGAAACGACTTCAGAATCTGTAAAATTCAAAGGTTTAAAGGAGTTTGATTCTGCTGACTTTCTAGACATCATAGAAAAAGAAAAAATTTCAGAGATATTAGTTGCTAGTTTTAATACAGAAGCAATAACGGCTGAGGTGTATCATGATTTAATGCTTTTACTAGAACGTGGATTTAAAATTCGTGATTATACTCAGGTTTATGAAGAAATGCTTCTTAGAGTTCCAATTCAATTTGTAGGAAAGGATTTTTATAAGTATTTCCCGTTTAGTAGAAGTAATGAGAATCAACTATACATTTTCTTTCACCGTTTGTTTGATGTTTTGTTCTCAATCGTAGGTGTCTTAATTGGTATTATTTTGCTACCATTAATTTACATAGGTAATCTATTAGGTAATAAAGGACCTTTGTTTTATTCTCAAGAACGTGTTGGTAGAAATGGGAAACCATTCAATATTCTGAAGTTGAGAACCATGATAGTGAATGCTGAGGCTGATGGTGTAAAATGGGCAAAAAAAGATGACAAACGAGTTACAGCATTTGGGAAATTCCTTAGACGTTCCAGGTTAGACGAAATACCACAATTCTACAATGTTTTAAAAGGAGACATGAGTATTATTGGACCAAGGCCAGAACGACCATTTTTTGTAAATGAATTATCGCGTATAATTCCATTTTACGAAACACGTCATATTATAAAACCAGGTCTTACAGGTTGGGCTCAAGTTAAGACTAGATATGGTGCTTCTGTTGATGATAGTCTTTTAAAACTGCAATATGATTTGTTCTATATCAAACATAGAAGTATCTTTCTCGACTTTAATATTGCTATTAAAACTTTAAGTACAATACTTTATTATAGAGGTCAGTAATTATCAGGAATTTAAGCACTTTAAAAGGTAAACGTATCTTACCAATAAAGCAATCATTAGAGGCATAAGACCAATCGTGAAGACTTGGATTCCTATAATCCAATGCAAAGTCATTAGGCAAAGCATAATAATTAAAAACTTAATGTAACTCTTAACCCAATTTTTTTGTTTGTTTTTAACGATGGCTCCAATTACAAAAAGGTTAAGCGGAAATGCCCATAGTAGATTATAATTTTGAGCAGTAGCTGTGTGGTCGGTAGCAAACCACAACAATAAAAGAATAACACCAATAATTCCGGTGATACTAAATAGAACAATATCTAACCATCTACTTCTTTTCTCTGTTTTAAAATCTTTATAGGTGATGTATAGAATTACAATAGAAATAATACCTAGAATCATTAGTGGACTCAACAAAAAGTTAGAACCAGAATCACTTGGCTTCTTTTGTAAAACAACAGATGAGGATTTAACTAAATCATCTGAATCATTGATTTTTGCATTTTCAAAAAACTCATGAATATATTTTGGTAAGAACATAAATTCTCTAGGTGTCGCCTCCTTATCAACAACGGAACCTAGCGCGATATCAATACCAAAACTTCCCCAAGAATTAAGCTCTACGTGTTCATGAATAAGTTCTCGAAATGTCTTAGATTCAAAATTCTTAGGCGTATCAAATTGTATAGAATTGTTGGTAGCAATTTCACTAACATCTCTTATTCGTGTTGCACAGTTATCATAGAAAAAATCGTAGAGATACCTTCTGTTTTCTGGTTTGTAGTTGTTTTCTAAGTAATCAAATAACCTTTGTTTTTGTTCAGGAGAAAGATTTAAAACTTGTTCTTCTATAGTCCTATTATAATACAGGTAATGATTATAAAAATCTCTAAAGCTGTCTCTACTTATGAGGTAGTTTAATTTTCCACGCGCAAACTTTAAATAAAAATTTGGAGCTCCAAAGTCGTATTCACCGTAACCGTAAACAATGTCAATACCTAAGGTTCTATCTTTAATTCTAAAAGCATTATGTCCAAAAGCATCATTCAAAGATTCACCAGATCCAACCGTGAGTACAGATAATTCTGCGCTTGGTGATAGTTTGAATTGTTGTGCGGAAAGCGAAACAATAGAAAAAGTTAGAAGAAGAAATAAAGCGTTTAGTCTCATCACTTGTTTATCTGAAAATGCTAAAGTCTATTTTAAGTGAAAACACATTAGAATATAAGGCTGCACTTTGGTCACCAATATCTGTAAAGGCATAATCTATGTGAATACCTTTGTATTTAAAACCGACTCCAAAATTAGGCTGAAAAGTAACTTTTTCAGAATCGTCAACCTGAAGTTCATTCTGAAAATTACCAACACCACCTCTCAAAAATACTAAATCTGTATAACCGAATTCAAAACCTAAGGCAGGATTTATACTTGCAAACGAAGTTGAAATAATATCATTGTTTTCAGCAAAACGAACATTTAAGTTAGCAGCAGCAAGTAAGGAATAGTCATAATGAAAAATCCATTTTTTAGATAAACCAAATTGTAATTTAGGTATGGTAATTTCAGTCGTTTCAGGAAGTTCTTGGTTATGGCCTTCAACAGCACCACTAATTTGTTCAAACTTTTCTTCGTCTATAGACCAAGCATTGTAAGTTGTGGTTATGTCACGTACCATCAATCCAAATTTCCAGCCATTATTTCCTTCAAATTGAATGCCAGCATCAAGACCAAAACCCCAAGCAGAGGCAAAGTCACCGATAATACGTCTTATTATTTTAGCGTTTACTCCAAAGTTCAAACCATCTAAAGGTAACTTTCTAGCATAAGAAAAGGTTAACCCATAATCTGCGGTTGAAAATGTACTTATCCTATCGTAATTAATATTACCTTGGTCGTCAATTAATTGTGTAGTATCTAAAATATCATCTACACCAAACCTTATTAAAGATATTCCAACAGCGCTTCTGTCATCCAAAGACATTCCGTAGGCGATGTAATTATAATTGGCAATGTTGGCAAAATAACTAGAATGCATTAGAGCAAGCTGGTTGTCTTCTAAATGCACTAATCCTGCAGGGTTCCAGTAGCCAGAATTGACATCGGAAGTTTGTGAAACCACGGCATTGCTCATACCCAAAGCAGCAGCATCTACACCAATATTCATAAATTCATTAGAATATTTTCTAGTAGTTTGAGCTGAAACAAGAAATGTAGCGAGAGTTAAGAGAATTACATAGTAATTTTTCAACAGCAAAATTTTTTACAAAGATGCACAATATTTTTCTATCTATTTAACTGTAAAATAGCCTTCTTATTGTTTTATTTTGGGTCAAAATAGAAAATAATAAGATTAGACTGAAATACTTTTTTATTTTTACATAAACTATTTCGATGAGCCTAAAACATCATATTCCCAATTTAGTAACCTTACTAAATTTATTTTCAGGTTGTATTGCCGTAATTTTTGCAGTCCATGGTAATTTTGTTAGTGCTGCTTTTTTTGTTTTTCTAGGTATATTTTTTGATTTTTTTGATGGGCTTTTAGCGCGCAAATTAAAAGTGCAAAGTCCACTAGGAATTCAGTTAGATTCTTTAGCGGATTTGGTAACGAGTGGAGTTGTACCTGGAATAGTGATGTTTAAATTAATTTCATTAACTGTAGATGCTCCAGATTACGCAATTTATAACGACAGTTGGAATTCAGTTTTTCACTGGCAAGGTTTTAAAATGTCAGTTTTGCCATTAATAGGGTTGTTGATTCCTTTAGCATCAGCATTTCGTTTGGCAAGATTTAATCTAGATGAAGATCAGCAAACATTTTTTAAAGGTCTTCCTACACCCGCAAACACATTATTGATACTTTCCCTACCATTAATTCTAGAGTTTCAGAACAATGATATTATGAACAATATCATTATTAATAAATGGTTTTTGATTTTTATAACTTTATTAAGTTGTTATCTACTAAACTCAAGTATAAAGTTATTTGCCTTAAAATTTAAAAACTGGAGTTTTAAAAATAATGCAATAAGATATATCTTTCTAATACTTAGTGTGGTATTATTAATTATATTGCAATTCGCAGCAATACCCATAGTGATAATTATGTATATCCTATTATCATTATTGGATGCGAAAAACATAAACTAAACCTTATATAACTAACCAAAAAAAACCGTCTAGCTAAACTATGGCTCAAATTATTTTTACACTATTAATGCTTGTGATGTTACAAGCAGTCTTAGGGTTCGATAATCTACTTTACATATCTCTAGAATCTAAAAAAGCTCCAGAAGCCGATCAAAAAAGAGTAAGAAAAACAGGAATTTTGATAGCAATTGTACTTAGAATAGTACTGTTATTTATTCTTGTACGTGTTATAGGTTTTTTTCAAGAACCATTTTCATTTCTAACTGGTGAAATTGAAAACGTATTAGATTTTGCTTTTAATGGCCATAGTATTATTGTACTTGTCGGAGGAGGATTTATCATTTATACAGCGATTAAAGAAATTTGGCACATGATTTCATTACCTAACTTAGATCATGATGTAGAAGATGATAAAAAGACAAAAAAGTCAGCAAATGCAACCATTACTAGTATAGTTATTATGAATTTGGTATTTTCTTTTGATTCTATATTGGCAGCAATAGGTCTAACAAGTGAAATTGAAAACTCAACAACAGCATTTATTGTTATGGCTATAGCTATTGTTGCTAGTGGCTTATTGATGCTTTTCTTAGCAGATAGAATCTCAGCGTTCTTAGCAAAAAACAGAATGTATGAGGTTTTAGGTTTATTTATATTGTTTATTGTTGGTATAATGCTAGTGACTGAAGGAGGTCATTTAGCACATTTAAAGATTTTTGGAAACGAAATAGTACCGATGAGTAAAACAACTTTCTATTTTGTAATAGCAGTGCTTGTGATTGTAGATATTGTTCAAGGACGATACCAAAAGAAATTATTGAGTGAAGTTGAAGCTAATAAGTCGAACATTAAATAATATTAAAAATGAAAAAGTTTAAATTAAAATCTTTCCTCATTGTCTTTTTTGTTTTAATGGTGATTGAGTTTCTTGTTGGTTTAGCAGATGTGTTTTTGCACCGCTCCAAAAATGAATTGTTTACGGTAACTTCAATTATAATGTCAGTTTTTAGCTTACCTATAAGTTTAATTAATAGAAATTTACCTTTTTATGTGGCTGAAGATTTATATATGAGAGTTGTTTTTTGGACTATCAATACATTAATACAAGCCATGTTTGTATACGGCTTTATAGTATTCGTAACCAGACTTAAAAACAGGGAAAAAATCTAAAATTCTAATTTCTTTTTACGTAGCTCAAAGTTTTGGCCTAAATAAACTTTACGAACCATTTCATCACTGGCTAACTCTTCAGGTTTACCAGCTTTCAGGATGCCTCCTTCAAACATAAGGTAAGTTCTGTCTGTAATAGCCAATGTCTCTTGTACGTTGTGATCAGTAATAAGAATGCCTATATTCTTCTTGGTAAGTTTAGCAACAATACGCTGAATATCTTCAACGGCAACAGGATCTACACCAGCAAAAGGTTCATCTAAAAGAATAAAATTAGGATCTGTTGCTAATGCACGAGCAATTTCAGTACGTCTACGCTCGCCACCAGACAATAAATCGCCGCGGTTGGTTCTAATATGTCCTAAACCGAACTCTTCAATAAGCGACTCCATTTTTTCGTGTTGTTCTTTCTTACTCAATTTGGTCAATTGGAGTACACTAAGAATGTTGTCTTCAATACTCAGTTTTCTAAACACAGAAGCTTCCTGAGCCAAATAACCTATACCGTTTTGAGCTCTTTTGTACATTGGAAACTTAGTAATGTTGGTGTTGTCTAAAAAGATATTACCACCATTAGGTTTGATGATACCAACTATCATGTAAAAAGAGGTTGTTTTACCTGCACCATTTGGTCCTAATAATCCAACAATCTCTCCTTGGTTAACTTCCAAAGAAACATCCTTTACTACTTTTCGTCCACTGTAGGACTTCATTAAATGTTCAGCTCGTAATTTCATAGGTAATCAAAGAACGCTAAAAATAACAAAATCATATAGATTATGCTTTTTTAAGCAATGATTTATAAAAAGTTTAACCTTGATTTTCTATGGCTTCCCAGTATTCGTGGGCTCTTCTCAATTGTGGAATAACTATAGTTCCGCCAATCAAGGTAGCTATACCCAAAGCTTCACTAACTTCAGCTTTAGTGACACCTTCATTATACGAAGATTCAAGGTGATATTTTACACAATCATCACAACGTAATACAGTTGATGCAACCAAACCAAGAAGTTCTTTCGTTTTTTTATCTAAAGCACCTTCAGCAAAAGCATTAGTATCTAGGTTAAAAATGCGCTTAACAATCTTATTGTTATCAGCTAGAATTTTATCGTTCATTTTAGAACGGTATTCGTTGAATTCTTTTACGATATCAGACATAATTTAGGGTTAATTTTTGTTAGCTCTCGAGGATTTTCGAGATTGATTTTTCGCTACAATAGCAGAGATATAAATACTAATTTGATATAATATCAAAATAGGAATCGCTACAATAACTTGGCTGGCAATATCTGGTGGAGTAATAATAGCAGAAACTATTAAAACAATGACTAATGCGAATTTTCGATATTGTTTCAAAATTTTAGGAGTTACTAATCCTACCTTAGTAAGGAAATAAATAATTATAGGTAACTCAAATACAAAACCAGAAGCAATAGCAGAAGATCTTACAATTGCAATGACAGAACTAACATCAAACTCGTTCTGTATTTGCTCACTGATTTGGTAGTTAGCCAAAAAGTTTAGGGATAGAGGTGTAATAATATAGTATCCGAAAAGTACTCCTATAAAAAATAGAAGAGAGGCAACTACTAAAAAACCTCTTGAGTTTTTACGCTCATTAGGTCTTAAACCTGGACTTATAAAGCTCCATAATTGGTAAAGAACGTATGGAAATGAAATAATAAAACCAGCATAGATAGAAGTCCATATATGTGCGGAAAACTGACCAGCAACAGTTCTGTTCTGTATGATGAAAGGTAACTTTTCAGCACAAAAGGTTGTGTCGGTCATACCCAAAAATTCAGAAGCTTGACAAAGCCACTGATATGTAGGGAATGTCATTACAGTTGGGCCAAAAATGATAACATCAAAAATGAACTTTTTAAAAATAAAAGCCAAAGTTGCAGCAACAACAACGCCGAGTGTAGCCCTAATTAAATGCCATCTTAAGTCTTCAAGATGGTCTAGAAATGACATTTCGTCAACCGTCTTCTTTGCCATTATATTATACCTTCTTTAATTAAGTCGTGTAGATGTACAACTCCAGCATATTCACCATCTTGTTCTACTAAAAGCTGAGAGATGCCAAATTCTTCCATGAGCTCTTTGGCATCAACAGCCATAGCATTCTCATCGATTCTTCTAGGGTTACTACTCATAATGTCTTTTGCTTTTAGACTCGCAATATCATCACTTTTACTTAACATACGTCTAAGGTCACCATCAGTGATAATACCTGCGATTTTGTTATTGTCGATTACAGCAGTTACACCTAACATTTTTTCGGTAATTTCTACAATAACTTCTTTTAAGCTTGTTTCTAAACCGACTTGCGGTTTTTGGTTTTGAGAAGATAAATCGTTAACTCTTAGATATAAACGTTTGCCGAGTGCTCCACCAGGATGGTATTTGGCAAAGTCTTTACTTGAAAAGCCTCGTAATTCTAACAGACAAATAGCAAGTGCATCACCCATTACCAATTGAGCGGTAGTACTAGTGGTAGGAGCTAAGTTATTTGGGCAAGCCTCTTGTTCCACATAAGTATTAAGAATATAATTGGCTTGTTGACCCAAAAAGGAATCTTTATTACCTGTAAGCGCAATCATTTTATTCTTTGCGTTCTTAATAAGTGGTACTAGAACCTTAATTTCTGGAGTATTTCCACTTTTTGAAATACAGATAACAACATCATCTTTTAAGATTAATCCAAGATCTCCATGAATTGCATCTGCAGCATGCATAAAAACGGCAGGTGTTCCAGTAGAGTTTAATGTTGCTACAATTTTATTAGCAATAATGGCACTCTTACCAACGCCAGTTATAATAACTCGTCCTTTAGAGTTGTAAATAAGCTCAACGGATTTAGCAAAATCATCGGTCAATAATTCAGCTATATGGTCTATGGCTTTGCTCTCTAATTTTATGGTGTTTTTTGCAGTATTTAGTATCGATTGTGTAGTGTTCAAAACTTATTCTTTATTGAATTTTTTAAGTTTAAAGAAATTGTTATCTTTAAACTTGTTGCAAATGTATATAAAATACTAATAGGGATTAATGAGTATTGCAGAAATTGACTTACACTCCGCACTAAAAAAATACTTTGGTTTTTCAGAATTCAAAGGTCTTCAAGAGGAAGTTATAAGAAACGTTGTGGCAGGAAATAACACCTTTGTTATTATGCCCACAGGAGGCGGAAAATCATTGTGTTATCAGCTACCAGCTTTAATAAAAGAAGGTACAGCTATAGTGGTTTCTCCACTTATTGCTTTAATGAAAAATCAGGTGGATGCTATAAGAGCTGTGTCTGAACATGAAGGTGTAGCACACGTATTAAATTCATCTTTGAACAAAACTGAAGTAAAACGTGTTAAGGACGATATTGTAAACGGAATTACAAAATTACTTTATGTAGCGCCAGAATCTTTAACGAAAGAGGAATATGTAGATTTCTTAAAATCGGTTAAGATTTCTTTTATGGCAGTTGATGAAGCCCATTGTATTAGTGAATGGGGACACGATTTTAGGCCAGAATACCGAAATTTAAGACAGATTATAAAACGAATTGGTGAAGATATTCCGATTGTTGGATTAACTGCAACAGCGACTCCGAAAGTTCAGGAAGATATTCTAAAAAGTTTGGGAATGACGGATGCGGTGACTTTTAAAGCCTCCTTCAACAGGCCAAACTTATTTTACGAAGTACGACCAAAAACCAAGAATGTCGATGCCGATATTATTCGCTTTATAAAACAAAATGAAGGCAAGTCTGGTATTGTATACTGTTTAAGTAGAAAACGTGTTGAAGAATTAGCGCAAGTCCTTCAAGTCAATGGTATTAAAGCTGTGCCATATCACGCAGGTTTAGATGCTAAAACTAGAGTAAAACACCAGGATATGTTCTTGATGGAAGATACTGATGTTGTGGTCGCTACGATTGCATTCGGAATGGGTATCGATAAGCCAGATGTACGTTTTGTAATTCATCATGATATTCCAAAGAGTATAGAAAGTTATTATCAAGAAACCGGAAGAGCAGGTAGAGATGGTGGGGAAGGTCATTGTTTAGCCTATTACGCATATAAGGATATAGAAAAGCTAGAGAAATTTATGTCTGGCAAGCCAGTAGCAGAGCAAGAAATTGGTCATGCACTGTTGCAAGAAGTAGTGGCTTTTGCTGAAACTTCAGTTTCTAGAAGAAAATTCATTCTTCATTATTTTGGTGAAGAGTTTGATACTGAAACAGGTGAAGGAGGTGATATGGACGATAATGTTCGTAATCCTAAAAAGCAGGTAGAAGCTAAAGACCAGGTTAAAATACTTCTCGATACAGTACAAAAAACAAACGAAAAATATAAAGCTAAAGATTTAGTACAGGTAATAGTTGGTAAATCCAATGCTTTAATTACATCTCACAAAACTGATGCGCAACCATTTTTTGGAATAGGTAAAGATAATGATGCTAGATATTGGATGGCCTTAATTCGTCAAGTGTTAGTAGCTGGTTATCTAAAAAAAGATATTGAGACCTATGGAGTTTTAAGACTAAGCGAATCTGGTAGTGCTTTCCTAAAGGATCCAAAATCATTTATGATGGCTGAAGATCATGTATATGATGAGGAAGCAAATGATGGTATTGTAACTAATGCTAAAGGTGGCAATGCAGTAGCTGATGAAAAGCTTATGACTATGCTTAAGGATTTAAGAAAACGAAATGCTAAAAAGCTAGGTGTACCACCATTTGTTATTTTTCAAGATCCATCTTTAGAGGATATGGCTTTAAAATATCCTGTGAGTATAGAAGAGCTTACCAACGTGCATGGAGTGGGTGAGAGCAAGGCAAAAAAATACGGAAAAGATTTTGTGGCTTTAATCTCGGACTATGTTGAAGAAAACGATATCATAAGACCAGATGATATGGTGGTAAAGTCCACAGGAAGCAACTCAGCTATTAAGCTTTACATCATTCAGAATGTGGATAGAAAATTGCCACTAAGCGATATAGCTTCGTCTAAAGGTATGGAGATGCCAGAATTTATAAAGGAAATGGAATCTATAGTATTCTCTGGTACAAAATTGAATATAGATTATTGGATAGACGAAATTTTAGATGAAGACCAACAAGAAGAAATCCACGAGTATTTTATGGAATCTGAAAGCGATAAAATTTCTGATGCTATAGATGAATTTGATGGAGACTATGACGATGAAGAGCTGCGTCTGTACCGTATCAAGTTTATGAGTGAGGTCGCTAATTAATAAAAAATAGACATACTTTAAGTCCTTAATATCCAAATTATAGCATGGATGTTTGGGACTTTTTTTTCTATGTAAGATTTTGTAGCCTTTTTACGAATTGACAATTAAAGAAATATTAAATACAACAGAACACAGACCTTGGAAGCTTCCAGCTGATAGTTGGAAGTTTTATCAAGAGTGGAATGATGTAATATTTCTTCATTATGAAGTTGATATAAGTGAGCTAAAAAAGTTTGTGCCTAAAGAATTGGAAATAGACCTTTTTAAAGGCAAGCCTTGGGTTTCGGTTGTGGCATTTACAATGCAAAAGATTAGGCCAAAAAACTTGCCTTATTTTCCTCCAATATCGGATTTTGATGAGATAAATATTCGCACGTATGTTAAGTCAAATAATAAAACAGGTGTTTACTTTTTAAGTATCGAAGGTGGAAAATTTTTATCATGTAAAGTGGCAAAAAGAATTTCAGAACTTCCATACAAGGATTCAAAAATTAAAAGAAGAAAGCAAAATTATAGCTCCCAAAATTCAGAATTTAACGACAAATTAGATGTTGATTTTAAAATTGGAAACGAACTAACCAGTAAAACGGAATTGGACAAATGGTTAACAGAAAGNTATGCACTTTTTCAAGATACTTACAACTCAATTAACCAATTTGAAATCCATCATTTAGAATGGCCNATCAATGAAATTAGCTTAAANAGTTTAGANTTAAATTATNCAAGGTTTNATAAATTAATAAGCGGACAGCCAAATAAAACTCATTACTCAAAAGGAATAAAAGTTTTANCTTGGGGAAAAATAAAAAACAGAAAATCTGGGTATAATATTTTATAATCTGCAATTACATTTTATAACAAGCNATTAAAATAGCTAAAGTGTTAAAGTAAGATTATTACAATAACAAAATGCGAGAAAATAACTTTTATATAGAATATCAAATAGGCGATACCANTAGGAATGAAAAATTAGAAACTCTTTTTCTGAAACTAAAAGAAGAAAAAGATAAATACTTTGAGACAGGAATTGAACCATCAAATGAAATAGAATACTGGATAGACTATTTGGATGCTGATGCAAAAGAATGGTTTAATAAAATTGAGCTTAAACCAAATTCTGAACAGCGCAAAGTATATGACGAACTTTGGAAATTGACAGATCCAGAAATAAGATTAAAGCATCCAATGTTCAATACAGCGGATAATTGGAGTTTGGACTCTGTTGTTTATACAATTTTTGAAGGAGATTATGAATTACTTAAAATTAAAAAATCAGATAATAAAGGAACTTTATATTATAATCCAAGTGGATTACCTTTCGGAGGTACCGAATCGCTTGTTCAATTGATAGAGTCTTTTGGGAATATTGTTAGTTATGACTCGTGGCATGAGGGACCACACTTAAGAGCTGAGATTGGTTGGGATTTTGAGCTTGCCAAACAATTAGTTGAACAGGGAAGAGGGGTTGAACAGCTGAAGGAAAAAGAGTGGTGGAAATTTTGGAAATAAATGAGTACAATTATGGACTCAGTAAAAAACAAAAACTTCCCGATAAGGAAGTTTTGTCAATCAAACATTTGGTAAAGTCAATTTTCTATTAGTGAGCCGTTTGGCCACCATCAATTACAAAAACAGATCCACTTACAAAGGAAGCTTCTGGTGAACATAAAAATAACACGGGATGTGCTAACTCTGTAGGTTCAGCAGGTCTTTTCATAGGGCTGTTATTCATTAAGGATTTACTTATTTCAGGATCGGCCAACCATCTTTCAGTCATTGGAGTTCTTACTAAACCTGGGGCAATAGCGTTTACTCTAATGTTTTGCTCAGCATAATCTAGTGCTGCTGCTTTGGTTAAGCCAATAACACCATGTTTAGCAGCTGCATAAGGTGCCATTCCAGGATCAGCTACAACACCTGCTACTGAAGCTGTGTTAACAATAGATCCTCCGCCTGTTTTTAGCATGGCTTCAATTTCATATTTAACAGAAAGAAATACACCTTTTAGATCAACATCAATAATACGATCAAAATCTTTTTCTTCCACTTCTGCAAAAGGTGCTGTTGGAGGTAATAAACCTGCATTGTTAAACGCAAAATCTATTTTTCCATAGGTTTTTACGGTATAATCTACTAATGCTTTTACTTCAGAAGCATTGGCAACATTGGTTTTTACAAAATCTGCTTTAAAGCCCCCTTTTTTTATAAGTTCCACCGTTTCTTTAGCGCCATCGCTAATATCACCGATAACAACCTGTGCGCCGTTTTTAGCAAATGCTGTTGCTGTAGCTCTACCTATACCAGAGGCGGCACCTGTAATTACAACAGTTTTGTCGTTGTAATTAAATTTTATGTTAGTTTCCATTTTATTTGGAATTTACTGTGATACAATCATTTTTTTAAATTTCAGGTACTAGCTCTCTCAAAGCTTGAGGATATTCACCTAGCCATGGGAAACGATCTTTTAAGATTTTAGCACTCATTTCTAAACATATTTTGGCTGCCAAACCAGGATATTTAGCACTCATTTTTTCAATGATTTCATCACTGGTTTCTGCATTTTTCCACACTTCATCAAAATCTTGAATATATTTTCTCGTAAATTGAATATTGCTTGGATTGAAGTATTTAGGGTCGTTTGAAGGTGAATGTCCAGGGACAACAACTTCAGGATCTAAAGCTTCTAAGCTATCTAATACTTTAAACCATTCATTTCTAGAATCAAAAGTTTTGGCATCGGCAATCCAGACGTACGCTTGAGAAAATACAGTATCTACAGCCAGTAAGGTTTTTATGGAAGGTATCCAAAGTGCAGAAGCATCATCAGAATCTCCGCGTAGGGGACCTAAAATTTCTATCTTTTTTCCTTCTAATTCTAAATAATCCTTATCATAAGGTTTTACATATACCTTATCTTTAGCTCCATCTAATCCAAGAACCTCTTTTCCCCAATATTCAATCTTAAAATCGAATGCACCGTTGATATCATCTGCTATAGAAGGAAGTGATAATACTTCAATATCAGGGAATTCTTTTTTTATAACGTTCAATCCCAAAAAGTGATCTGGGTGAAAGTGACTGATATAAATTCGTGACGGTTTCACACCATTTTCAGTAATCATAGCTACCAATCTGTGTGCACTAGATTGAGCAAATTGCGCGTCTAAAATGATAGCGTCTTTTTCTCCATAAATTAATGTTGAGTTTACTGCAAAGCCTCCTGGTGTATCACCTCCATTAAAGACTTTAATATTTAATTTTGACATAATAATTAGTTTTATGACGCATCAACTTTTGTAAAAAGTTACTACGCCTAGTTATTTATAATTTCGTTTTTGTATTAAGGCTTACAAAAAGGCAAACTTGGGGTCATTTGCCTTCTTGATAAAGCCATGAGAAAGTATGGACTTAAGAAAAACTCAGTTTTTCACTTACCATATCTTCAATCATGCCGTTGTAAGGGGCTTCGGCAATAACATTTTCATTGTTTTGTCCTTCGTTCTTTTTAAAGAAAATGGTTCCGAATTCAGGGACAACATATTTAGGGTAGGTTTCATATTTTTCTCTTGATTCTTCCATTAAATCGATAAAATCATTTTGAAAGCGTACTGTGATATCAGGACGTTCGTGTACCCATTTTGGGAAGAAAATAACATCGTGTAATTTGTTTTCGTTTGGTACAAAGTCTAAGCTAACATCTGTTCCGGTAGGTTCTGTCCAGCAGATTTTAAACACACCATCTACAATCTTTACAATGTCTACTTTTTGGTCACGCACCCAGCGTCCACCAACCATTCCTGTATGTATGCGGTAATCAATGGTGTTAATATTTTTCACATACATTTCATATTTCCAGCCATTATCATAAGTGTATAAAAAATGACCTCCTAAAAACTCGTCTAAATCTATTATGTTTTCCATGTCTTAATTTCTTTAAGTCAAAGTTAAAGACATAGATAAAGAACCTAATTGTAAAAAAAGACGTTTTCTTGACAAATATGGACATTATGATTATTTTTAAATTTTATATGGAAAAAGATAACATTTACACAATCACTACTAATGTAGAATACCTTAATCTAGATGCGCATTGCCATGAAGCACATCATCAATTAATCTATATGATTAAAGGGACGTTGCATATTAAGGTAGATGACACTCAGTATTTTTTACCTGAACATTTTATAGGAATTATTCCAGCCAATAAAATACATGAATTGCAAAGCCGAAACGAAATGGTGAAAATGTTTCTGGTTTATTTCCCTAAAACAATAACTTTAGAAGGTTTTCTGCAGTTAAGTGCTAACGATTTTGTGGTTAATAACCTACGCTATTTGAGTAAACTTCCTGATGAAATTTCTAAAGGGGTAAATAAGCAACACTTCAATTTTGCTTATGCTTTTTTAGATCTTTTAAAAGATATGAAAGGATTACAAGCCTTTCCTTTAAAAGGATTTTTAGCTCCTAAAAATGAACGCTTAAAAAATGTTTTATGCTATATAGAGCAGAATTATACTGAAAAAATAACCTTAGATTCTGTTGCTGCTAAGTTTGGTTTTTCGGTAAGGAACTTAACTCGATTATTTAAAAAAGAAAATATCAGTTTTAATAACCACGTTAATTATTTGCGGATAATTCATGCTATCGAAAAATTTACCGATTCTAATGAAAGTATAGAAAAAATAGCTTTTGAGGTGGGATATGGTACGGCAAGTAACTTTAGTCGTACATTTAAGAAGCATACAGGTTTTACACCTCGTGAGTTTATAAAAGTTAATACCACAAATTCTTTTACGAAACAAGGAGAACTGGTTACAATGAGTTAGTGGCTGTCTTTTGCTGGAAGTTTTACTTTCGGTTAATTTTAATAATAAAGCTTTTCTCTTTCTGGTTATCCATACTTCAGATTTGCTATCTTTCGGCTACCAAGTAAAAAATGATAGACGATTTTATAAACTTATTTATACATGCTTAAAACCTTTATGTAGTTTGAAAGAGACCTTTGATATACAGATAGCTAAGTGGAAAAGGATAAATAAAATTGGAACCTAACCTTAAAGGTTTACAAATGGCATTTGATGCAACAAAATTTCAAATAGAATTAATGAAATAAAAAAACAAAAGAATAGTAAGACATCGCTTTTTGGTTCATAACTTTTAATCTAGACTTTTTAGGATATAGAAAATACTTCATATTTCACAGAGAAGAAAAGTATTAATCAAATATCATTAATATACGGAATGAGGATACCTACGATAATAGGAACCATAGACAGGCGTATTCTAATTAACTATCAATTTGATAAGGATGTTCTGACTCACTATTTACCAAAACCATTTAGCCCTAAGCTTGTTAATGGTAAAGGTGTAGTAGGTATTTGCCTAATTAGGCTTAAAGGGATTAGGCCTAAAGGATTGCCAAAATCAATAGGAATATCATCTGAAAATGGAGCTCATAGAATTGCTGTGGAATGGTACGAAAATGGTAAAATTAAAGAAGGTGTTTTTATTCCAAGGAGAGACACTTCGTCAAAATTAAACGCAATAGCTGGTGGACGAATTTTTCCAGGAGTTCACCATCTTGCAGATTTTTTTGTTGATGAGAACGATGGAAATTATGCAATAGAATTTAATAGTGAAGACGGTACATTTCTTTCTATCAAAGCTAAGGAAACTGCAAACTGGAATACAGAAAGCATTTTTGATAGTTTGGAGTGTGCTTCTAACTTCTTTAAAAACGGGTCGGTTGGATATTCACCAGATAAAACTAGAGGAGTTTATGATGGACTTCGATTGAAAACCTATGAATGGAAAGTATCACCATTAATAGTTACAGAAGTTAGGTCGAGTTTTTTTGAAGACCAATCAATCTTTCCAAAAGGAACAATAAAGCTTGATAATGCGTTGTTAATGAAGGATGTTGAGCATGAATGGAGAAGTTTAAAAGAACTGAAAAATACATCAAGACTTATTCAGAAGGTAAAACCAAACAGCACATAAATATGCTATTGGCGAAATAGTACAGGAACTTACACCAGTAGTATGAGCACTGTTGTTCTTTCGGTAAAAAATTATGGTACAGTATTGGACTTTGATGCTGAAGATTTAGATGGAGATAAAGATTTTGTAGTTAAGAATTGGTAGTAGTTCAACAAACTTTTACCAAGGTAGATAATACAATTACTGACATAAACCGGTAGTAGAACATTTACAGATGCTACTTCTCAAATTGATAATAATGGTTCTTCTAGCGAAAATTGGTTTCCTTGGCTTCGTATTCAAGATGCAGATAGTGATTTAGATATCTTTAGGGATAATTAAGAAGTCGGTTTTGTGTTGAATAATGATGGAAATAGAAATTTTACAAGGATGTAAGTCTGTAGGTTGTTTATAGTCAATATGATATGGGTTGTTGAAGACCCAATAGAGCCTCAGTTAACTTGAAATAGATAACGGCAGTTTTAATCAAAAATATTATCTTCAATTTTTTTATAAAAGAAGTGTGATACTAGGGAATAAGCCTTAATTAAATCCAATATTGTGAAGAAGATAATTTTTATCGTTTTAATACTATTATATGTAAGTTGTCAGAATGATGTTGAGAAAAAAGAAAATAATCTCACAGACAAATCTTCCCTGAACAATAAATCAGCAACTCAAAAAAACAGTTTTATCTTAGATAAGTATGATAAGGATTTTGATTGGAGTAAAATTGAAAAGGATATTAGTGAAAAAGATAAATCTTTACTTATAAATAAATTAAAACCACAATTTAAATATATCCTTGAATATGAATTTTACAAAAATGATTTAAATAATTATTTACACTTTTGTGAAATTAATAATGATAATAAAATTGATGTCATTTTTCATGGGTGGAGCGGAGGTGAACCTAATATCATACGTTTTTTTGTGCAGACCGATGATGGATTTAATAAATGGGGTGAGGTTTTTCAAGATCCACTACAAATTAAAATCAAAAATAATAGAATTGATAAAGTAGTTGCAATTGATGAAGGATGTTGTGACCAATACCAAGTAATGGTATCAACATACAATGTAAAGGATAGTTTAGACTTAATATCCCAAACATCATATGTGAATTGGACAGATATGAATGGGGAAAATATAGACCCAATTAGGTTTGAAATTGTAAACGACATCTATTATTTAAGAGATACTCCAAAAATTGATAACGAAACAGTAAATGATAGATTCGAGACTAAAGGAAATAGTATTGGTCAATTGGTTAAAGGGCAAAAAGGAACTGCCTATAAATCAAGAGTGGACTCTACAGGAAGAGTTTGGTGGTTAATAGAAACAGAACCTTTAGACTATTTACGAAAATCTTTTTTTTACAGAAATAACGCTATTAAAACCTCGTATATTGGTTGGGTTAGTAGTCGATTTGTTAAAAAGATAAATAACTAAACGAATCTGTATCTGTAATTACAATAATTTTAAATTTACTACGGGTCTAGCTTATTAATTCTAGTTATGAATTTAATATTTATAACAGTAAGGGTGAGTTCTTAGTAACTAAAGATAAAAATGGAAAAAGATAAATTGAGGTAAAATAATCCATAACTATTTGTATTCAACTCNACCCTAATAATATCAAAGAGGNAAAAAATGATATACATTCTAAACCCTTAACNNACCTTNTCAGCAATATATTTAGAAAAATTAATATCCTGCTTTTTGGAAGTTAGTCNNATTTCAGTAAGCTTTTTGTCTTTCAGTGTTTCTATATCAGACTTTTCTATNTCAAAATCAATCTTAGTAATATAGCGNTTAGATACNTTNGAATAATCAGATTCTAGCTCAGNCATATCAGAATTCAAATTTAGATCTATACCATCTCCTNTTAGACGCAGTTTAGCACCATTAAAAGTCTTTACCTTAAAAGAACCAACTACAACGGTTTGTAAAAAATAATAACCACCAAGCTCATTAAATCCAGCATAGAGTATATTACTTTCTGATACAGCAAACGGTTCATTTTCAATATCGTTTATTATCGCTTCTGTATGGTCATCAACATGGAGTTTCTCCATAGCTCTTATATTTCCAAATGCTGCGAGTAGTTTTGTTAATGAGAATGCCATATCTATTTTGTTTTCTGGCAAAACTAGCCAAAAAAGTTTGCATTTATGTAAAGTGATGTTTATGTCTTCTATGAAGTGTTATTTCCAAACCCCAAACTTAGTCTTCATACTTCAAGCTTCCTACTTAAAACAGAACTTCGTATCTTTGCAGCCTGAAACAAAAGAAAATAAAATGCAAGACGGTTTATACGCAAAATTCAACACCTCTAAGGGTGAGATATTAGTAAATTTAGAGTTCAAAAAAACACCTGGTACAGTAGGTAACTTCGTGGCTTTAGCAGAAGGAAATTTAGAAAATTCAGCGAAGCCTCAAGGTACACCGTACTACGATGGATTAAACTTCCATAGAGTTATACCAGACTTTATGATTCAAGGTGGTTGTCCTCAAGGTACAGGTACAGGAAATCCTGGTTACAAATTCGATGATGAGATTCACCCAGATTTAAAACACGATGCTCCTGGTAAATTATCTATGGCAAATGCAGGTCCTGGTACTAACGGTAGTCAGTTCTTTATTACGCACGTAGAAACACCTTGGTTAGACGGAAAGCATACGGTTTTTGGTAGTGTTGTTGAAGGACAAGATGTTGTTGATGCTGTGGCGCAAGGAGATAAAATAGAAAGTATAGAGATCATTAGAGAAGGTGAAGCAGCAAAGAACTTTAATGCTGTTGAAGCATTTAGAACCTTTGAAGGTGCTCGTGAAAAGCGTTTAGCGGCAGAAAAAGAAGCTGCAAAAGCTGAGTTAGATAAATTAGCTGCAGGTTTTGAAGAAACAGCTTCAGGTTTGCGTTACCAAATCATTCAAAAAGGTAGCGGTAAAAAAGCTGAAAAAGGAAATATGGTTTCTGTACATTACAAAGGCCAGTTAGCTGATGGTACAGTATTCGATTCATCATACAAAAGAAACTCTCCAATAGATTTTCAGGTTGGAGTAGGACAAGTAATTCCAGGTTGGGATGAAGGTATTTGCTTATTGAACGTAGGTGACAAAGCACGTTTGGTAATTCCAAGTAACCTAGGTTATGGAGCTGCTGGTGCAGGAGGTGTAATTCCACCAAATGCAACTTTAGTTTTTGATGTAGAGCTAATGAATGTAAAGTAAGCCGAATTCAACACAGAATACGGTAACAAAATTGAATAAAAATCGTCTCACTTTATAGTGGGACTTTTTTTATGCTTATATTATAACCAATCCATATTTTTTTAAAATGAAAACCAATACCTTACTCTTTACGCTATTACTATTTGCTGTTTTCAGTTGTTCTAAAAATGTTGAATACAGTGAANCTTTCAAGAAGGAAACTTCAGGTAAATATCTATACACCCAAGATGANCTTCTAGAGGTTTATTATGAGNACAANNATCTTTATTTAAAATGGCGTGGTGCAGAAAAGATTAAGCCTGTAGTNCTCAGTAAAGAGGANTTNTTTGTGGCAGATATGTATAAAAAATTACGTTTTACAAAACATCCTGATACTAAAGAACGCTACATATCCATTGTGCCAGAAGAAGAAGGAAAAGCTATAACCTATGACTATCTTAAAGTCCCAGACGATTACAAAACTCCAAGTCAATATTTGCAAGATGGCAATTATGAAAAGGCATTACAAGGCTTTCTGAAAATAAAGCAAACGGACTCTACGAGTATTGCTATAAGAGAACGTAATTTTAATCAAATGGGATATGGTTTTTTAAGAGATAAAAAATACCAGGAGGCCATTGAAGTTTTCAAAATCAATAAGGAATTATATCCAAATAGTTCTAATGTCTATGATAGTTTAGCTGATGCCTATTTACGAAGTGGTGATAGCCTGAAAGCTTATGAAAATTATAGTAAGTCCTTAGAGTTAGGAAACCCTAATATGAAGGCTATTAATTTTGTAGATACATACAGTAAGAAACTAGAGGAGTAAGAAATTTTCTAAACAAAATTACACTTAAGCGAAATAATTTTTATTTAAGTCTTAAATAGGCTTTATTTGAGCTTATGCAAAGTATTAAAAATACGGACTTTTACAATAATGTTCTCAAGGAGTTAAATTATAGTTTTGGTAATGTCTTTATTTTATCAGGAGTTATAATATCAGAAATGAATGAAGGGGTTGTTTTCTCATGGGAGGAACATGCTAGTCAAATAGTTAAGGATGTTATCAATTTTACAGGTTCTGATGGAAGTGACATAGTTTATATCTCTCATAGAATCAATTCCTATTCGGTAGTACCGACAGATTGGTTAAAGTTTTTTAAGAATTTTAGCTTAAAGGGATACGGGATAGTTTGCTATAAGAATGTGGGTTTTTTTAATGTCGTGATAGAGAATCTTTTTTTCACCAAAAAGATTAGGAAGTTTAGCAATTTGGAAGAAGCATTATATTGGGTAAAATATTTAGATACTGTAGGGGCATAAAAAAAAGTGGATAATATCATCCACTTTTTAATTTATCTATAATTTAAAGACTTACGCCATCTGCATTTCATGCTTACCTTCGTACACTTCCTCAATTAATTTAGAATTAAATGCAGGCAAATCATTAGGGTTTCTACTTGTTACTAAGCCTTCATCTACAACAACCTCACTGTCTTCCCATTTGGCTCCAGCATTTACCATATCTCGTTTTATAGAATTAAACGAAGTGATTTTACGACCTCTTAAGACATCAGCTTCTGCTAAAATTTGTGGTGCATGACAAATCGCTCCGACAGGTTTTTTAGCTTCAAAAAATGATTTTACAAAATGTATTGCTTTTTCATTTCTTCGTAATTGATCTGGATTGATAACACCTCCAGGTAACATTAAAGCATTGTAATTTTCTTGTGAAACTTCATCTATAGTCTTATCAACTTTATATTCATTACTCCAGTTTCCATTTGCCCAACCTTTAATGTTTCCAGATTCTTCAGAAACTATATGAACTTCGGCGCCAGCTTCTTTTAAAGCATTCAAAGGTTCTTTAAGTTCACTTTCTTCAAATCCGTTTGTGGCTAATATAGCAACTGTTTTTTTATTTAAATTTTCCATAATATTATTGATTTTATAGTTATTAATTCGATTTCTTATAAAGTTACTAACATCATAACTTAAAGACGAATTTATAAGGCGGCTTAACGTAGATTTAGTATGGTTTGTTAAAGCTTATTAGTAATGTGTTAAATTATCAGGTAAGTGTTAAACTAATTAACTTATTGAAGTCGATAGTTTTTCTATAGTATATTGAATATTCAGAAAATTCCTATAAAAAATTGCTTTTTTAACAGTTCTTCTAAGCATGATTCTATAACTTTAGAAAAACTTAAAAATTATTTAATATGAAAAAAATTCTACTTAGTTTATTTGTAAGTATTTGCTTTGGTAACGTCTTGATTGCTCAGGGCTACACAACTTCAGGCACAGGTTTGGTGTATAGCTTAGACGATCTTGTGACGGATAGCCCATCTACGATTTCGGTATCAGGCACAACTTACACATTAGTTGATGATTTAACCATTTCAGCAGGAGATACATTACTAATAGATTCTGACATTACCTTAGAAATAGGAGAAGATATAAGAATTACTGTTTTTGGTGTTTTTAATGTTGACTCAAATAGTGTAGTGTTCACTGCAATAGACCCAACCTTGCCTTACGATGGTTTTAGGTTTGAAGAATTTTCAGATATCAATATTCAAAATGCCACAATAGAGTATGGTGGTGGATTACAGGTGCTTACCGAAACATTTACTATTAACAACTCCACATTAACAAATAATGTTTCAGGTGTTGCTACAGGAGGTGTTATTGCACTTTATAGAGGTATGGCGCAAATTACTAATAACACCATTACTTTTAACGAAACACCAGCTATAAGCTCTGGTGCAACTAATCAAGTGTCTCCATATATTTTTAACAACTATATAGAAGGTAATAATCAGGCTAATAGTAATCGTCCGCAAATAAATATGGGAACAACTTTACCAGGTGACCCTATTCAAATTATCCAAAATACAATTAAAGGTGATCCTAATATAGATCAAGCTGGTGGTATAGCAGTATCTAATTTTGTAGGAGGTACTATTAATGCTATTATAGATGATAATATAATTTATGATAATCGTTACGGTATTGCTATTATGGGTAATAACTCTTTTGCATATATAAGAAATAATATTATTGAGGATAATAATACTCAAGGTAGTCCTAATCTGGGTGGTAGTGGAATTTCATTAAACACGTCTTCTGCAGGAATGGATGTTATTGCCAGTGGTAATCAGATTAGAGGCAATCTTTGGGGAATCACATTGCAAGGAGAAGCTTCTATTAATTTAGGAGATGGTGCTAGTAATGTTGGTGAAAATGTGTTTTCTGATAATGGTAATGGTGGTGTTATCTATGCGCTTTATAACAACACTTCCAATTCTATTATGGCAATGGGTAACTGTTGGGATGAAGACAATGCGCCAAACACATTGGCAGACGCTGAAGCTGTAATTGTGCATCAAAATGATATTTCATCATTAGGCTTGGTAACTTTTGATCCTGTAAACTGTGCATTCTTATCTGTTGATGAAGTTAGTGAAAATGATATCAAGATATTTCCAAATCCTACTTCTGGTCAAGTAACACTTTCAAATAATATTGATTATAACCAAGTGAACGTTTATAGTATTGAAGGTAAGTTGATTNTTAACAAATCATTAGTTGTTGGAGATAATAATGTAAGCCTAAACTTAAATTCAGGTTTGTACTTATTAGAATTTGAAGGTTCAAATACAAAATCAACCCAAAAGTTGATAGTTCAATAATAACCCGTTAAATTCAGTCAAATAAAACAGAGCTCTACTTTTACAGTAGAGCTTTTTTATTTTTTGTTGAAAATCATTTGTATTTGCTTTCCTAAAATAGCAGATATGCCAGCAGCTAATCCGCCAACTATTCCGCTAACTAGCATCAGTAAATAAGGGTTACCACCTAGAGGTAATAGCACAGCAATTTTCTTTGCAAGAAGAAAATCATTTGCACTACTTAATATAAAACTGTAACAAAACCAAAACAGCAGAATTGCTAAAAACGGAGTGAAAAACACACTCAACCTTTTCAGTGGAATTAACAAAGCGGTTANAAAAGAAGCAACCATTACAGACCACCATGGCAAAACCAATGCTAATAAATAAGCAAGTACAATAGTGAGTATAAAGTTTAAAATATTCTTATTCATNNGGTACTAGTATTTGAGTGCCTATAATAGCATCTGTTTTCTGATTGTTTTGTAAAAAGTTTAGGCTGTGGTATTCTCCCTTTGCCCAATCATCAATAAAATTATCATAGTATTTACTGCCTGGATTTCCAGATTGTCCACCAGGATAAATGCCTAAAGCTGTTGGTGGTGATGTCATTTCAACAATCATTCGCCAAGATGGTCCCCAATTTTCAGAGGTTGCATTTACGATATTTTTTCCACCACCAATAGGAATGTCAAATCTAGAAAATGCAGGAAGTGCTTGTAGCAAATGACCAACAAAAGTACCTTTATAATTCACCCATTTTAAATTCCCGTGCTCTTTCTTCCGAGCAGTAAGTTCCTCTACAGCTTTAGAAAAACTAATTCTGAACAAATCTTCGGCATTTTCTTTTTTAGGTGTGTCAACAATATCCATAAACGCATCATCACCTTTATGTTTTAAAAGATAAATAGATTGGTAAGTGTAAGGTGACATTAGTGCAGTGCTATCAACTTCAAATTCATCCCAAAGTGTGGTGTAAACCTCTTTCCACCAAGTACTCCAGATACTTGGACCAACTTCATTCATGTCATTATTATACTGCCATTTTTTTGCCATATTATAGATCTCGTTTTCTTCTTTTGAAAAATTAGACGTATCCATATGCTCTAGCATATAGGGCATAAGTTCAGCAGCTTTTAGATTGTAGTTATTGTTGTGTAAATCCTTGAAATCTTGAATAGAGAAAGTTTCCTTTGAATTAAAGAAATCATTAATAACGCGATTTCTATAGGTTTCATAACCGTCATTGTAAACAAAATAAGGATAGGCTTCATCAACAGGATGTTGATTGGCAGAACTTACAAAACCACGCTNNGGATTTTTAGTATGAGCATTGAATTGCTGAGGAATNAAACTTTGCCAGTCATTTTCNGATTTGCTTCCATCCATAACAAATTTACCTTGANCTTCCCATTTGTTAGGAAACAAGCCTTGAATCCAAAGCGCTATATCTCCTTCTGTGGAGGCAAAAACAAAATTTTGAGCTGGTGCAACCCAATGACTTAAGGCATCAACATAATCATCATAGTTTTTTGCCTTATTAAGTTTCAAAAAGGTTTTTTGTCCATTTCCAGGAATATAGCCTGTCCATTGCATAGCATAACCGGCTAATTCTTCTTCAGATTTAAAGTTTTTGTCAAACACCACAGGTCCGTGATGTGTGTATAAAACCGAATCCTTAAAAGAAGGTTTTCCTTTAATTTTGATGTCTTCAACTCTTACGGTTACATCTTTCCATTCGTCATCAAATTTATATTTTGTTCGGTCCTCGTTAAATTCAATTTTATACCAATCAATAACATCTCTTGTTGCATTTGTTTCTCCCCAAGCTANATGNTGATTAAAACCTGATATTACAGCTAAAGCTCCCGGAATTGTAGCNNCAAAAGCATTGTGATTAGGTGTGCTCAATTGCATAACATACCAAATAGAAGGGAGGTTTAAACCTAAATGAGGGTCATTGGCTAAAATTGGATGACCAGAATAGGATTTTTCACCCGAAACAGCCCAATTATTACTACCATAGTTAGGGTCTGGTCGGTCAATATTTTCGGCAATGGAATCTATAAGAATTTCTGAATCTGGATGTGGTGTTTGAGGTACATCAATAAAGCTCCAGTCCGTTTCCTTTGGAATGATAGGATCTGTAATATCAAAAAAATCAGGGAATAATAAATCGAAGCGTTCTTTTCCGAATAATCTTAAAGCATTTGTGTTTTCTATATCCTCATCACCGCCAGCAAGCATTTTTGTCATATACATTAACAATAATGCTGTTTTTTTAGGTGTCCAAGCTTCTGGTTTGTAATCCAGTAACTTGTATTCTACAGGATAATCCTTCGGGTCTAATTGATTGATGTAGCTATTAACGCCAGCAGCATAAGCCTCTACAATGGCCATTGTTTCTTGGTCTTGAGACATCTTTTTAACGGTTTGCTCTGCACCAAAACCCATACCTCTTCGTCGTTCTTGCCTATCATAGTTTAAAGCAGCTTCACCTATAATTTCAGATAAACGACCTGCGGATGCATAAGTTTGAAATTCCATTTGCCAAAGTCTATGTTTAGCAGTGAGGTAGCCTTGAGCTCTGTATAAGTCCAAATCATTTTTTGCAAATACA
Organism: Flavobacteriaceae bacterium; assembly: GCA_002706045.1. GTDB lineage: Bacteria > Bacteroidota > Bacteroidia > Flavobacteriales > Flavobacteriaceae > Winogradskyella. The sequence goes on from PAJL01000040.1 coordinate 53,445, forward strand.
TGCGGAATCAATTGCTCATCATAATGTACGGTAACTTCCTCTTTTAAATCAAGAATTTGAATTTCACCATTGGTGGTTTCGTCAGTTTCATTTTGCCACACACCTGAATAAGGATTTAAAAACTTGCCAATTGGTGGAACTGATCCCAGCTTGGTGTTCAGTGCATAAAAAATGCCTATAGTTAAAACTAAAGACACTATAAGTTTAAAGTACTTCATATGTTGAAATGAATAAGTATCTAAAAATACAAATATTATGGATAAATGTAATAGCTCTTATTCTAAGCTGATGGAATCAATAAGTAACTTAAAATTTTCAGCTTTTTTATTACTAATCAGAAAGGAGACTTCTTCTATTTGTTGACCTTCAAAATTTGGAAGGTCTAGTGATTTACCTCGGTAAGTGGCCGACATTTTCAAAAAAGGAATTTCAATAGTTTGCCATTTTTCGTTGGTAGAAAACTTGTATTTATAGGAGTGATTATTGCTTTGTTTGTCCTTTACTCTGAATTGATAATCCTTGCCATCACCTTTAATTTTTATGATAAATTTTGAAAAAGAAGACGTTTTCAAGGTATTGAACTTGTAGTGTAAAGAAGAAAAACCACCATTGTTTTCAAGAGAAACTTTGCCTGAGAATTTACCATGCCCATTCTTGCTCAGAGAAAATTTTCCGTTGGATTCTCCGCCCATCACAACATCATCAATAATAGTCCAATCGTTTATGTCAGAAAAGGTGTTGAAGTTGAAGAGGGTCATTTAAAAATGTAGTTTTTTTGAAATTTAATCTACCTCAAAACAAGCTTCTTAACCACATCTTTGCCAATAGATTCATTAAGCATTTTTACAATCTTTTCGTTGCCATAGCTCAACTCTTCACGCAAAACACTGCTGCTTAATTGTACGTATAGCGTTTCATGTTTTAATTCAATAGCTGTAGTGTAGTTGTTAACACCGTTGCCCATAAGATTCGCCCAAGCTTCACGAACATTGACTTTATCCAAGCCTTGTTCCAAATTATTAGTCTGGACAAATTCTTTAAGAATATCTTCAATCGATTGGTTGTCGTTGTTACGTTTAGACATAGCTTTTTTTATTCCTCTACATCCAATTGTATTGGAGTGTAGCGTTTATATAAATATACGATTTTGTTTTTGTTTATCACTTTTAGGGTTTCAGACGAGGCATCCAAAACGGTTTCTTTCCAATTATCGTAAGGCGTACTGTAATATAAGTTTAAACTATCGTTTTCAATTTTTAGGATTAATTTTTCAGCATCATCAGAAGTGAAATACGTATCATTAATGCCTGGCTTTAACTTTTTTCTGTAGCCTTTAAGACTGTCTTGATCAAGATGGATATAATCAACAGTATCACTGAATTTATATTCCTTTTT
>PAJL01000041.1 GCA_002706045.1 Flavobacteriaceae bacterium
ACAGTAAGCGGACAAATATTTAATGCTCAAAATGGTTTTTTAAACGATTTAATTAACTCAGGTAATCTAGGGATTTTAAAAAATGTACAATTAAGAAGTAAGCTATCATCTTGGGCGCCAAATCTAGATAAGTTAGCACGTAAGGAAGCCTATCTTGAGGGAAGCGAATCAGAACTCATTCGTTATGTTACAAAAAACGGAAGCTGGCTCAATGTAGACAATTACATTTTCTCAAAGTCTAAATCGGACTTAAAAATTCCAAAATCTGGTTTCGATGTGTCTAATAATAATATGCTCTCTTCTTTAGAGTTTGAAAACCTAGTGGAAAATTGTGTAATTTATCATAACATCAACTTAAGGTATCAAAAAGAAATTTTAAAATTATCTGATGAAATCTTAGAGTTAATTCAGTCGGAAATTAATGAATAAAATAATGAAATTAATTCTACTACTATTATCACAATTCAATATGATTTGGATAATTATCCAATAAGCAGGACTGCTGCTTACACAACAAATGGTTTCGACAACGGTACAGTTATTTCAAATTTTACTTATGAATAGGGTTTAATGTTAGAAAAAATTGTAATTAATTATTAGGCATTGTCTATTTGTAAAAATTAATCTTCATATTCATCTAGAAATTTTTGTACTGAGCCATTAGTAAGTTTTATTCATTACATTAGAGAAAAATTAAATTATTTCAATATGCGTAGAATCCTTTTCCTTTTTTTACTTTTTTCTATTTCTGTTTCAGCCCAAAAAATTGATAGAAAAGTTTTTTATGAGTTCAATGAAAATGTAGATTTTCGAATATATAACATGAGTAAAAGTCGTACGACAAGTAGAAATCATTTAACTTATATAGCTAAAAAAGGGCAAAGATATATTTCTATGACATTAGAGCTAAGAAACAATTCCTCAGAAACTCAAATTGTAGATTTTAGAGATTTTTATTTATTGGATGCAAATTCTAAACTTAATGAACTAGAAATGGTTATTAAAGCAATGAAATTAAGCGCCAATCCCAAACAATTTGAACAAAAAATAAAACCGAACAAAAAAATTAAAGTTGGTATTGAATTTAAATATCCCATTTCCAAGGAAGAAATTATAAAAACTATTGTAATAGACGGAAGAAAAATTGAATTGGAGTTAAAAAGTTAAATTCAATTTTTAATCCTAATTGAAGAATATCACATTAAAAAATATACCATTAATATCTCTTCAAAATTGAAAGACAACTTCTCTATAGCTTCTGATAATTATGCCAAATACAGACCTAAATATCCTACAGCTTTTTTTGAGTATTAAAACGCTTTAATACCCGAAAAAATAAATGCTTGGGATTGTGGTACTGGAAATGGTCAAGTGGCTTTTGAGCTGTCTAAATATTTTAAAAATGTTTGTGCTACAGATATTAGTCAGTCGCAATTAGATGAAGCTTTAGAAGCAAAAAATATAGCCTATTCGGTGCAACCTGCTGAGAAAACTAATTTTAAGGACAATACATTTGATTTAGTTATTGTAGCGCAAGCCATTCATTGGTTTGATTTTGAAAAGTTTTATACCGAAGTAAAACGTACAGCTAAACAGAATGCTATAATTTGTGCTGTTGGTTATGGATTGATTAAGATTTCTCCAGAAATTGATAATGTTATTTCTCACTTTTACACGAATATTATTGGACCTTATTGGGATAAAGAACGCCAATATATTGATAACAACTACCAAACCATACCTTTTCCTTTCGATGAGATTACAACTCCAAATTTTGAAAACACATACAGCTGGACATTAAAACACCTCATTGGATATCTTAACACTTGGTCTGCTGTAAAACATTACATCAAAAACAACAATTCCAATCCTGTTGATGCACTTGAAAAAGAACTGAAACCTCTTTGGAAAACTGATGAAACCAAGCTGGTATCATTTCCTATACTCTTAAGAATCGGGAAGATTTAAAAACGACTAACTTTTGTCCTTTGGTTGGTATATAATAATGATTTGTATCAGTAAGGCTAAGAATATTAAAAAATAAATTTCCATTTGGGTAAACAGTTCTACTGTATCAATAGCTCGTTTACTAATAGCCATTTGTTTATTGCCTTCATCTAATTGAATTCTAGATAAATCATCTAAATTGGCTTTTATTGCGTNTATGTCATTATTAATCGCACTTTTATCACTCAANTCAGAGTCTATAAATTGTTNTTCAGAANCCTTTAAATCTTTGAGATGTNCTTTCAAATCATTAAAGTTCNTATTTTCNTCATCAGTGAGTTTTGTTTTTTCATAATTTGAAATCAAGNCTTCTAATTCCTTATTTATTTTAGGATTTTCAGCTTCAAAAAAAGATGTATCAGATTTAGCGACAGCTACTTCTTTTTCTTGAATTGTTTTTGAAATATCATAGATAATACCTTTTACAATAAGTCTGTCTTCATAGATGGTAACTACCGAATCTCTAACTCTAACAAAGTTGTTTCTATCAATTAGATTAGTAGTAATAATTAACACAAATACAATCAGTATACCTAAAATCCATTTTACTTTATTGAAAAAATTCATAGTCTAAAATTTGCAAAATCATAAATTATCCTAAAAATAATTAAAAATCCTCAACGACCATACTAATTAACATTCCTGATTCTATAAATAGAAACACCCACGCCTAAACGTGGGTGCCCAACTAACAAAAAAACTCAAAAACATCATGAGCAATCATGATATGATTAATCAAAGATTAATCTTTCTTGCTAGCAATCAATCAACTTGAATTAACTTGCTTCCCCACAAGTTAAACCTTGATATCTATTTAAAACTTATAGGTTACCATGCCTTTTATAAAGAATGGTGTTCCTGGTGTAAAATGTATTTCTTCTACCGACTGCGTTTCATTTTGTAATCTCGATTCTGTTGCAAACTGTGTTTCATTCCAAGCCACATCAAAAAGGTTTTCTACTGCCACACCTAAAGTGATAGCGTTCAATTCATAATTGAGGTTTAAATCCGTAATAAAATAACCTTCAGCCACTATAGAATTATCTTCATTCGCTGGTCGGTCATCTAAATATCTAAATCGTATACCTCCTGAAAAATTATCTAAATCATCAACAGACAAACCACCTGTTAATGTGAAATCTGGTGCTAGAGGAATATAGTTTTCACCATCAGGATCATCTATACTTCTGGCTTCTGTAACAGTAGCATCTGCATCTAAAAACAACCAATCATTAGCTTGATAACGTAGGCCTAAATCCAAACCATAGCGTCTTGTTTTTCCACTTGGCTCCACAATTCCTGCATCACCTACATACACAAATTCTTGCTCTAGAAATAAGTACCANANNGCAGAATTAACNACNANCTTTGNAAANGGTTTCCAAACTGTTCCTAAATCAGCTCCATAAGAACGTGGTAAAATATCNTCACCTCCATTAGCCACAACTACTCTAGTATCATTGGAATGAAANCCCAAACCAGACTTTAAGTANAGTTGTAAATTATCTTTAGCATTTAGGTAAAANTTTAGCTTTGGACTTAAAATAGTCTTGGTNTCCGATTGTGTTTCGTAAGCAGTTTGTAATTGATCGTTGTACATAAACTTGAAATAATCTAATCGTAACGCTGGCGCGATTTTAAATTTTCCAAAATCAAACTCTGCTTTGGCGAATGCATCAATATTTGTTTGATTGATATCGCCAAGTTGAATGTATTCTAAAGTTTCTATTCTATTTAAAGTATGTGAAAGTTCTATGTCATTTACTATATCATATCTAAATCCTAAACCTGTAGTTAGATTGAATTCGGTATCACCTAAAAATGTTGCGTATTTCAATGCTGAATTTGCTCCGAAAATATTACGATCTTCTTTCTGTTTTATCTGATCACCATTAACAGGATCTTCTAAGAAAAATGTGAAATTAGAATACAANTCAAAGGCATAATGCGAATAAAACGCATTAGTACTTATTGANGTATTATCATTAATATANTTATCGAACGTTACATTGAAATTGGTACGTTCGGNCTCACCNCCTTCGGTATCATCTATAGCTCCAAAACGCGAAATACTTCCATTATCAACTNCNCGTTGCGGAATTTGACCTGAGGCATCCCAACGNCTNGTAAAATGAGAAGCNGTTAAAGTTAGTTTGTCATTTTCAGGAGAAAACATAACGTATTTNCCAAACATGTTTAAGCGGTTGAAATTTTGAGGAGACTCAAAAGGACCATCAGTTGCCAAATATTCAACAGCCATGTATGCATTTTGATTTTTGGTGTTTTCCATAAGGTCGAACAACCCTACAGTTCTTAGCGTATTGAATTGTCCTGCTGAGAATGAAATACTACTATTTTCTAGATAATCTCTTGTGATAAAATCTACATAACCTGCAGTATTGAAATCGCCTTCCTGTGCATAATAACCACCTTTACCAAAATCGATCTTACTTACCGTTTCTGGAATTAAAAAGTGTAAATCGCTATAACCTTGTCCATGTGCATGTGACACCATATTGACTGGCATACCATCCACTGAAATGGCGACATCAGTTCCATGATCTATGTCGAATCCTCTAAGGAAAATCTGTTCGGCTTTACCTCCGCCAGCATGTTGGCCAATAAATAAACCTGGCACTTTTCTTAAAACTTCCTGTGAAGAATTTACAGGTGTTACTTTAAGGTCTAATCGGGAAATTGTGCTTACCGTATTCAGTTCTTCTTCAATAACCATTTCATCTAACTGAAAGGCTTTTTCTTCTAAAATGATATTTTGAAACTCCGTAGTCTCTAATATAATCGTCTTTGTTTTATAGCCGAGTAAACCTATTTTTAAAGAATCACCAACTTTTGTATCCGTTATAACGAACACACCATTTTCTGAAGTGTGTGCATGAGATTCTGAGTTCAAATTATAAACATAGGCAGCTTCTAAAGGTTGATTGAGCTCATTAGCCACAAGTCCTTTTATGTTTTGAGCTGTTACAGTAAAAGCAAAGCTCAAAAACAATACTACTAAAATTAAATTTTTCATGATTACAGTTGTTTAATTTTAGCCTCCATTGTTGGCCCTAGCTCATATAAGCTTGCCAATAATTCTTCTTTAATAGGCATAACTTGTTCCTCTTTACCAGCAGCTTTATATATTTCAGCAATGTGGTATAAAACCTCTGGTTCAAAGGTTTGACCTTCTATATGTTTAACAACAATTGCATATGCCTTCTCTATATCTCCTTGCTTAAAATAACTCCAAGCCAATAAATCGTAAGATTCTGGTGTTGGTCTATTTTCTACCTCCTCTAATGCTATCGCAATAGCTTCTTCACGACGCTTTAAATCTTCAATTAAAAGCAATACATTATATTTATTATACATATCACCATAAAGCTTGTTTGCTACTGATTTTTGATAATCTTTTAAAGCATTTTCTTTTAGTTTATCATCACTTTTGAATTCTGCGATTTCAGCTTTTAACAAATTATAATCTGGCGCTTCATAATAGGATGTTACATGGTTTAGAATTCTTAAAGCTTCTTCAGGGTTTTTCTCATAAGAATAGGCTATCCAAGCAATACCACGTTTGGCATGCGCATCATTAGTGTCCAATTCTAAAGCTTTTAAATAGTATTGGTAAGATTTCTCTATCTCTCCAGCATGTCCATAAAAGTCGGCCAAATTGGTATAAGACCATTGCTTGTTACTTTTTAGATTAGAAGATTCTGCAATCTTTGCCGCAGCTTCCATATTTTCTATAGCTTTTTCTAGATTACCATTATGATCTTGCCATTTTGCTAAGCGAATGAGATAATCAAAATCTGATGTATTTTTAATCTGGAATAAATAGCTTTCTGCTTTAAGGTAATCACCAAGTTCTAAATACACATCAAAAAGCATCTTTTTGGTTCCTGTTAAGTTTTCACCATTTTCTTCTGCTTTTTTCAGCAATTCCAATGCTTCTTTAAAGCGATGTTGAGAAATATAATTAGAAGCTAATATCTTAAGATAAGACGCTTGTTTGCCTCCAGTCATTTCTATAGCTTTAACTAAATCCTCTTCTGCTTTTATTAAGTAAGAAATATTGCCTGTAGTATTAAATATTTGTGTGTACGCACTAGCGCGTTTTGCTAAATAAGGGAATTGATTTGGCCCATTTTGTAGTTTATCTGTCCAAAATTGAGCACTTTGCATTAGTTCTGTGCTATCAATTTTAGTATCTAAGTAGGTGTTATAGTCTTCTGATTTGGTGATTTTTTTATCACAACTATACATTACTACTAATACAATGAGGGGAAGGTATCTTCTTAGTATCATGATTATTTGTTTTTATGAGTTTTTTGTTTTTAAAATAATTCTGAAGCGAAACAAATGTCCCAAATGCTCCACTTCAGAATTGAGATCTAGCAACCTACCATGGCGAAGCTAGATAAGGGAAAGCGGTTGTAAATGCTTTATCGTTGGCATCTACGTTATCATTGGATAAACCTGGGTTTTCGCTAAAATCTTCACCGCCAAAGATTAAAAGCAATTCTACTGTTATAACATCATCAGACAAAGCTCTACCTGTTAGTACATTTGTACCATCGTAAAATGTTGTTGTTCCGTCTAAAGAAACATTAAGTACATCTGTTGCTAAAAGTCCTGTAAAAGTTGCAGAGTCTAATCCTAAGGCATTTGTATCACCTGCATTTGCATACGCTGGGCTCAATGCTTCAAGATTTGTTTGAAACATAGATTGAAAAGCTGCATTTTGTTGTGAAGGTACTGTTGTATTGAAAGCATCTTTCATTCCTGAGGACACAAATACTGTATTTACAGCTGGTCGTCCCATTTGATCTTCTTGTGCATAAGTCCCTGAAAAATCAGGTCCTGTTGGAGCTACATAGCCTCCTTCGTCGTCATTACTACAATTATAAGCTGTCATTGACACTACAATTGCGATTGCAAAAAGTTTTATAGTATTAAATTTCATGTGTTCTAATTTTTAAGTTCTTATTGTTTTCTTTTAGATTCTACCCAAGTGTTTATCGTACCTGATCCACCAATCATAGATTTAGGCACTTCAACAACTACAGACATCACATTACTTCCTGCAAAAGTGTCCATACCTGGATCGTTAAAGCTTGTGGCATTACCACCTATAATTTGTCCGTACTGTGCAAAATCCATAAAGAAAGGATCATCTCTTGGGCCAGCAAAAGCCATAATTCCACCTGAAGATTCAACAATGGCTGATTGTCCATAAGGAGTAATATCTACCACGACTTGATTTGAAGAGGTTGAAGCAATTGTACTATTCAATCCTGTTTGTGAAGGAGATGTTGGTCCGAAAACATACATTTTTCCGTCTCTTGGAGTGGCTTTAATCACTAAATCTTCAACATTTTCACCATTGGGGTCAATATTAAACTCTATTAATACATTTTCATCAAAAGCTGCATTTTGGGTGTCACTACCAGGACCTAAAAGTCCTTGTACATTAGCTACAAAAGCAATGTTTGAAGTGTTTTCGCCTTGAAAAGCGTAGAAATCTGTAATGTCACTCGTTCCGTTTGTGACTGCAGGAGCATCGATATGATCTGCTGCAATGGCAACAAAAGTAGCTACCACCACGATTGCTGTTGCGAATAATAGTTTTGTTTTTTTCATAATTTTGAGATTTGTTAATTATTTGTGTCTCTGCATTACCTACGCAATTATCATCATAGCAGTTTTGTTAAAATTTTGTTAACAAAATAAATTGATGCTAAATCCACATAAAAAATTAATTTTGCATCATCAAATTGAAAATGGTTTATGAACCCGTCAACAAGCGGTTGGATAGTTAATTTTTGTTCTCAGATTTCTAAGAACCAATTGCCCTATGAAACTTATGAAGACCTCTACGAAGGTTTAAAACAGAATGGTTTTATCTATGGTGTTAATGTTGGTATAACACATGCTATTAAAAAAATTCATAAATATTCTGAAGACGAACTTGCCAAAGTAAATTTAATTACGGCTTTCTATCATGTATACAGGTATCATAACCCTTATTTTACTACTGAGGAATTTATCTCCAAGCTCTTAAAATTCTACACACAACTTGAAGTTTCGGATTTAAACCTTTGGGATAAATTAGTGATAGGAAAGAGTGAAACGTCGATGTTAGAACGACTTATTCACGACCGTATTCAGATTGATGACAACCTATTAACTAGAAATTTTAATAAGTCTATTACCAACTCACTACTCTTTGTAGATGTTCTTACTTTTGAAACACACCTGAGACGTGAGTTTGATATAAAATCTTACGCGGCTAACTTAGAGAGTATCATTATTGGCACACTATACCAATCCTTGAATTCTAAAAGTAAAATCACCGATTACGATAAGGAGATTATTGAAATTATAGAAACCTCAACCTCTTTTGTAGATGATGAAGAGCTCGATGTAGAAGATTTAATCTATGATATTGATTACAACATTAATTATCATGAGAAAAAATATCTTCTGGACTTAATGTGTCTTTCCATTTGGGATGATGAAATACTTGAAAAATCGGAATTTAGATTCCTAAAAAGCTTAGAAAAACGATTAGATTTAGAAGAGCACGAAATTTATAAATCCATTATAGACGTTAATAATTTTCATAAAGAACACCGAAAGGAAATTATGCTTTTTCAGCAATCTAATCCTATCAGTAACTTTTATGAAAACTCATCTCAGCTGGTTAACAAACTCATCCGAAGAAACAGTAAACGCTTAGTAAAAGAGTTGAGACAAAGTAAAGAGTTACTCTCTCTAATTTCGAAATCAACACATTCAGATTTAACCAAAGAAGAGCAAAAACAACTACAAGAACAATTATTGGATATTTTAAAAACCGTACCAAGTTTGGCTATTTTTATGCTACCTGGTGGAGCCATTTTATTACCAATTTTTGCGAAACTTATCCCTAATATGTTACCATCGGCTTTTGATGATAATAGAGTTGAAGATTAAATCTATTCTAACCAGTTTTTAAAATCTTTCACACGCTCGCGTGATACAATAACCTCCTGCTCACTGAAGTGATTCAGTTTTATTTGAAGTCTAGAATTGGTATAACTGATAATATCTTTGATAGCGTTGATGTTAACATAGAATTTACGACTAATCCTGAAAAATACATCTGGTTCTAATTCATCTTCAAGTTGATCTAAGGTGACATCTAGAAGATAATCTCTACCTTCAGAAGTATGTGCATATGTTCCTTTGTTTTCGCTATAAATACATTCTATATCTTCAATATTTATAAGCTTGATATGTTGACCAACTTTTACAGAGAAGCGTTTTTTATATTCACGCTCTATAGGATTGACCAATAGTTTTTTAATATCGTTAAAATCTAAACTTACCGATTGTTTTTGAGGTGTACGACCTTTAAATTTTTCTACAGCTGTTTTAAGATCATCCTCATCAATTGGTTTTAGTAAATAATCTATACTGTTGAGTTTAAAAGCTTGTAGCGCATACTCATCATAAGCCGTTGTAAAGATTACCGCAGAATTGATTTTTATAGCTTCAAAAATTTCAAACGATAAGCCGTCACTCAACTGTATGTCTAAAAATATTAAATCGGGATGCTCATTCTCCTGAAACCAAGCTATGGATTCTTCCACAGAATGCAACATGGTTTCCGCCTCAATATCCAAAGCTTTTAGCATACGTTGCAATCGTCTTGCTGATGGTTTTTCGTCTTCTATAATGATTACGTTCATTGGTCAGTTATTCTTTTTAATGTATTTAATTTATTCCCAAAAGGTCTGTTCTTCTTGGTGCTTATCCTTTAAATATTCTTCTATCTTTTTCTCTTCCCAGTCTTTATTAAAAATTGGTTTTTTTCTAAAAACTACGATAGCATTTACAATAATGGCAATACTCCACAGCACAATTATTGACACATTTAAACCTGTTATTGGCTTTACATAAGGCCCTTCTTCCATAACGTAAAAGTTCAGTAGAATTAGTGCCATTACAATAAGATATAAGGCTAAATGCCAATAAAATATCTTAATCTGCCTTACTCTTTTCTGAGCTTTTAGAAATAACTCTTTTTCGTCTTGTTTTGGTTGCATATCACTTCTGATTTATTCCCAGCGTTTACGTTCCTTTTCCATGTATTCTTCAATCTTTTTGTTTTCCCAATTACTACCGAAGAAAAAGTTAGGACCAAAAACTCCTAAGAAGTGAAATATTAAACCAATACCCCAAAATGTCGCTGTGGCATAAGGTCCAAAACCTGAAAATCCACTTTCTGAATTTAATGCTATCAATAAAATTAAAAAGATATTTACCACAACATAGACTGCCAAATGCCAGTAAAACCCAATAATGGCATCTACTTTTTTCTTGGCTCTTAAGTAAGCTTCCTCTTCTCTATAATCTCTGTTAGAATCAGTTGATTCTTTATACGGTTCTAAACTATATTTTTCCATTGTGTAATGCTTTAATCTTTATTTAATTCTTCTTTCATATGCTTTTGTATCATACGCTCTTCCCAATCGTCACCTACCAATTTTGGTAAAATAAACACTGAAAACGCATGCAATGCCAAAGCAATGCCCCAAGCCATCCATGTTAGTAATGTAGAAAAACTAAAAATGGCTTCACTAATAGTTTGTCCTGCTTTTACTCCATACATCACTTTTACAATTGTAATAACCGTATTAATGGCAATAAAAACAGCTAAGTGCGAATAAAAGCGTTTTAGTTTTTCAACCTTACGTTGTGCTTTTTGATATTTTAAATCTTTCTCTAAACTTTTCATAACTCCAGTATTAATTCCAACGACTTCTTTCATCCTCTTTGCGCATATATTCTTCAATTTTGCGCTTTTCCCATCCAGCTCCAAAGGCACCATTATCTACAAAAACTCTGTAGGCTTGAAATACTAGACTCAATCCCCAACCAAAGGCCGGAAACCAAAACCATTGTATGGTATGGCTAGAATAGTTGTACCATATAAATACCAAAAATGGTATGACAAACACATAGGATATTAAGCTGTAATAGAAACCTTTTAATTCTTCTACGCGTTTGCGAGCTCTTACATAATCGTCGTTAAGACGTTCTCTTGATTTTTGTGCTGTTCTCATAACTGACACTTGTTTTGTGAGCATCGGAATTGCGACTGCAAAATCCTTCTCTCGTTGATTGATGATAACTTTTCTGTTGGATAATAGGCTATAACGCTGTTTAATGTTTTCTAGACCTACTCCACTACTTTTCTTTACAATTTGTTTTGGTTGAAGATTGTTCATCACTACAAGGTAATTTCCATCTTCATATATTTTAATGTGCAACGGTTTGCTTGAGGTTACCATATTATGCTTCACTGCATTTTCCAACAACAATTGAAGCGATAATGGCACGACTTTACAATCTGGATTTGAAGCTTTTTCAGGCATTTCAAAAATGATACTATCCTCAAAACGCATTTTTAAAAGCGACATATAAGTCTTGGCAAAACTCAGCTCCTCATCAACCGTTACTAATTCTTTATTCTTCTGTTCTAAAACATAACGATATACTTTAGAAAGCGACGTTGTAAACTTTTGTGCTGCATCAGGATTTTCCTCAATTAAGCTCGTTAATACATTAAGACTATTGAACAAAAAATGCGGATCTAACTGATTTTTTAAGGCATCGAACCTGGCACTTGCTGCGCCTGCAATAACTTTTTGTTCTTTTATTTTATTCTTCTGGTAACGATTGTAGAAGTAAATGACATAAAAGATAGAGACGATAGTCAAAGTAATCCAAAGACCGAATGAATAGCCACTCCAAGGTTCATTGGCGAAGAAGACTTCAAACGCTTCCCCAAAAATGATGACTTCTACAAAAACCCGTAATAAGAATATGGTAACTAAAGTTATTACTGTGCTTCCTAAAATGCCATAAACAATACGTTTTAAAATTTCATAATTTCTAATTTTTCGCTTTTCCAAGAAATCGAAAAACAACGTATTTACATAGTTTAGAACAAAAGTATAGAGTTGATATATGGCAAAGTAAATTAAAAACTCATTGGTACTCTCGTAATGAAATCCACCAGAAAGCAGTGTTCCAATAACAAACACAATACAGCCTAAAAAAAAGGTGATAATGATATTTTTAACTTTCTTGTTCATAATCCTTATTATAATTTATTCTTTACAAGATTTTGTAACTTCTTCAGCACGTTCTCTTCCCCAGTTTGGATGAAAAGCACTCTCTGGCTTAAAGGTATCAAAAAGTTCTAATGATGCTTCTATTTCATCACAATAAGGTGTGGTATCCTTCCCGAAATATTTGGCACTTCCCATCTCCCAGTCAGCTTTACAAAATACGGCTCTTGGGTTTTCTGGCTCTAGCTCTAATGCTTTTTTATAGAGTTCGTTTACTTTTCCGCTATATTTCATGCCGTAGGTCATGCCATCAAACACAATCCAGTTGGTATAGATTTGCGCTTGCATGATGATTAACTCAACATTCTCTTCAGAAGACTTTGTTTTTGCGATATCTAAATGTTCTTGCGCTTTACCTAATTGTGCTTTTATTACCGTTGCGTCTTTTTCATTCCAACTTTTTAAGCTATTCATTTGCGCTACATAATAATTAGGTAACCATTGGTCTTGTTCTGCTTTGGCAATACGTTCAAACATATTTTCGGCTTCGTTCCATTTACCTTCTTCCCAAAGTTCAAAGGCTTTTGTCATTCCCTTTTCAAAATTGTTCTGCGCTTTTGCTTGATTATTGGTTAACGCTAAAACCAATATAACTGCGATTTTTACTAGTGTGTTCATGATGTCTTGATTGATATTTTATGATTACGGTACAAATATCTTTCACAACTCTAGCTTTTTAAAATAGGAATTACCGAACTGTATGTTTTTAATGACGAATTGTAATTTTTTAAAAATTACTTCTAAATAACAGTAACTTAGAACATCTTTTTGCGACTGATGAGGCAGTTAGTAATTATGAAACCGTCATTTCGAGTGTTAATACGTTTGTCGTTTTAATGTATGGAGAAGTGCTTTTATTACTCTCTATATAATTTTTCATCTTTTCATCTTGAAAAACCACTCGAACTGACGATTTTCAACCAAAAACCAACCATAAAAACAATAAAACATAACACTCTAAAAACAAAGCGGGAAACTATAAACAATACTGAAATTAAAGTTACCTTTCTTGTCTAAAACTAAAGTAGATATAAGTAATACTTATATCTGATTACTGTAGCTAATTTAAAAGAAACTCTTTGGAAATAATTAAAGATTTAGGAATCATAACAATAGTTGGTGGATTAATAGCTTTTATCATACGAAGTTTTATTGGTAAATACTTCGACCAAAAAGCAAAAAACTTTGAACTTGAATTGAGCAACAAATCAGATTTGTACAAAAGTGAATTGGAGAAACAATCACAGAAATATAAAAGTGATTTAGACATTCACTTAACCAAAGTATCTCGATTTCATGAAAAAAGACTAGAAACAATTTCTGACCTTTATAAGTTAATTGTAGATGTTAGAATAAATCTTGGAAATTTAACTTCGACTTTGGGAATGTCAACTGGTGATCAACAAAAAGATGCTGAATTAAAAGAGCAACGCAAAACAGACGCTGGAAAAAGTTATGATGAGTTTAGAGATTACTATGATAAAAAAAGAATATTTATTCCCGAGAATACTTGTAAACTAATTGACAAATTAAAATCAGAATCTTTCTCAGTATTATCTGACTATCACTTTAAAGAAAGACATTATGGAAATGAGGACACTTTATTCAGTCGGGAAATCCTAAAGGAAATGAACGAGAAAACAAGAGAAACAATTCCGTCAATTTTGAAAGAATTAGAATCTGACTTTAGGAAAACTGTAGATGTGGAGAATGGAAAACAAATTAGTTGAAATAATAGAAAAACATATTAAGTCCCAAGAGCGGATTTGTAAAAAATATGGTTCTGACTTTACTAAAACTGATGAGAAATTATTTATCGGACTTGCAACGGCTTTGGAATTTGGGCCAATAAATGGACTTCGACATCCGAAGCATGGAAAAATGAATGGTTGGTATATTTGGAGTGGTGAGTGGTCAGATGAAGATGACTTTTTCAATCCTATATGCTTGAAAGATTTGATTGACTTAAAACCTGAAATAATAAAATATCTCGGACTTGACATTGGTTATCGCTTTTTGATTGACGATAACGGGCATGAAGACATTTGGTTTGACCAAAATATAACTGAATTAAAATAAAACATAAGAAACTTAATCAAGAATATTTAGATTTTTAGCAAGCAAAAAAACAACTAAATGAACAAAACACTCAGAATCTTAAAAAAGATAATTTTATATACATTTTCCATTCTTTTATTGCTTTCAGTGGTAGGTTATATTTACCTCTATGTGCTACCAAAAGGCCCTGAAATTACTGCAACTAGTAAAATTAATGTAGGTGCAGACACTTTTGTTATGTATGCTTATAAAGATAGTAAGCGAAAATCAATCAAAGTATGGACATACAAACCTAAAAGTTGGAACGATAAAGACAAAATAGTTTTTGTAATGCATGGTGGCGGACGAAATGCAGATGACTATCTAAACGCATGGATTGAATTAGCCGATAAAAACAACCTACTCATTATAGCACCTGAATTCGAGAATAAGTTTTCGAAATATACAACAAACGATTATCAAGAAGGGAATTTATTTACCTTCTTCGGAACTAAAAACCCGAAAAACGAATGGGCTTACACAGTCATTGAAAACATATTCGACCACATTAAATCAGTTAATAATATCACCAACGAGCAGTACGACATTTTTGGTCATTCAGCTGGCGGACAATTTGTACATAGAATGGTTATGCTAATGCCTGAGTCTAGAATTGGAACAGCTATTGCCGCAAATTCTGGATTTTATACTTTACCAAACGAGAATCTTAAATTTCCCTATGGAGTGAAAAATACAGAAACAGATGTACAAAAAGCTCATAAAAAAAGATTGGTTATTCTATTGGGAGAATTAGATAATGATCTGAGTTTAGGAACTTTTAGAACAACAGATTTAGCAATGGAACAAGGAGCTCATAGGTTAGAACGCGGGACAACATTCTTTAATTTGAATAAAGAATTAAAGAACAAAAATAATTGGACATTTAATTGGGAAATAGACACTGTAAAAAACACAGGTCACAATTATAAAAAAATGTCTAAAAGTGCCATTGAGTGGATAAGAACTAGTCCTGATAATTAAAGTAAGTAAATACTTGTTATATTTAGTTGAACTAACGCACAACGAAAACATACACAACACGTTATAGTTAATATCAAAAGACAGAATACAGATGAACGAAAGAGAGAAATGGATATATTTCCCTTTCATTTTATTATCAAAAATAAACATCAAATTCTATAAAGGAAAAAAGGTCTTTTGGATTGTTTTACCTTCTGATTATTAAGTTTAATATTTAAGTTTTTATCAGTCTTGTAAATGATATATATTGGGTTATTAAACCCTATTCACTTCTATACTTTCTTTTGTTTTTCATTTTCATCGGAGATTTCCTAGATATTCATTAGTAGAAAAATTAAGCTCACTAAAGCCCAAAACACTATTACTCTGCTAGTAGCCCTTTTAGCAATAGCCAGTACTATTATCACAAATATTCTAAGAACTAATAATATCTAAATTATAGTAAGATTCCGCTCACGCCTACAAAAATAGGAAGGATTTTCTTTTATAACTAATTACCTGTTTTTGTATTCACATAAATTTGAAAGTTCATTCTCAACCTCGTAATTAAGTAAAAAAACACTAACTTTAAAATCGTAACTTACTGTTAAACAAAATGATTAGCAACTATTAAACTTAGCATTATGAAAAAATTAAAATT
>PAJL01000042.1 GCA_002706045.1 Flavobacteriaceae bacterium
TCCTGAAATTGAAGACTCTTACGGAAAATTATTCAAGCAAACCTTACTGAATATTCAGAACAATATCTCTGAGGATATTCATGGTTGGAGATATGAAGTGAAGTAATATGGAAATAATTAAAATAAAAAAAGCAGTCAAATTATTGACTGCTTTTTTGTTTTATGACTCTAAAATATCTTTAATATTAGGTTTAAAGTAGTTAGGGCCTTTAAGAACTTTCCCGTCTTCTCTGTAAATAGGTTCTCCATCTTCTCCAAGTTTGCTCATATTACTGCGTTGAATTTCCTCAAAGACTTCTTCTATTTTATGTTGCAAACCATGTTCTATAATGGTACCGCAGAGAATATATAGCATATCACCCAAAGCATCAGCAACTTCTACCAAATCATTATTGTTGGCAGCTTCTAAATATTCTTCGTTTTCTTCGCGCATTAATTTATAGCGAAGCATATTTTTTTCTAGACCTAAATCGGCTTTCGGAGTTTCTCTATGTCCTATTTTGAAGGCGGTATGAAATGCTTTAACAGCATCGATTTTATCTTGCATTATTAGTTAGTTTTTTATTCTGGCAATTATTAAATTCGCATAAAAATAAGAAGATGTTTAGTAACGGTCAATTGATTTTTGGTTTATTATTTTTTATTGTTTTTGTCATCATTATTGGTTTTCAATATCGAAAAAACCTAAAACTTCATAAACAACACTACAAAGGAACCATTTGGATACTTATAGCTTTTATAGCTTTTATAGGCATGATAGCGGCTATTAAGTTTATTTTTATGTAATAGCTAAATTTAGAGCATAAAAAAAGCAGCTATTATCTAGCTGCTTTTTTTATATGAGATTGCTTATAATTAAGCTTTGTTTGCTACTAAAGTCACTTTTAACTCAATATCATCGTTGATAAACTTATCACCTAAATTATCAAAGAATGATTTAGAACCGTACTCGATGTTCCACTTAGAACGATCAATTGTAAACGTTTCACTTGTTAAAGTTAAAGTATCACCATTTACTTCAGTTGTTACAGGGAAGCTAATGTTGTTAGTTTTTTCTTTCATAGTTAAGTTTCCAGAAAGCATTGTTTTTCCGTCAACAGTTTCAATACCTGTAACTTCAAAATTAGCAACAGGATGATTCTCTACATCAAAGAAATCAGCATTCATTAAGTGTCCTGCTAATTTAGCATTTCCTTCATCTTCTTTAGGAATGTCTAAAACTTCGATACTAGCCATGTCAATTGCAAATTTTCCGCTCTCAACAGTATTATCATTTACTTTTAACTTTCCGTCTTTAATAGCAATTGTACCATTGTGAGATCCTGTAGGCTTGTAACCTGTCCACTCAATCATTGACTTTTCAGTATCCGCAGTATAGGCTACAGCTTCAACTTTAGCAACTGCAGCTTCTGCTGCTTCTTTTGTTTCAGCTTCTTTAGCTTTGTCACCACAACTTGAAAAAGTGATTAGAGCAACAACAGCAAAAAATTTAAAAATAGGTGTTTTCATGTTAGTGTTTTAAGTTTGTTTTTTTGAGGCGTAAAATTAATAATTGTTTCAACACAACAATTATAAAAAAATGTTAATGACATTTTGACATTTTAATAATAATGGCAGTACTTTTGCCATTTCTAAATCGAAGATTTAAAAAATTGAACTCAAATGAGTAAAAAAGATAAAGACAAAAAAGTGGAAGAACCTCAAATAGAGGACACGGCAACTGCAACTGCTGAAGTAGAAAATGAAGGACAGACAGAACAATCTGTAGAAGAAAAATTACAAGGTGAATTAGCTGCTGAAAAAGATAAATTCATGCGTTTGTTTGCAGAGTTTGAAAATTACAAAAAGCGAACTACTAAAGAACGTATAGACCTGTTCAAAACAGCTAGTCAAGATGTTATGACGGCTATGTTACCAATTTTAGATGATTTTGAACGTGCTTTAACTCATATTGAAGAAGACAAAGAAGCTGAAGAATTAAGAAAAGGTGTTTTGTTAATCTACAATAAATTGGTGAGTACGTTACAGCAAAAGGGATTATCTAAAATAGAAGTTAATAAAGGAGATACCTTCAATGCAGATGACCATGAAGCGGTAACTCAAATTCCTGCACCTTCAGAAGATCTTAAAGGTAAAATCATAGATGTAATTGAACAAGGTTACAAATTAGGAGATAAAGTTATCCGTTTTCCAAAAGTTGTTTTTGGACAGTAAGTGAAAATCGTTTTTCGAGAATTAAAGACGAACAATTAATTATTTAGATGAAAGAAGATTATTACGACGTATTAGGAATAAGTAAAGGAGCATCAGATTCTGAGATAAAAAAAGCCTATCGAAAGATGGCGCTAAAATACCATCCAGATAAAAATCCTGATGATAAAGAAGCGGAAGAAAAGTTTAAAAAAGCAGCAGAAGCTTATGAAGTTTTAAGTAATGCTGATAAAAGAGCACGTTACGACCAGTTTGGTCACCAAGCCTTTGACGGATCTGGTGGTTTTGGTGGAGGTGGTATGAATATGGATGACATATTCAGCCAGTTCGGTGACATTTTTGGAGGCGCTTTCGGTGGAGGAGGCGGTTTTAGCGGCTTCGGTGGAGGTGGTAGACAACGCGTTGTAAAAGGAAGTAATTTACGTATCCGTGTCACACTGACTTTAGAAGAAGTGGCTAATGGAGTAGAAAAGAAAATTAAAGTTAAGCGCAAAGTCCAAGCGCCTGGTACAACTTATAAAACTTGTAGTACTTGTAATGGTTCAGGTCAAGTAACAAGAATTACCAATACAATTTTAGGAAGAATGCAGACGTCTGCTCCTTGTCAAACTTGTGGTGGNGCTGGTCAAACTATTGATAAAAAACCNTCAGATGCAGATGCTCAAGGTNTAAAAGTNGCTGAAGAAACAGTATCTGTAAAAATACCTGCAGGTGTTGTNGANGGTATGCAGCTTAAAGTTACAGGAAAAGGTAATNAAGCNCCNGGAAATGGTATTTCTGGTGATTTNTTAGTNGCAATACAAGAAGAAGAACACCCAACATTGAAACGTGAAGGNGATAATCTTCATTATGATATGTATGTNAGTTTACCTGATGCTGTATTAGGNTCNTCTAAAGAAATAGATACGGTAACTGGTAAGGTTAGAATTAAAATAGAAGCNGGTGTTCAGTCTGGTAAAATATTNAGATTACGAGGCAAAGGTATACCAAGTATTAATGGTTATGGTAAAGGAGATTTATTGGTACATGTAAATGTTTGGACACCAAAGACCTTAAATAAAAAACAAAAAGAATTTTTTGAAAGTATGAAAGATGATGAGCATTTTGAACCAAAACCAGAAAGCTCTGATAAATCTTTTTTTGAAAAGGTAAAAGATATGTTTTCATAAAAAGGTATTAATTCATAAAAAATATTATCTTTGAATTATCGCTAATGCTAATTAGCGGTAATTTTTCTTTTTCATAGCAATTTTTTCCCATCCTTATTTAATTATAAGGGTGGGTTTTGTTTTTTAGGTTGAAAGTGTGGNAGTTGCTGTGAAAGAATACATTATTATATATCCTATTTATTCTTTATTACTCTACAACATTTAATATATTTACGTATTAACCCTAAGTAAAATCTTATCAAATATGAATGACTTATTAGTTGCTGATTCCGTATCAAAAAAGTATGGGGATTTCAAGGCACTAAATCAAGTATCTATAGCTGTTCCAAAAGGAAGTATTTTTGGTTTGCTGGGACCAAACGGAGCAGGAAAAACAACACTTATTAGAATTATAAANCAAATTACAATGCCAGATGAAGGTGCTGTAATGCTAGATGGTCAACCGCTNAAACCAGAACATATTCAGGATATTGGNTATNTACCAGAGGANCGAGGNCTGTATAAATCTATGAAAGTNGGTGAGCAAGCTTTGTATTTGGCNCAACTNAAAGGCATGTCTAAATCTGAAGCAAAAAGTAGATTAAAATACTGGTTTGATAAACTNGANATAGGNGATTGGTGGAANAAAAAAATTCAAGAGTTAAGTAAAGGACAAGCGCAAAAAATTCAGTTTGTCGTCACAGTTTTGCATCAGCCAAAGCTTTTAATTTTTGATGAGCCTTTTTCTGGTTTTGATCCTATTAACGCCAATTTAATAAAGGATGAAATTTTACAATTGAGAGATGAAGGGGCTACTGTTATTTTTTCTACACATCGTATGGAATCTGTTGAAGAATTATGTGATCATATTGCTTTGATTCATAAATCAAATAAAGTTTTAGATGGCAAGTTAAATGATATAAAACGTCAATACAAAACCAATACGTTTGAAGTTGGTTTAGAAGCTTTTGATAAGGAAAAAGTGATTGCAGATATTCAGAATAGTTTTGAAGTTTTACCAGCTACATTCAGAAATTTGTATGACGATATCAAACTCAATGTTAAGATTCCTGAAACAACATCTCCAAATGATTTNTTGTCATTTTTAACTTCAAAAGCACAGGTAAATCATTTTGTAGAAGTTATTCCTTCAGCAAATGACATTTTTATTCAAACAGTAAAAAATAACTAGGCATGAATCATTTACCACTTATAATAAAACGCGAATATTTAACTAAGGTTAAAAATAAGTCGTTCATTATTATGACATTTTTAAGTCCTATAATAATGATTGCTCTTATAGCTGTTGTTGCCTATTTATCTCAATTAAACAATGANAAAAAACGAACGATTTCTATACTTGATGAAACTGGNTATNTAACAGAAGGTTTTAAGAATACAGAAAATACAACTTATTCTCAATTAANAGGNCTGAGTTTGGACGACGCTATTACTTTGGTGAAAGAGAGTGAAGGTTATGGGCTTTTATATATTACNGGAGCNGATTCTATCAATGATATTTCAAATGAGATAAAATTTTATTCAGAAGAAACACCATCATTTTCTGTAATCTCTAATTTAGAGTCCAAGATAGAAAATCGTTTACGAGAGCTTAAATTGCAGAAAGATGGAGTAACGATGGCTCAGATAGAAGCCTCTAATACAAAGGTTGATATAGCCCAAGAAAGTTTTGATGGGCAAAAAAGTTCTAAGGTAGATAATATTGTAAAACTAGCCTTTGGTGGAGCTGCAGGGTATCTATTATTTATGTTTATTATCATTTATGGAAATATGATAATGCGAAGTATTATAGAAGAAAAAACGAGTAGAATAATTGAGGTAATTATATCCTCTGTAAAACCAATTCAGTTGATGATGGGGAAAATTATAGGTACATCATTGGCAGGAATCACTCAATTTGCAATTTGGGTAGTTTTAGGTGGTATTCTTATGATTGTTGTGTCGTCTATTTTTGGAATTGATTTAGCTCAAATTCAATCGCCTCAACAACAAATGATTGATGAAGCTATGCGTTCAGGAGGACCTCAAGCAATGGCTGAAAATATTATAACAGCAATTAGCAATTTACCATTATTAAACCTTGTGATTGCTTTTATGTTCTTTTTTATTGGAGGATACTTATTATATAGCTCATTATATGCAGCTATTGGTGCTGCGGTTGATAACGAAACAGATACACAGCAATTTATGCTACCAATATTAATGCCTTTGATTTTAGCAGTTTATGTAGGTGTATTTACGGTTATTGAAGATCCTCATGGTACGGTTTCAACAGTGTTTTCTTTTATTCCGCTAACGTCACCTGTGGTTATGTTAATGCGTATTCCTTTTGGTGTACCGCTTTGGCAACAAGGTTTGTCACTATTATTATTAATAGGAACATTCATTTTTGCCGTATGGTTTGCAGCTAAAATATATAGAGTAGGCATTTTAATGTATGGTAAAAAACCAACATACAAGGAGCTNTTTAAGTGGTTGAAGTATTAAGNTATGGTGCAGGATTTAGAAAAAATAGAAGAAACAATTACTGAAAGTTCTGCTTGGGAAGCCGTTAAGAATTTTCTTGGGATGCATTTAGATTTTACGGAAGATATAAGCGTATCCATTTTTGATCTTATCATAGTAGTAACAGCTATTTTCATTACCACAATTGTTTTAAGAATTCTACTTAGAATAATTACAAGAAAATTACCAGAAGATGATAAAGGGAAGTTTAATGTGGTTTATGGCTACTTCCGATGGGTTGTTTATCTTATCATTTTGCTCATAACGCTTCATAGTGTTGGTGTAAATGTAACGGCTGTTTTTGCAGCTTCTGCAGCACTTTTAATAGGTGTTGGTTTAGCACTTCAAACACTGTTTCAAGATATAATTTCTGGAGTNTTTATTTTGGTNGATCANTCNNTACANGTTGGTGATATTATTGAAATAGAAGGTAAAGTAGGAAGAGTTGAGGAAATAAAATTAAGAACCACAAGAGCAGTAACTATAGACAATAAAGTACTTGTGATTCCTAATCATTTATACCTAACAAATTCGCTTTACAACTGGACACAAAACGGAACTACAACACGCGAAAGTGTAGAAGTTGGTGTAGCCTACGGAAGTGATGTGGAGTTGGTAAGAAAATTATTATTACAAGCAGCAAGTACACATCCAGATGTTATTTCAGAACCAGAGCCCTCTGTAATATTTACCAATTTTGGTGATAGTTCTTTAAANTTTAANCTNNNNTTTACACTTNCAGACAGTTTTAAAGCACAATTTCCNAAAAGTGATATTCGNTTTGAAATCGATAAGNTATTTAGAGAAAATAAAGTCACGATTCCATTCCCTCAGCGCGATATTCATATTATTGAAAAACCGCAATAAAGTATAGTTTAATTTAAAAATCATTTATGTTTATAAAACACATTAAAGCTACATTATTATTTTGTTTAATTTCTTTGGTTTTCGTTGGAAACGCGCAATCTTCAGATCTATTTCGTATTGAATATTTACATATTCCTAATGATAATACAGGAAATAGTATAGGAAGATTTAGAACGTTTTTTCAATTGCCATTAGAGTTTAAGAAAAATAATTATATCGTAGTTGGTGGTGAGTATAGAAACATAAATTTAGNTTTAAAAGATGTACCTTTTGATACAAGTGATTTACATTCTGTACAGCGAATAGAAGCTTCTTTAGGTTATCTTTATAGAACAAGTGGTGATTGGATTTATGCTGCCAAAGCCGGAATGCGTTTACAATCTAACTTCGCATCTAAGTTAGTTAGCGATGATTACATTTACGTAGGAAACGTGTATGCGATTAGAGATAGAACAGAAGATGTAAAAGAAGGAGATAAACCCAATCGACTCATAATTGGTTTACAGTATACAACCACACCTGGTCGTAATTATCCATTACCAATTTTAAACTATTATAGAGAATTTCATCCTAATTGGACCTATACTTTAGGTGTTCCAAAAACAAACATTCGTTATAAATTTGATAAGATAAATCATGTTCAAGCCTTTGTGACTCTAGATAATTTCTTTGCAAATATTCAAGCTAATAAAGAAGTAAATGGTAGAGTGGCTGAAAATATTTCTATGACAACAGTTTTGGGAGGTCTTGGTTATGAGCATTATTTTACAGATCATATTATGTTTTATGGCTATGCTGCGTATACTATTTCTAACGACTTTAGGTTAAGAGATAATGAACGTGAAGACATTTATACCATAGAAGCAAAAAATACTTTGTATTTTAGAACGGGAATAAAACTCAAAATATAAAATGCCAAAAATATTAATCATTGAAGATGAAGCAGCAATCCGACGAGTGCTGGTAAAAATACTATCCGAAGAAAATGACAAATACCAAGTAGAAGAAGCCGAAGACGGTTTGGTNGGTGTCGAAAAAATAAAAAAAGACGATTANGATTTAGTGCTTTGTGACATNAAAATGCCAAAAATGGATGGTGTTGANGTNTTAGAAGCTGTNAAAAAANTAAAACCAGAAACACCAATGGTGATGATTTCTGGTCATGGAGATTTAGATACAGCCGTAAATACGATGCGTCTTGGAGCTTTTGATTATATCTCAAAACCACCAGATTTAAATAGACTTCTTAACACTGTCCGTATTGCTTTAGATAGAAAAGAGCTTGTAGTTGAAAATAAGATGCTAAAAAAGAAGGTTAGCAAAAACTATGAGATGATAGGTGAAAGTGACAGCATTGGTCGTATCAAAGAAATGATTGATAAAGTGGCACCCACAGATGCAAGAGTTCTTGTAACGGGACCAAACGGAACAGGAAAGGAATTAGTAGCGCATTGGTTACATCAAAAAAGCGAGCGTTCTAAAGGACCAATGATTGAAGTTAACTGTGCAGCCATACCAAGCGAACTTATAGAAAGTGAATTGTTTGGTCATGTAAAAGGGGCTTTTACTTCTGCAGCTAAAGACAGAGCAGGTAAATTTGAAGCTGCCAATGGTGGAACAATTTTCTTGGATGAAATTGGTGATATGAGTCTATCTGCCCAAGCTAAAGTTCTACGAGCATTACAGGAAAGTAGAATTCAACGTGTTGGTAGTGATAAGGATATTAAAGTAAATGTTAGGGTAGTTGCAGCAACAAATAAAGATCTTAAAAAAGAAATTGCTGATGGAAAATTTAGAGAAGATTTATATCATAGACTAGCTGTGATTTTAATAGAAGTTCCTGCATTGAACGACAGACGAGATGATATTCCTTTGCTGATAGAACATTTTTCTGAAAAAATTTCAAGCGAAC
Source organism: Flavobacteriaceae bacterium (assembly GCA_002706045.1). Classification (GTDB taxonomy): domain Bacteria; phylum Bacteroidota; class Bacteroidia; order Flavobacteriales; family Flavobacteriaceae; genus Winogradskyella. The sequence goes on from PAJL01000042.1 coordinate 8,665, forward strand.
AAGGCACAGCAAAAAAATCATTTTCTGATAAAGCTGTGAAATTGCTTCAAGATTATGACTGGACAGGTAATATCCGTGAACTTCGCAATGTTGTAGAACGACTTATTATTCTTGGAGGTAATGAAGTTAGCGAAACTGATGTTAAAGCTTTTGCTTCAAAATAAACTAAGCTTATGAAAGATATCAATATCGAAGACTTTAAAATCACCTCAAAAATTAATATTAAAGATTTGCCAACAACCTATGATTTAGAGGTTAACAAAAAGAAAACAGAGCGTGAGTTAAGAACGGTAAGTGAAGAATTAGCTGAAATTCAAAACACCATGTATGCCCATGGAAAATATGCTGTTCTATTTTGTATTCAAGGTATGGATACAGCAGGAAAGGACAGTTTAATTAGAGAGGTTTTTAAAGAATTTAATGTTAGAGGTATTGATGCACATAGTTTTAAAAAGCCAACGGAGAATGAATTAAAGCACGATTATTTATGGCGACACTATATCGCACTTCCTGCAAGAGGTAAGTTTGGGATATTTAATCGTACACATTATGAAAATGTATTGGTAACAAGAGTTCATCCAGAATATTTGATGTATGAAAATATGCCAGACATCAAAAGTGTTGATGATGTGAATGAAGCATTTTGGGAAAGACGGTTTGAAGAAATCAATAATTTCGAAAAGCATATTGCTGATAATGGTACCATTATTTTTAAGTTCTTTTTGAATGTTTCAAAAGATGAACAAAAAAATAGATTGATAAGACGTTTAGAAAAGCCTTCTAAGAATTGGAAATTTTCTTCTGATGATTTGGATGAACGTAAACTCTGGGATCAATATCAGGATTGTTATGAAGATGCCATCAATAAAACATCTAAATTTCATGCACCTTGGTATAACATTCCTGCAGATGATAAACCTACAGCAAGATATTTAGTCGCTAAAATTTTATACGATACTTTAAAGGAATATACCGATATTAAAGAACCAGAATTACCAGCTGATGAAAAGTCTAAAATTCATTTGTATAAACAGCAACTGGAAAGCGAATAATTTAAACACCATCTGAAATGAGATATTTTTCAATTTTAGCCTTTACACTTTCTTTATTAATTTCTATTAACGTTAACGGTCAAACGGATGAGTCTGCATTAAAGACTATTTATTCTACATCCTTAACCAACGGAAAAAGTTATGAATGGCTAGATTATTTATCGAATGAAATAGGTGGAAGATTATCTGGATCTAAAAATGCGGAGCTAGCTGTACAGTATACCAAAGCTGAACTTGAGAAATTAGGTTTGGATAAAGTTTGGTTACAACCCGTTATGGTTCCAAAATGGGAAAGAGGAGAAAAGGAAGAAGCTTTTTATTTGATTGGAAACCAAAAGAAAAACGTGAATATTTGTGCCCTTGGAGGTTCAATAGCAACTAATGAGAATGGATTGCAAGCTAATATAGTTGAAGTTCATGATTTTGAAGAATTAGAAAAACTTGGCAGAGAAAATATCGAAGGAAAAATTGTTTTTTACAATAGACCAATGCAAGCCGATTTAATAAGCACTTTTAATGCTTATGGAGGTTGCGTTAATCAGCGTTATGCAGGTGCAATGGAAGCTGCTAAATATGGTGCTATTGGTGTTATAGTACGTTCAATGAATTTAAGACAAGACAATTTTCCACATACGGGAAGCATGAGTTATGGTGATTTGCCGGTAGAACAACGTATTCCTTCTGCAGCAATAAGTACCAATGATGCTAATGTTTTAAGTGATGCATTAAAAAGTAATAAAGACTTGCAATTTTATTTTAAGCAGAATTGTAAACAGTATGAAGATGTGCCGTCGTATAATGTTATTGGAGAAATTACAGGTAGTGAATACCCTAATGAATATATCATTGTTGGTGGTCATTTAGATTCTTGGGACCTTGGAGATGGAGCGCATGATGATGGAGCAGGAGTGGTACAGTCTATGGATGTATTAAGACTTTTAAAAGAAAGTGGGATTACCCCAAAAAGAAGTATTAGAGTAGTGTTATTTATGAATGAGGAAAATGGTCTTCGTGGTGCTACAGAGTATGCTAGAGTTGCAAAAGAAAATAATGAAAATCACATTTTTGCTTTAGAAAGTGACGCTGGAGGTTTTACTCCAAGAGGTTTCTCGTTTTCAGCAAATGATACCAATTTTAATCAAGTTTTGGGTTGGCAATTGTTATTCAAACCTTATTTAATTCATTATTTTGAACAAGGTGGAAGTGGAGCAGATGTTGGTCCTCTAAAAACAGAAACTAATGTTGTTGCTGGTTTAAGACCAGACTCTCAACGTTATTTCGATCACCATCATGCATCTAACGACACGTTTGAACATGTAAATAAAAGAGAACTAGAACTTGGTGCTGCGACTATGACAGCTTTGGTTTATCTCTATGATAGATATGGGGTTAACCCAATTACTAAGGAAACTGAAATAAAAAATTAGAGCTATTAATTAGATCTAATCCGTTTCATCTTGTTTGCTCCCTTTCTTCATCTTCAGATATTTTGATACTAAGCGTACACCAAGTCTAGCGAAAAGTATAACGGAAATTACTATAACAATGTCAAAACCAGTCATGGTATATTATCTAAAATGATAAAGCAGTACTATGCAGCAAACGATCTTTTGATTTCACATAGATCTTCACCTGAAATAGGCTTAACAATATAATTGCTTACTCTCTTGTAAGATTTGGCACGTTCTACATCAGTAGGGTTAATAGAGGAACTGACCATATAAATGGTTATTTCTTTTTCAGTTTTAATTGAGGTGAATTCATCTAAGAATTGCCAACCGTCCATAATAGGCATGTTTATATCTAAAAGAATAACATCAGGTAAATTTTCATTGCTTGAAATAAGATGTTTGATTTTTTCCAAAGCATCTTTACCGTTGTTGTAGACTATAACATTATTACAAAAATCATTTTTTTGAATTAACCGTTTTACAGCAAAAATGTATATTTCATCATCGTCAATTATACAGGCAGTATCTATTTTTTTCATTTTCTTAGGAATATTGTGAAAGTAGAACCTTTATTTACAAAGCTATCCACTTTTATTTTACCTTGCATTGCTTCAATTTGATTTTTTATAAGAAATAATCCAAGGCCTCTTGCATCTTTGTTTTTGTGGAATGTTTTGTACATGCCAAATATTCTATCGCCATGTAGTTCTAAATCTATACCACAACCATTATCTTCAAATTTTAAAATAAAATAATCGTCATTTTGTTCACAGAAGATATTAATAGTTAAAGGTACATTAACTCTTCTATATTTTATGGCATTAGATAAAAGATTTATTACAATACTTTCAAAATAAGCGGGAATAGTGTTTAAAAAAACATCTTCAGGAACATCATTATTTATTGTAGCATGAGCGTCAATAGCTTTTGCCGAAATACTATTGATGTGTTTCTGAATTTCTTGGTGAACATTAACTTTAAAGTAAGTTTCTGTTAGAGCTATGTTGATCTGAGCAACTTCGTTGAGGTTCAAAATAGTTTCATTAAGATTCTCAGAAGCTTTTTTCAACAAGGGGAAAAGTTCGTTTTCCGTAGTTTTTGGATGTTCTTCTTCAATTAGGTTTAGTAATAAAGATAAATTACCAGAGTGTGTCCTAAGATTGTGGGAAACAATATGAGCAAAATTAATTAGTCTTTTATTCTGGTCTACTGTGGTTCTTAATAGTTTTTTAATTTCTGTTTCTGTTCGTTTTGCTTTAGAAATATCTTGAAATAAACCACGAACCCTAATACATTTATTGTTTTCTAAAACAGGATAACCAATAGCTCTTACCCATTTCTCCTTTCCTTTTGGGGTGATTATCTCAACTTCAATATCGTAATTATTATTATACTCTATAGCACTGGTAAAATGTCGAGTAATCTTAGATTTACTGATACCT
>PAJL01000043.1 GCA_002706045.1 Flavobacteriaceae bacterium
ATTGGTCATGAAAGCAAAGAACTTCTAGAAGGCAATTGGGTAGAAAGTGCCTACGGTTTTCCTCCGGTTTGGATAGAAACTCCTAAAGTGTTAAAGCGTGTTGAGTTAGAAGTGCCTGAGGTTGATGATGAAAAAATGAAAGTTTCAACATTTATGTATGGAACTTTACTAGATGTTTTTAGTGTTACTGTAAATAATATAACGTTAACGGTTCCTCAACAACAAGTACCAGGTCAACAAGGTCAGGAAAATGAAGAGTCTACTTTTGATCTTTTAAAAATGTCTGAGGAAACTATAAAATTACTTGAATCGCAAGGTGTCACTGATATTATTGTTAAGAGCGATAAGATTATAACGCCGAATGGTGCAGAAGGCTTAAAGACTTTCGGAACTATGAGCATAAAAATGCCAAACACCGAAAATAAGATAAAAGCTAACTACATGTTTGCGTTTTTTGCGAATAAGAATGTGGCACAACAAGTTATGTTAACGTGGCCAGCAGAAGATGAGTACGCAGATGAAATGGTAGATAGAATAGTAGATTCAATTGAGTTAAACCCAGATGAAGCTATAGAAGAAGAAAAGTAATGTTTGACAATATAGAATTTTTAAATAAAGAGTTTTTTTGGTTGTTCCTATTGTTGCCAATAGCAATAGTCTGGTACATTTTTAAGCATAACAAACAAACAGCAGAATTAAAAATTTCGACAATCAAAGGCTTTCAAGTAACGTCTTCAAAATGGTCAAAATTGAAGCATGTACTTTTTGTTTTGCGATTATTGGCTTTAGGGTTGTTAATCGCAGCATTAGCCAGACCAAGAACGGTTGATGTATCTACAAGAACAAAAACCACAAGAGGTATAGATATAGTAATGGCCATTGATGTATCGGCAAGTATGCTGGCAAAAGATTTAAGTCCAAATAGATTGGAAGCTCTCAAAGAAGTTGCTGCAGATTTTATTGATGGTAGACCAAACGATAGAATAGGTTTAGTTGAATATGCTGGTGAAGCTTATACCAAAACACCAATTACAAGTGACAAATCTATAGTGCTTAGATCATTAAGAGATATTAAGTACAATACCATCATTGAAAGTGGGACCGCAATTGGGATGGGATTGGCAACTTCCGTAAATAGACTTAAAGATAGTAGAGCTAAAAGTAAAGTTATCATTCTCTTAACGGATGGTGTGAACAACTCAGGATTTATAGATCCAAAAATAGCAAGTGAACTAGCTATGGAATATGGTATTAAAGTTTACACTATTGGTTTGGGAACCAATGGTATGGCATTGTCACCAATTGGTATTAATCCCAATGGAACTTTTAGTTATGGTCGTCAGCAAGTAGAGATTGATGAAAAATTGTTAGAGGAAATTGCTAATGTTACAGGTGGAAAATATTTTAGAGCCACCAATAATAAAAAATTAGCTGAGATTTATGATGAAATCAATAAGCTAGAAAAAACAGAAATAGAAGAAAAGAAATATTATAATTACGACGAAAAGTATAGACCTCTAGTACTTGCTGCGGGTATACTTTTATTAATCGAGTTATTATTCAGAAATACAATATTTAGAAGCTTTGTTTAGATTCGACGAAAAAATATGGTTTTGGACATTACTGGTTATTCCGGTAATCATACTATTGTTTATAATGCTTCAAATTTGGAGACGATCTGCACAAAAAAAGTTTGCTGATAGCCTTCTATTAAAGCGTTTAAGTCCTAATCAATCTACATTTAAAAGTGTATTAAAAATACTAGTCCTTTGTGGAGCTTTTGCATGTTTATCTTTGGCTTTAGTCAATCCTAAAATTGGCACAAAACTTGAAACCGTTAGAAGTCAAGGAGTAGATATTGTTTTTGCAGTAGATGTTTCCAAGAGTATGTTGGCTGAGGATATTGCGCCAAACCGTTTAGATAAATCAAAACAATTGGTTACGCAAATTATCAATAGTTTAACGAGTGATAGAGTTGGTATTATAGCTTATGCAGGTAAAGCGTTTCCGCAGTTACCAATAACAACGGATTATGCTTCTGCAAAAATGTTTTTGCAAAACATGAATACTGATATGTTGTCCTCACAAGGAACTGCTATCAGCGAAGCAATTCAGTTAGCAAAAACCTATTATGATGATGAAGAACAAACCAATAGAATCCTTATCATTATTTCAGATGGTGAAGATCACGATGGTGAAGCAATAGATGTGGCTGAAGAAGCTAATGAAGAAGGCATACGAATCTTAACCGTTGGTGTAGGAGATGTAAAAGGTGGTCCTATTCCTATAAAACGAAATGGAGTGGTTTTAAACTATAAAAAGGATAGTAAAGGAGAAACGGTTATTACACGTTTGGACGAAACAACTTTGAAAGAAATTGCTAGTGAAGCCAATGGAGTTTATGTTAACGGTAGAAATACAAACGAAGTTGTTACAGCTATTAAAGATGTTTTGGACAAAACGGATAAAACCGAATTCGAATCGAAACAAATAGCAGATTTCAAAGACCAGTTTCAATGGTTTTTAGCCTTGGGTATTCTATTGTTGTTTGTAGATATCTTTTTCTTAGAACGTAAAACAGCTTGGTTGAAGAAATTAAATTTATTTAATGAGAACTTTTAACTTTAAAATTTCTTTAACGCTAAGTAATTAAAGGGTTTGGTAATTTTAATCGACAAAGTCGGAAATAAAAAAATAAGTAAAATGAAGATAAATTTTGTAGTTGTAGCATTGCTTACTTTTTTTTCAGGTTTCGCTCAAGAAATTAATAAAAAACAATTAAAAGCAGAGCAAAACGCCAACAATCTTGTGTATAAGGCTAATGAATTGCTCAATGAGGATAATTATGTTGAAGCAGAAATGGAATATAGAAAAGCCATTTCCGAAGCACCTAGTAAAGCAGTTGGTGCATATAACTTAGCACATTCTTATTTCAGAAAAGGCAGTTTTGAAGAAGCACTTTTTAGAAGTGAAGAAGCTGCACAAAATGCGACCTCCAAAGACGAAAAACACAGAGCTTACCATAATATTGGTAATATTTTAATGCAAAATAAAATGTGTAAAGAAGCTGTTGAAGCTTATAAAAATGCATTAAGAAACAATCCGACAGATGAAGAAACTCGTTATAATTTTGCTCTAGCAAAAGAATGTGCAGAACAGCAACAAGACGATGGTGGAGGCGAAGATAACAAAGAGGATGAAAACCAGGATAGCGAACAGGATAAAGAAGATCAGGAAAAGAAGCAAGACGAAAATAAGGACGATCAAGATAAGAAAGACGAAGGCGACCAAGACAAGAAAGATGGAGACAAGGAAGAAGATGAAAATGGTAAGCCTAAAGACGATAAGAAGGATGATGGTAAAGGAGATAAGGAAGATCAAAATAAAAACCAGCAACAGAAGCCAAAACCTGGACAAATGTCCCCTCAACAAATAAAAAATATCCTAGAAGCTATGCAAAACCAAGAACAAAAGGTTCAGGAAAAGATGAATGCAGAAAAGCAAAAAGGAGCCAAAGTAAAAACTGAAAAAGATTGGTAACAAGTTGTAGTAATTTGTAGCCCTTAACTAAATGAAAATCGCAAAGTACATATCAATTTTACTATTAATGCTTTCTTCAAGTTTAGCTTTTTCTCAAGTTAAATTCGAAGCTAAAGTCAGTAAGAAAAAATTAGGTGTTAACGAACGCCTAAGGATTGATTTTGAAATGAACCAAGATGGAGACAATTTTGTACCTCCAAATTTTGCAGATTTTGATGTTGTTGGTGGTCCAAATACGTCTATGAGTAATTCATGGATAAATGGAAAACGTACTTATAAGAAAACGTATAGCTACTTTTTAGCCCCAAAAAAAAGAGGGAGTTTTACTATAAAGCAAGCGACTATAGAGATTGATGGTGAAACTTATAAAACTTTTCCTGTAACCGTAGAGGTTACGGCAGCAGTAGATCGTCCTAATGCACCACCTCAGGCCTCAGATATTGCTGATGATAACATCCACTTGGTAGCTGAGGTTTCTAAATCAGATCCTTATCTCAATGAAGCTATAACAGTAGTATATAAACTTTATGTTTCAGCAGAAACAGGTGTAAGTAGTTGGCGAGAAAAGGACAATCCTAGATATAATGATTTTTGGAGTCAGAATATCGAGATAAAGGGTCTCAATATTCAGAAAGGACAATATAAAGGTCAGGATTATCGCTATGTTGTCTTGAGAAAAACGGTATTGTATCCTCAAAAAACAGGCAAATTAAAATTAGAGCCATTAGTATTGGATATTACTGTAGAAGTTCCTACCAATAGGTATGATATTTTTGGACGTCCATTAATGACTAAGGTGCCAAAGCTCGTTACTGCAGGTAGTAGAACTATTGATGTAAAACCATTGCCTGAAGAAGGTAAACCAGCAGATTTTAAAGGTGCAGTAGGAAATTTTTCATTTAAAGTTACAACCTCTAAAACTGAGTTAGATGCATCGGAATCTCTTCAAGCTAAAATAGAAGTTTCAGGAAAAGGAAATTTAAAATTATTTGAATTACCTAAGTTAACCGTTCCAAGTTCTTTGGAAGTTTATGAGCCAGAGCACAAAGAAAATGTTCGTACAAACTTAAGTGGAATGCAAGGAGGTATTTCCGATACTTATACTATTGTCCCACAATATAAAGGGAAGTATCCTATTCCTTCAATTTCATTTTCTTATTTTGACTTAAAGACTGAAAGTTATCAGCGCATTTCTTCCGATGAAATAATAATTGATGTGTTAGACGGTCCAATGGCAAATACAAATACTGAAGAAAATGCTACCGAAAGTACAAAACAAGCCGTAAAGGCTAATACAAATACGTTTGCTTTTATAAAAACATCAACAGATTTCGTAAGTACAACGAATGAGCCTTTCTTTAAGTCTAATGGATTTTGGTCATTATTATTAGTACCATTTTTAGCAATCCCGTTAGCGATTGTAATAAGAAGAAAACAAGATGAGCGCGCTGCAGATGTTGAAGGTAACAGAATTAGAAAAGCAGATAAACTTGCCAAGAAATATCTTGGTGCTGCCAAAAAATCTTTAGGACAAAAAGAAGCATTCTACGTGGCTTTAGAAAAAGCATTACATAATTACCTTAAGGCGAAGTTGCATATTGAAACTAGTGATTTCAATAAGGAAAAAATAGAAAGTATTCTTACGGAGAGACAAGTTGAAGCACCTGTAATTTCAGACTTTATTTCTATTCTAGAAAGTTGTGAGTTAGCACGTTATACACCAATTACGCAAGTTACTATGGAGAATGATTATGAAAAGGCAGCTAAGACAATTTCATTAATTGATAAGCAATTAAGATAGTATGAGAACACTAGTTTTTATAGGCCTATATATTTTTAGTCTGTTGGGTTGGTCTCAGAATAATAGCCAATTGTTTGATGAAGCCAACGCCTTATACAACGATGGTAAATATGCAGAAGCCATAGACAAATATGAGTCAATTCTTGGCACTGATGTACATTCTGCCGAATTGTATTTTAATTTGGCAAATGCCAATTACAAACTCAATAATGTTGCTCCAAGTATTTACTATTATGAAAAAGCGCTTTTGCTTAAGCCAAATGATAAAGATATTCAGAATAATCTAGCCTATGCTCAGAATATGACCATAGATGCTATTGACAAAGTTCCTGAAGTTGGTTTTGCAAGAATCACAAAAAACATTGTAAATACATTTCCTGCTGATACATGGGCTATCATAGCCGTAGTAGGTGTTATTTTGTTTGTTTTAATATTTTTAACCTACCACTTTTCCTATAGAACAACCAAGAAAAGAATTGCATTTGTAAGTAGCGTTGTTATTTTATTTATAGCCTTATTCTCTGTAGCTATGGCATTTCAAAAAAGCACATTAGAAAAGAAAGATAATCCAGCGATTATCTATGTTCAAGAGAGTAGGGTAAAAACTGATCCTAACCAAACAAGCGAAGAAGTTTTTAGACTTCATGAAGGCACAAAAGTCAAGGTTTTAGAAACCTATGAAGATTGGAAAAAAATTCAATTAGCAGATAATTCTACAGGTTGGGTGCCTTCAAAAAACTTACGATTAATAAAAGATTTTTAAGCTATATTTTGAATTTGTTAAATTCTTAATGCTATATTTGAGGTAAATGCAAAAAACCTCAAGACATATTAAAGCANTTTNTTTAGCNNTATTATTTTTANCTCTAATNTCTGCTCCNACANTTATTANNTCTATTGATAGCTCTATCGATGTNTCAAGTTTTTACAATGTTAATGAGGAAGAAGAGCACGAAAACCTAAAAATAGTTTTNAAAACTACNGCTNTNGATTCACANNCTTTATTTGAAGAANNTATTAGCTCAAATCACATAGGNTTTTCTTTTAAAAACTACTCTAANCCTTATNTANGTGTAGTTTCNCCNCCNCCAGAANATNTTTTATAGTTTNAATAAATCNCTTCTAAAAATTATAAAATAGCTNTTGAGNAATTCTCATTGGCAAAACAANACATATTATGTTTAAATATTTAAAAAACGATATACCGGCAAGTNTAGTCGTATTCTTTGTNGCCTTACCTCTTTGTTTGGGTATAGCNNTGGCNAGTGGTGCNCCATTATTTTCAGGATTAATAGCAGGTATAATAGGTGGAATCGTGGTTGGNGCTATGAGTGGCTCTAAAATTGGAGTTAGTGGACCAGCAGCTGGTTTAGCAGCTATAGTGTTTGCTGCNATTAATAGTTTAGGNTATGAAGCNTTTTTGGTAGCNGTAGTTTTNGGTGGAATNATTCAAATAGTTTTTGGNTTGCTTAAGGCAGGAGTTATTGGNTATTATTTTCCCTCATCCGTTATTAAAGGAATGCTGACAGGTATTGGAATNATNATTATATTAAAACAAATTCCTCACTTTTTTGGCTTAGATAAAAATCCAGAAGGAGCTTGGGACTTCTTTCAGAGCGATGGTGAAAATACATTCTCTGAACTCTTCAAGATATCTGATTTCTTAAGTCCTGGTGCAACTTTAATTGCATTTATATCTATTGGTATTTTATTGTTATGGAGTAATGTCTTGTCTAAGAAAGGAAAGATATTTCAAATTATTCAAGGACCATTAGTTGCTGTAGTTGTAGGTGTAGTTTTTTATCTTTTGACAAAGGATAGCTCTACTTTAGGAATTGCTAAAGAGCATTTGGTAAACGTACCAGTTCCTGAGAGTATAGACGATTTTTTAGGCCAATTTGCTACTCCAGCATTTAGTGCTATTAAAAATCCAGAAGTATGGCTTACGGCTTTCACTATTGCTTTAGTAGCAAGTTTAGAAACTTTACTTTGTGTTGAAGCAACTGACAAGTTAGATCCGGAAAAAAATGTAACACCAACCAATAGAGAATTGCTCGCACAAGGTACAGGAAATATTGTGTCTGGACTTATAGGAGGCTTACCAATAACCCAAGTAATTGTACGTAGTAGTGCGAATATCCAAAGTGGAGGTAAGACCAAAATGAGTGCCATTATTCACGGATTTTTGCTCTTAATATCTATTGTAACTATTCCTGTTTTATTGAATAAAATTCCACTTTCAGTTTTGGCAGCTGTGCTACTTATTGTTGGTTATAAACTAGCAAAGCCAAGCATTTTCAAAGAAATGTGGAAATCTGGATGGAGACAATTCGTTCCTTTTATCTTAACAGTTTTAATTCTTCAATATAATTTATTAGTTGGTGTTGGAGTTGGTTTAGCAGTTGGAATATTTATAACTTTATACCAAAGTTTTAAAAACAGTCACTTTTTACATAAAGTTGAAGAAGATACCAAAGGTGAACATCATGTAAAGATGACTTTAGCAGAGGAAGTTACGTTTTTTAACAAAGCAACGATATTGAAAGAATTGGATGCTTTACCAGAAAACACTTATTTAGAAATTGATGTTAGAAAAACAACATATCTCGATTTTGATGTCATTGAAATTCTAGAAGATTTTGCAGTGAAAGCAAAACAGAAAAATATTCATATAAAACTATATTCGCAACGAGGAACAATAGAAAATCCTGATAGTTTTGTGACTTTTTTCAAAAAGAAAAAAGAAGATACAATTGTGTAGTACAACTTTAAGTTGGATATGGATAAACAGTAATATTAATTTTATAAAAGCCTTAAAAGGCTTACGAGTTTGAATAAAAAAAGAAAAACCGATATGAAAGCACATACAAGAGAGACACAGGCAACTATGACTCCAGAAAAGGCTTTGGAATTTTTAAAACAAGGAAATGTACGTTTTCAGAGCAATTTAAAAGCCAATAGAAATTTACTAGAACAAGTTAACGATACTGCTGAAGGCCAATTTCCATTTGCAACGATTTTGAGTTGTATAGATTCAAGAGTTTCTGCAGAATTGGTATTTGACCAAGGTTTGGGTGACATTTTTAGCATAAGAATAGCAGGTAATTTTGTGAATCAAGATATTCTCGGTAGTATGGAATTTGCTTGTAAACTTGCTGGTACAAAACTTATTGTTGTTTTAGGACATACAAGTTGTGGTGCCATAAAAGGTGCTTGCGATCATGCTAGAATGGGTAATTTAACCACGCTTATCAATAAAATAGAACCTGCGGTTTATGCCGTAGACGAACCTGAAGAAAAGGCGCAACGTAACTCGTCTAATTTAGAGTTTGTTGATGCAGTTTCTAAAAAGAATGTAGAAATGGCTTTAGAAAACGTAAGAAATCAAAGTGTGATATTGCATGAAATGGAGGAGAAAGGAGAAATTAAAATTGTAGGAGCTATGTACGATATTAGTACTGGTGAAGTTGAGTTTTATTAAAAACTTAAACACATAAAAATAAAAAAACCAGAATTTGTGTTCTGGTTTTTTTTATTTCTACTATTTAATTTTTAGAACCAAGGCTTCTTTCCAACTTGGTAAGTATTGTAGAAATCCGCATCGGATTTAGTAAGGTAAATGATACCTTCAATAAGACCAATGATGCTCATTATCCATACGACAAAAACACCAACTCCAATACATGATAAAACAATACCAATAAGAGTAACGCCAAGCATTATTCCTCCTTCTTTACTATAGCCTAAAATAAATTTATGAACACCAAAACAGCCAAAGATTATACCCAGTATTCCTGCTAAAATCTTTTTGTTGTCACCACCTGTTTTGTCAAAGGCCTCTTTAGCTCCTTGAGTAAATTCATTAGCGGTTTCTTTGGCTTCGTCAGAGAATTCCTTTGCTTTTTTACTGATGTTATCAGATGCTTTTTTTGCACCTGCTTTTGCGTCATCTAACATATCGTTAAGATCGTCGCCCAAATTTTTGTTATCGTCAGACATTTTAAATTTTTAATTGGTTAGTATTATACGGTTTAAATTTAGTAAAAAAATTGAATGCATTACAGAAAAGTCTTATCAATAGGTTCCCATAATTCAATTTTATTACCATCATTATCAAGGATCCATCCAAACTTTCCATATTCATAAGTCTCCATTTCCCCTACAATTGTTACACCTTCTTCTTTTAAAACTTTTAATAATTCTTCAAGATTTTCAACCCTATAATTAAACATGAAGTCTTTTTTAGAAGGTTCATAATATTTTGTGTCTTCTGCAAAAGGACTCCATTGTGTAGAGCAATCTTTCCCTTCTTTATCTTTCCACCAAAAGGTGCAGCCGTAATCATCTGTGTTAAAACCTAAATGCTTTTTGTACCATTCTTTTGAAGCTTTTGGGTCTGTAGTTTTAAAAAATAATCCACCAATTCCTGTTACTCGTTTTTTCATTTTACTTCTTTTTTAATGCTAATTCATAAATTTTTATCCATTCCTCACTAGACATTTTTCTAGTGAGCTCGCCCAATAGTTCATAGGGTATTTCGTCTATGTTTTTAAATCGAATACAACTTTTACCCATATCTAATTTACGCTTACAATGCTTCGGATACTCATCAACAAACCAATCGAGTAATTCCTTTTTGGCATAAATTCCCATATGATAAAAGTTTATAGAATTTTTTTGGGAAGCAAAACTCATAAAAGGTAGAGGAGTTTTAGGATCGCAATGATAACCATCTGGATATACAGAATGTGGTATATAGTAACCAATCATTTTGTATTGTATACCTTCTTCAAAACCTTTAGGTAGGTTAGCATTAATTGTTTTTCTTAGTTTTTTTAAAGCGTCTTGTCGCTCTTCTGGAACTTGACTAATATAGTCCTCAGGTGAAGTTGCGTCGTATTGCATTATGTTGTTGATTTTATAGTACTCTAAATTAGCAAAATTTTGCTTTGATCTTATCAACAATAGTTTGAGCGAGTTTTACTTTGCTTTCTACAGTCCAGCCAGCAACATGAGGAGACAACAAAACATTTTCAGCGTTGATTAAATACTCAAAAGCTTCTGGCATATCTTCTGAAGTAAAAAGATTTTCAAATGATGATTTTTCATACTCCAAAACATCGAGTCCAGCACCTAAAATTTCACCTGTTTTTAAGCCTTCTACCAAGTCTTTTGTCACAACACTTTTACCTCTTGCAGTGTTGATTAACCAAAATGGTTTTTTGAATTTACTGATGAATTTAGCATCCACCATATTTAAAGTTAAAGGTGTTTGTGGTGTATGAAGACTCAATACATCAGCTCTAGATTGCAATTCTTCCAAAATAACTTGATTGGCATTGGCATCACCAACTCCATGCTGTATATCATAGCATAGGACTTCAACATCAAAACCGCGTAGTTTTTTAGCAAAGGCTTTTCCCATATTGCCATAACCGATAATACCAACGGTTTTACCATCGAGTTCAATGCCACGATTAGCTTCACGAAGCCATTTGCCTTGGCGCACTTCTTTATCCGCTTTGTTGAGTTTGTTAAAAAGAGAAAGTAGCATTCCTAAAGCGTGCTCACCAACGGCATTTCTATTGCCTTCAGGCGCAGAAATGAGATATACACCTTTTTCTTCGGCATAATCGCAATCAATATTTTCTAAACCAGCACCAACACGACCAATAAATTTAAGGTTGGTAGCAGCATCTAAAAATGTTTTGTCAATAGTAAATCGGCTTCTGATGATAATACCATCATATAGAGCAATTTTATTTTCAATTTCAGATTTTGAAGATGTAAAATCTTCATGATTTTCAAAACCTAAGGTGTTGAGTTGTTCAGTGAGTAATTCGTGGTTGCTGATNNAACTNTGAAGAATTTTCATAGTCTAAAATCCAATAATCCAACCTGAAAGCACAAAGAATAGATAAATACCTAAGA
Source organism: Flavobacteriaceae bacterium (assembly GCA_002706045.1). Lineage (GTDB taxonomy): Bacteria > Bacteroidota > Bacteroidia > Flavobacteriales > Flavobacteriaceae > Winogradskyella. The sequence goes on from PAJL01000043.1 coordinate 11,273, forward strand.
TGTCATTACTGGTTGTAATGAAAGGTCCTGTAGCAATAGCAGGATCAATNCCTCGTTTATCTAAAATNATAGGAACAAANGTNCCTATTANGGCAGCNACGGTTATAACACACATCATAGATATTGCNATAGCAAGACTTTCCGTNGTATTCTGTCCNATTANAAATCCAAATAGNACCACTAATAANGCCAANGCAAANCCATTAATTAAGGCTAAGCCTACTTCTTTTAAGAGACGGTTTAGTAAACTACCTTTTACATTATCGTTAGCCAAACCCTGTACAATAATAGCACTAGATTGTACACCAACATTTCCTGCCATCGCAGCGATAAGTGGTGTGTAAAAGAATAAAGAAGGTACGGTTTCCATAACTTCTTCAAAACCTTTCATAATAAATACACTACCTAAACCACCAAAAAGCCCAAGAACCAACCATGGTAATCGTGCTTTTGTCAGCTCTAAAATACTATCATCTGCTTCAACTTCTTGAGTAATACCTGCTGCTAATTGGTAATCTTTATCAGCTTCTTCTTTTAAGACATCAACAATATCATCAATGGTAATTCTTCCTAATAAAGTCTGATTATCGTCTACAACAGGAATAGCTTCCAAATCGTATTTTGCCATAACCTTTGCAACATCTTCAACATCATCATTCACATGTACCCAATCCACACTGTCTTTGGCGATATCTGCAATTTTTTGTTCACTTTTGGCAACGATTAAATCTTTTAGAGATAACCTACCAATAAGTTGTTCTTTTTTATTGACGACATAAATAGAATGTACTCTGGTGACATCTTTTGCCTGACCTCTAATACGTCTCAAACAACCAGCAACCGTCCAAGTTTCATAAACTTTTACGAGCTCTTTTGCCATGAGACCACCAGCAACATCTTCATCATAAGCTAAAAGCTCTTGNATTTCTGCTTTATGNTCTTCATCTTCAATTTCTGAGATAACGGCTAATTGGCGCTCTTCAGGAAGTTCTGCAATAATATCTGCAGCATCATCGGTATCTAATTCTTCAATCTCTTCGGCAATTTCTTTGGCAGATAGTTGCTCTAAAATNTTCTCTCTGTTATCCTCATCAAGTTCCATAAGGATATCAGAGGTTGTTTCAGAGTCTAAAAGTTTTATAAGATAAAGCGCNTCTTCAAGATCTAATTCATCAAGAATTTCNGCAATATCAGCATAGTGGAANTCATTTAAAAGTCTTTTGAGTTCTTTGTCGTTTTTATCTTCGACAAGCACTTCAACTTTTTCAATAAGTTCTTCTGTGAGCTGAAATTGTATGTTATCTTGAGTTTCTTCCACGCGATTATATTATGTTATTTTCGAGAATGAAGAACGTTGTCATTTTCTAAATTTAGCTGTTTGAGCTATAACGATTTTAATGACAGCGTTTTAAATATCGTTTTCAATAAGCGAAGTCAGTTCAATAAAATCTGAAACGCTCAATTGTTCTGGTCGTTGGCCAAATATAGTATTTGCTTTTAAATTATCCGACAGATTGAATGTTTTTAAACTGTTACGTAACGTTTTTCTGCGTTGCTGAAAACCTGTTTTTACAACTTTAAAGAAGAGTTGTTCGTCACAAGGAAGTGTGAAATTTTCTTTTCGTTTTAATAACAATACTCCAGAATCTACTTTTGGAGGTGGATTAAATACTGAAGGTGGAACAGTAAATAGATATTCGGCATCATAAAAAGCCTGAGTTAGAACGGATAGAATGCCATAAATTTTTGAACCTTCTTTAGAACAGATCCTTTGCGCAACTTCTTTTTGAAACATCCCAGAGAATTCAGGTACTTGATGTCTTAATTCTAAAGTTTTAAACACAATTTGCGACGAAATATTATAAGGAAAATTACCTATGATTGCGAAAGGTTTTTCGTTAAACACTTCCGTTAAATCATACTTTAAAAAGTCTTTTTCGTAAATTCTGTTAGATAGTGTAAGGTAATTGTTTTTCAAATACTCAACGGACTCGGTATCTATTTCTACAACGTGTGTGGTAATATCTTTTTTGAGTAGATATTTGGTAAGCACACCCATGCCTGGACCAATTTCCAACACATCTTTATAACCATCTAAGGATAATGTGTCTGCAATTTTTTGAGCGATATTTTCATCTTTCAAAAAGTGCTGACCTAAATGTTTTTTTGCTTTTACTTGATTTTGATTATCCATTAGGGTTTGTCAGTTTTAGATTCTTTTATTGCTACAAAGATGATTAATAATCCTAAACCAACACCACAAAGAAACCCACCAATAGTTTCCCATGGTTCAGTATTGTGAAAGTAATAAGCCATAGCTAAACCAATTAAAATGAGAAGTAGACTAATACTTCTGAAAAGAAATCGGTTTTTGTATATCTTTTTACGGGCTTTCATATAAGTCTAAGGAACATTAATAGTTCTATTTGTTTCTTTTGAAGCATCATAGATTTCCAGTAATAACTCAATTATGTTTGAGAAAAGTACTATAATTGGTCTTGAAAGAAATCTTAATAAAGGCTTTATAAAATAATCAAGCATAAATACTTAGTTGTAATCTTTCGATAAAGATCAGAGCCACTAAATTACTTGAAATTTACCGAATATTCATCAACAACCTCAAGTTCAGTTCTAAAGGCGAGCATTTTGTCGGCAAAACGTTTTAGACCATCTTGTCTTAAACCTTCAGCGTGGTTAGCATAATAGTCTTCTAAAGCTTCTCTGCTGTGCGCTCTGTACTGAATAGAGTAAGTGACTCCACCCATTTCCTCTTCAACTAAAACTTTGGTCAGTTTAGCTTCTTTAAAGTGACCTGTTGCTAACACTTGCGGAATGTGTTCTTTTATCCAAGTAAGCCATTCGTTATGAATGCTGTTGTCTATATTTACGGTGACGTTGTATATGATCATTGTTTGAATTACATAATGAAATTAGATACAAAAGTAAATAAATGAAAGTTGATTGCTTTGTCTTGAAATATCTAGAATCAAAGTTTTTCGACTAAAAACTGAAAATCAATTAATACTATCACCTCTCAGCATTCTAAATTTCTTACGCGATTCAATAAAATAAATACTGTCTTCGTGTTCAAAGATAATTTTTTCGTAAAGCTGTTTGGCTTCTTCTGGTTTTGCCAACTGTGTGTTGTATAACTCTGCAAGATAATAATAGGCATCATCTGCTAAAATATCTTCGCTATAGTCGCTGATAATTCTTTGATAATTAACTTCTGCTTTTTCGTATTGCTTTTTCTTTTCAAATAGTTTGGCTTGCTGAAATAGTGCTTGGTCAACTATACTTTCAGTGCTATGTTCTTTCAAAATTTTATCTAAAAGCGAAATCGCTTCATTTGTTCTGTTTTGAAACGCTAACAAATCGGCTTTGGCATAATATTTTAAAGCGGTTTGTGTGCTGTCTTCAAACTTATTGTCCGAAATCAAAAGTTTTAAGTCTAAAGCATCATTGGCAATAAGTTGAGATGTGGATGCTTTAAGAATTTTAAGTTGAGATTCTGCCCAATCGAAATCTCCTTTGTAGTAGCTAGTCTTGGCAACTTTAAAACGTGCTTCTTGAGAAATTGTGCTATTCTTTAAATTCATCTGAATTTGAGAATAGAAAATAAGCGCTTCATTAAATTTCTCTTGAAGTACCAAGATATCTGCTAGAAGCAACTTTACTTCAGCCTCTTGAAATTCTGAAATATTAAGCTTCATACTTTGTCTTAAAAAAGCTGTAGCACTCTGCGTGTCCTTTTTGTAAAAGGCTAAAAATTTCCCGTATGCTAGTTGAAGTGGAATGGTGAGTTCTGATTTCCCAAATTCATCAAAAAGCATGTTGTATTTTTCATCTATTGCATCTAGCTCTTTTGTAGAAGTCGCATTGTTAGTGTCAATTTCCAAAATATACTGATGCGCTGTTAAAGCAGTTGAAGCATCTTGAGTGGTTTCAATGATGTAATTAAAAATATCTTTTGCAGTGTCATCATCGTTATCATTATGTGCGGTAACCGCAAGTTCTATGATGCGATCTAAACTTACAGGATTTCGTTTGTAAAGCGCCTTTTCTTGTATAAAGGATTTGCTATAGGCTTTTTCTTGAACATACAGCCAACTCAACATTTCGTACCAATACGGATTAGGCTCTTGTTGCAGTTTTTTTAGTAGTAAACGTCTAAGGAAAATGTTGTTTTCATTATCACTGTTTTCCGATATAAAATCACTAACAGCACGTTTTATGTTATTGAGGTAGTTTGGTCTGTACGCAACATATTCTATGTAATTAGAAAACATTTTTTCTACATCTCCCTGATCTCCATAAATTCTTGCTAACTGAATGCTAAAATCCTTATCTGGTGTAAGTTCTTTTCCTTTATTATAAACTCTTATGGCTTGGTCTAATAAGGAATGATCTTCAAATTTTTTAGCGACACTATAAATGTAATTAGGATTTTCGTTTATGTAGGAAATAGCCTCTTCATAGTATTTGTTAGCTAAATCTAAGCTATCTTTTAACTGATAGTTGTAACCCAATTCTATCACTATGGTTGGATTACGCCTTTTTTCTAAGCGTTGAACGAGAATGTGTTCGGCTTCATCATATTGCTCTAATTGTTGATGGGTTTTAACAAGTTTAAAGATATAATTATAGCTATATGGTTTTTCTTTATTGAGTTCCTCGTAAATGATAAGTGCTTTTTTGAACTCACCACGTTTAAAATAATTGTCTGCAAGCACTTCACTATTTTGAGCAAAACCCAAATGAAGTCCAAATAGGATAGATAATATTAAAATGCCCTTTTGCATGTTACAATTTTTGTAAATATAACAAATGCTAAACCGAGATATTGTAAATGTTTTGATAAAAAAAAATGCCTAAACTGAGCGTTTAGGCATTTTGACCAGCAAAATAAATGTGCTATTAACCATTATTCGTTATAAATATGATTCAGTTACTTTGTCTTGGTGTTTTAAAATTTCTTATAGTATTAAAACAGAACTTTAGATACTAAAACTATCAAAGCTACTAGTAAAACAATTCGTTTTATATTTTTCATAATGAGGCCAGTTGTAGTTTGGGATAGCTAACTTCATAAAAATAATTAAAACAAACGAAGAAATACCTAAAAAATCGATAAAAGACCAATATTTTTAACAATCGAACTATTTTCTTGGTTACTAATCGGTATTAAGAAATCATATCAAAGCCTGTGTATGGTACTAAAACATCTGGGATTTTTATACTATTTTCTGTTTGATAATTTTCTAAAATACCTGCTAAAACTCTTGGCAATGCTAAAGAGCTTCCGTTTAGTGTATGGCAAAGTTCATTTTTACCATCACTATTTTTAAAACGGAGTTTTAAGCGATTTGCTTGAAAAGTTTCAAAGTTTGAAACTGAAGAAATTTCTAACCAACGATCTTGCGCTGTAGAAAACACCTCAAAATCATAAGTTAAAGCCGAAGTAAAACCTAAATCTCCACCACAAAGGCGTAATATTCTGTATGGTAATTTTAGTTCTTTAAGAATGTCTTTTACATGATCTACCATGCCATCAAGTGCATTATAAGAATTGTCAGGATGTTCAACTCTTAGAATTTCGACCTTATCAAATTGGTGCAATCTATTAAGTCCTCTTACATGAGCACCATAGCTTCCAGCTTCACGTCTAAAACAAGGTGTATAACCTGTAAGACCGATTGGGAGATCACTTTCGTTTAAAAGTGTATCTCTAAAAATGTTGGTAGCAGGAACCTCTGCCGTTGGAATTAAGTATAAATTATCAGCCGTAACATGGTACATTTGTCCTTCTTTATCTGGTAATTGCCCTGTGCCAAAACCAGATGCTTCATTTACTAAATGTGGGACTTGTACTTCTGTATAACCTGCAGCTGTATTTTTATCTAGAAAATAAGAAATTAAGGCACGTTGTAATCTAGCTCCTTTTCCTTTATATACAGGGAAACCCGCGCCTGTAATTTTATTTCCTAATTCAAAATCTATGATGTCATATTTCTTTGCTAATTCCCAATGTGGTAAAGCTCCTTCAAACAACGTAGGAACATCACCTTCACGGTAAACCTCTTCGTTATCCTCATCAGTGTTACCAGCAGGTACAATTTCATTTGGTACGTTCGGAATTTTGTAAAGCAATTCAGAAAGTGCGTCGATTTTTTCGTTAAGTTCTTGCTCTAAAGACTTAGTATTTTCTTTTAAAACACCTGTTTTTTCTTTAAGAGCATTGGCTTTATCTACCTCTCCAGATTTGAATAGGTTACCAATTTCTTTGGATATGGAATTAGATTCTGCTTTTATGTTATCTAAATTAGTTTGAATAGCTCTACGCTCTTCATCTAATGCAATAACTTCATCTAACATTTCTGTAGCATCGATGTTACGCTTTGCTAAGCGTGCAATAACATCGTCTTTGTTTTCTCTAATAAAAGGAACTTGTAGCATATCTAATTCGTTTATTTTTTACGCTAAATAACGTAAGTGAACAAGAGACAAAAGTAAAAAGATTTTAACCGGATTAAAACAAAAAAACAGCCTATTTTGAAGGCAATATCCAGTCGTGGTGTTTAAAGTGATGCCATTCTTCATTAGCAAGATCTACCTTTGAATCTATAAGGTTTTCATAAGATTTGCCATTGATACTTACTCGGGTTCTAACATGGACTTCTACGTCCATCCCTTTTTCAGCAAAATGCTTTTTTAAATATTGAGCAAACTGCCAAATAACATCAGGTTTTGTGGTTGCGCTACGTTGTTGTTTTTTGGTTAAAAAGTCTTTCATTCTTACAGGTGTAGACTTATTTGTCGCCTTATCGGTTATGGTATAGGTAGCGATACCTCCTTTTGATCGAAGCATCATTCGCCAAGATAAACGATGGCCTTCTTCAGTCCATAGTACATTGTCTGAAAAGAAATGATGTCTAAGAGGTAGCCCAATTTGAATTAAAAAATAAACCGATGATAATGCAATTAGCACCTTACTATAATTAGGGACTATAACCTCTTTGGAGTCATAGAAAGGTTTCTTCTTCAAAAAGATGTTTTTAATAGTCTTAGGTTCAAAAAAGAAAAGACTAAACGCTAATGATAAGTAAGGGAAAATACCGATTTGAAATACTATTGAGTTGAACAAATGAAAAAAGATAGAGGCAAAAAAGGCATACTTTCGAGTGGGCTTAAATAACAACAGAGGAATAATTAAACCATCGAATAAAATACCTCCATAAGCCAAGAAGTAATGCACTGTATTTTGTTGCAAGAGATCACCAATTATAGGATAGCTGGCTTTACCTTTCATCAATAAAGCAATTACTGTGGTGTCTAGCCAATCTGGATATAACTTAGCAATTGATGCGTAAGTATAAAGTATAAAGAGTTGTATTACAAAAAACCATTTGCACCAACTAGGCATTGAAATCTTTTTAAGATTAGGATTGAGCTTGGCATCAATTGAAGCGTACCGATTTGCTGGCATCAAAACCATAATAAAGCTTAAAATACCTAAGAGATAATAATGGTTGTTGTAAGACGATTTTTGCATTAGGTAAGTTGCAGTCCACATTAAAGCAAACATTAACATGCTAAATCGGTATTTGTAACCAACCATAATGAGCAGCCCAAAAATGGACATTACTACATAGCAAACATACATCCAATTTCCTGGAAGTGGTTGTAACCATTCAAAACCAATAAAAGAAAAGGTAAATTGTGGTTCAATCATTACTCTTCTCACCCAGCCAGTAAGTATAGCTCCGAAGGATTCTAAAAAACATAGTAAGCCAAAAATGATTCTAAAAACAATTAGACCAGAATTGTCAATATGTTTAAATAGAAATTTATTCATTTTGGTTTTTGATGAATGCTAAAGCATCAGTTTTGTCTTTAGAAAGTTGATCTTTTAAAGCCTCAAGATTTTCAAATTTTTGTTCATTTCGAAGTCGTTTTAAAAATTCAATTTTTAAATCTTCATTGTAAATATCTTTTTCTAAGCCAAAAAAGTGGACTTCAATAGAACGTGTTTTACCACCAACTGTTGGGTTGGTGCCAATATTCATCATACCAAATATTGTAGTGTTATCTATTGTAGATTTTACAACATAGACTCCATCATGCGGAATGAGTTTATAGTCTTCTTTAATAGAAATATTAGCTGTTGGGTAATCTATGGTTCTGCCCAAACCTTTTCCTTTTACAACTTCACCTGTTATAAAATAATTGTAACCCAAATAGGAGTTTGCCAAATCAACTTCACCTTTGTCAAGAGCAGTTCTTATTTTGGTTGAGCTTACCGTGACATCTTCTATATCTTGAGCTGAAATTTCTTCAACTTTAAAATGATAAGTTTTTGCAAATGCTCTTAAATCCTCAATATTGGCACTCCTGTTTTTTCCAAAATGATGATCGTAGCCAATGACAACTTGCTTGGTATTTAATTCATCAACAAGAATGCTTTTTACATAATCTTCAGCAGAAAGATTTGAAAATGCTTTTGTAAAAGGTTTAACGATAACTTCCTCTATTCCGAAAGACTTTAGCAACTCAATGCGTTCATCAATGGTATTCAAAAGTTTTATAGAATTATCTTTTTGAAGCACCATACGAGGATGAGGAAATAATGTAAGAACTGTTGGGGTAAGATTTATTTTTTTAGAAGATTTAACTAAATACTCTAAGATTTTTTGATGTCCAATATGAACTCCATCAAAAGTACCTATAGTAATAATTGAACTATTTTCCGTTTTGGCTTTTGTTTTCAAAAAGGTATTGCTTTTGATGTAAAATTAGCCATTTAATACTATTAAATAAAAAAGGGTTGAAAATATTTTCAACCCTTTTTTATTACTATTTATTTAAATTAATTTTTGATAAACTGTATAGTTGCGCTGTATGACTCTTTAAAGATTTTTAAGAAATACATACCGTTACTTAAATCAGCAGTATTTATTATTAAATGAGAGTTATTAGAGATTTTTTGTTGTTTTACTATTTGTCCTAAAGTATTGTATACTGTATAAGAATCTGGCAAATTACTATCTGATGTTTTAATAGTTAGATTATCTGTTGTAGGGTTTGGGAATATGGTTAATGTATTAATCATATTTTCCTCAACACTTAAACTAGATTGAATGTTAATGGTATAGTCTTCTACTTCACCATCATGATTATTTTCACAAGAAGTTGCAACTTCATAGTATTTCGTTGTCACCCTCATTGTTGTAGATCCTATAACAGCATCATTAGGAACAGTTATCGAAATCGGCGAGTTCCCTGAAAGACCATTAGTAACATTGGCTGCAGAACCTAAATCGTATTTCTCACCATCATCATCAAAGCTACAGTTTTGGTTCCAATCTATCCAAACGGTTGTAATACACAGGTAATTACCATCTGTATTCATGTAAACGGATAAATCATAAGAACTATCAATATTTAGGTCAGTAGACATTGAGGTATAGTCGCTATAACCTGAAGGTTTTCCTGTGTTAAGATTACTAATAGTGTTAAAAATAACGCCTTCAGTACTGGTTTGGTAATATGTGTTTGCTACTGATGTACACAGACTACCTGTAATATCAAAGTCAATATCATCGGTGTTGTTTCCTGTTTGTTCGTCAGTACCACCGTTAACGTTATTTAAAGAAACATTAAATGTATGTGATGCTTCAGCTACAGATATAAGAGGTAAAGTAATTATTTCTGATTCATCATATAATAATGAGCCATTCCAACTATACGATAATGAATTACCACCATCTATATCATATATTACGTTTGCAGACGTAAGTGTACTTGTGCCTTTATTGGTGATAATTAATGATGGTGTTATGGATCCGTTGGTACAATTAACAAGACCAAGATCGTCAATTTCTATTTTACCATCTAAATTATATACTGTTGGAGTATCACAGGCTGTTGAGGTTGTTACTAGTTNAACACGTCTAGGTGAATTGGTTAATACGGTTAACATTCTTGTTTTTTGGTCAGCAGTGAAAGTATCCATACACTGGTCGTTGGTGTAATCCATATAATTTTCTACCATGTCATTCCCTAATCCATCTGATGTGCATGTGTCATATACTAAACAAGAATAATGAGCTGCAGTAGCATCAGGTGTATCAGCACAATAATCAGAGTTTAAACATGTAGTTGTATCACCCCAAATGTGTCTTAATCCTAGCCAATGACCAGTTTCGTGAGTTAATGTTCTACCATATGCATAAACGCCACCATCAGGATTTGGGTAGGTATTGGATCCAAGAGTGGAATACAATACAACAACACCGTCATTAGTAGATCCTGCTGAATTACTAGGAACACCTGTTATTCCAGAACTTTCTGGCCAATGTGCATATCCCAAGATGCCACCACTAATATTAGCTACCCAAACATTAAAGTATTTAGTAGGATCCCATTGAGTAGCAGCTTTTACTGTGTTTTCAAAGTCGTCAGTTGAAAATGGACCTTCTCCATAAGTAGTAATTCGGTTGATGCCGTTTTCATTTAAAGCATCACCGTTTTCGTCTTGTAAAGCCAAACAAAATTGAATTTCGGTGTCTGCAGCTGCAGGTTGAGTGCTACCTGCAGTATTACCATAATCAATATTTAATTGATCTACTTGGGCCTGAATATAAGAAGCATCTAAATTTTCCGCTCCAGATCCATCTGTAAAAACATGAAAAATAATTGGTATGGTTTGTATAACATTTATATCTGAAGATTGTCGTTGATTTTTTAAGGTTTCAATTTTTGGTGCTAACCAATTTTCAAATTCTTCGTTGGACATTCTATTAGAATAGTTTTCCTGTAAATACTTTTCATATTCCGTAGCAACACAACGTATGATACCAGAATTATTTAAACCTTCTATATTGGCAGGAGTCAAATCTTGTCCAAATGGTTTTTGAATTAGTTTATTGTTTTGTGAAAATCCCAAGCTTATAGCGAATAGGGAAATTAGAACTAAGGTTTGAAGCGTAATTTTTTTCATAAAATTTTAAATATGACGTAAAAGTATACCTAAGAATTTTAGTTGAAAAAAGAGATATGTGAACGAACCAAATTGTTCGACTGAAGCTTAAAATCTATCTACGAACGGATTCGTCGATAGATTTAATAAACCTTAATAAGTACACTAATTAATGTTACTTATTTTCCGTTAAATTGATTCATTGTATTGCTAACTCCTGCTAAAGCAAAAGATTTAACAAGTTCAGCAGATTTTTCTAAACGTTCTTTAAGTTTAGACTGCTCGTCTTCATCCCATTCGCCAAGTACATAATCAATTTGTCTACCTTTACTAAAGCTATCACTGATACCAAATCTGAAGCGGTTGTAGTTTGTAGTCTGTAGTTTATCTTGAGTGTCTTTTAGTCCATTATGGCCTCCGTCGCTTCCTTTGGTTTTTAAACGTAAAGTACCAAATGGTAAATTAAGATCATCTGTAATAACCAATAGGTTTTGTAATGGTATTTTTTCTTTCTCTAACCAATACTTTATAGCTTTTCCACTAAGATTCATATAGGTGCTAGGTTTTAAAAGTATAAGAGATCTGCCTTTTACTTTAATACTACACAGGTCTCCTAGTTTAGCGGTTTCAAAAGTTGCTTCTTCACTGTTTGCTAAATGGTCTAAAATTTTAAAACCAATATTATGTCTTGTTTCCGTATATTTTTCGCCAATATTTCCTAAGCCAACGATTAAGAATTTCTTCATTATTTCTTCTTCTGTTAGTTCTATTTTATGGTTTTTAGTAAACCATTTTTTCAAAAACTTACACATGGTAAATTTTTTGTATAAAAATAAAAAAGCATTCTGTAAAAGAATGCTTTTTTGATGTTTGAAAAAGTTTTATGTCTATTCTTGAGACTCTGCTGCAGGTGTTTCTGCCGCTTCGTTTTCAGCTCCTTCCTCTTCCTCTTCCTCGTCATCAGTAGCAACTGATAATCTACTACGTCTTACTTGACAAACAACAATGTTGTCTGGGTGCATGAACTTGTAGTCTTCATTAGCTAACTCACGGATGTAAAGTTTAGTTCCGATTTTTAATGGAGTAATATCTACTTCAATAAAATCTGGAAGTTTAGAAGGGATAGCTTTTACTCTAAGCTTACGGTAAGGTACTCTTAAGTTACCACCATTTAATACACCTCTAGAAGTTCCTACTGTTTTTACAGGAATTTCCATGGTGATTTCTTTATTCTCATAAATTTCATAAAAATCTATGTGAAGAATTTTGTCGGTTACAGGGTGAAACTGAATGTCTTGCATTACAGCATTAAAACTGTCTCCGTTATCTAGGTTAATCACAACAGTGTGCGCATTTGGAGTGTACACAAGTTTTGAAAACGCTAGCTCAGGTGCTGAGAAATGCACTGGCTTTGCTTCTCCTCCGTATAGTACGCAAGGAACCTGACCAGCATTACGTAAGGCTTTTGTTGAATTTTTGCCTACGCTTTCTCTTTGAGATCCATCGATTGTAATTGATTTCATTTTAAAAGATTTATTAAACGTATATTAATTTCCTCATTTTGAGGGGTGCAAATGTAAGAATATAAATGGAAAAACGGCAGTATTAAAGCAGTTTTTTTAGAGTCCCAAATTACATTATAAATTTGTTACTTATAGAACTGTTGTGGTGCACGTTGTACATTACTTCAGCAAATAAATCTGCACAGCTTAAAACTCTAAGTTTTTTGCTCTCTTGTTTTAAAGGAATAGAGTTAGTTACTATTAATTCTTCAAGTTTAGAATTTTCAAGTCTATCGTAAGCACTTCCAGATAATATAGGGTGCGTACAAATAGCTCTTACACTTTTTGCACCACGCTCCATCATAAGATCTGCGGCTTTGGTAAGTGTACCTGCTGTATCTACCATATCATCTACAAGTACAACGTTTTTACCGGTAACGTCACCAATCAATTCCATGTGAGAGATAACATTAGCTTTAGCACGTTGCTTGTAACAAATTACAACATCACTTTTAAGCGCTTTAGAATAGGCATAAGCACGTTTAGAACCACCCATATCTGGTGAAGCAATAGTTAAGTTATCTAAATTTAAACTTCTTAGATAAGGTAAAAATATTGTAGAAGCGAATAAATGATCAACAGGTTTTTCAAAAAAACCTTGAATTTGATCCGCGTGCAAATCCATAGTTATAATACGAGTTGCACCAGCTGCCTCAAGCATTTTAGCAACTAGTTTTGCCGCAATAGGAACTCTAGGTTTATCTTTTCTGTCTTGTCTTGCCCATCCAAAATAAGGCATTACTGCTGTAATATGTCTTGCAGATGCACGTTTTGCAGCATCAATCATTAACAACATTTCCATAAGATTTTCTGGTCCAGGATGTGTAGAACCAATAATGAAAATTCTAGTACCTCTTATAGATTCTTCATAAGAAGGTTGGAACTCGCCATCACTATAAGTAGACGTTATAACATTACCTAATTTTACACCATAAGCTGAAGCAATCTGCTCTGCTAAATATTGACTTTGTGAGCAAGTAAAAATCTTGGCTTCAGTAGTATTGGTCATTTCTAATCGGAGGTTTAAGAAAAATTGAAAATATTGCGACTATGAAAGGGTCAAAGTTAGAAAATAATTTGGCTTGTAAAAATTATAAAACCTACTATTTTTAATTGCTCTACAGAAATTATTTTCTATTTTTGCTGTCCGAAATTGCTCAAGTGGCGGAATTGGTAGACGCGCTGGATTCAAAATCCAGTTCTTTCGGGAGTGTGGGTTCGATTCCCACCTTGAGTACTTGTAAAAACCGTAATTCATTCAAAATCAAATGATTACGGTTTTTATTTTGGTATGTTTTTTGTGACTATTTTGTTGTTAACTAACTGTAAACCAATCACGTCATGATAAGCAAATCAACTATCTTCTGCTTCCTTTTTTTAATTAATTCAATTTTCATCAACGCACAAAAAGAAATAGAATGTAATATGAAACTCTCTATTTCTCATGAGTTAGTTAAAAGTGAAAAATACGATACTGCTTATGAATCATGGTCTATTGTAAATACCGATTGTCCAGAATTAAATTTTGCTATTTACGTTGATGGTGAAAAAATATTAAAGTATAAAATAGATAATTCTGTAGGTACAGAAAGAGTTGGTTATATAGAAGAGTTGTTGGATTTGTGGCAAAATCGCAGTAAGTATTATGAGAGTAAAACTCCTAAAGGTGAATATCAGGCTAAAGCCTGTCAATTAATGTATGATTATAGAGATGATTTAGATAAAAGCAAACAAGAATTATTTGCCTGTTTTGATACTACTTTTGAAACAGATAAAGAAACCTTTACACATCCTAAGAGTTTATATACTTATTTTTCCTTGGTTGTAGATCTTTATGAAAAAGGTGAAAAAACTGCAGCAGAATTATTCAACACATATGACAATATCAATGAGAAAATTCAATTAGAAATTCAGAATTATTCCGAAAAGCTAAATGTGTTATTACAAAAGCAGGAGAATGGAGAGGCACTCAATAAAACAGAGAAAGCAAATAAAAGGGCTTATGAAAGTTACCTTAAAAATTATACAATCATTGAAGAGAGTATAGATGCTATTTCTAGCTCAAAGGCTAATTGTGATAATTTAATACCTCTTTACACTAAAGATTTTAATACTAATAAAGATGATTCAGTTTGGTTAAAACGTGCTGTAAGTAGAATGTATCATAAAGAGTGTACAGACCATGAATTATATGAAAAATTGGTAAAGCAATATGATCAGGTTTCTCCATCGGCAGATACTAAGATTTATGTAGCAACGGTTTTACTCAAAAAGGGTAAAAATGAAGAGGCTTATAAGTATTTAGAAGAAGGCTATCGTTTAGAAACAGATACTTACAAAAAATCAAACCTTGCTATAAGAATAGGTGTTATATTTAAAAGTAAAGGGCAATATACTAAAGCACGAAACTTTTTACAGGATGCGGTGAAATTAAATCCTTCTAATGGTAGACCACACCTAATAATTGCAGATATGTATAGTGATAGTGCAAAGAACTGTGGAAAAGATAATTTCTATCAAAGAGCTGTATTTTGGTTGGCAGCAAAAGAAGCTGAAAAGGCAGCTCGTTTAGACCCTACGTTACAGAAAACAGTTAGTAAATATGTTGCTAGTTATGAAGCTAAAGTACCAACAAAAGAAGAAATATTTTTGCGTGAAATGTCTGGCAAAACAATAGAAATAGGTTGTTGGATTAACAGGTCTATTGTAGTTCCGTAATTTTAGTCTTTTAAAAATATAATCTAAATACCGCATTAGTCGTTAGGCCTAGAGAAAATCTTGAGAATTTATCTACGCTATCGCTATCGTTAGTTCTAAAGTAATTGTTGATGGCATTTTTTCTGTCGGATATATTCCAGACTGAAGCACCAACTTCAGATCTAAAAGTGCTACTTATTTTAAACTTATAAAGTGTTGAAGCATCTATTCTTAGATAGTCTTTTAATCGCTCACCGTTAGCAACATCCCAGTTAATATCACCATCTTCAATTTCGTTATTTTTTATTGGTATTGAAGTTGGTTTGCCAATTCTGTAATTAATACCTGCAGAAATATTCCAAGAATCAGTGCTGTAGGTGCTACCTAATGCAAAGGAATGGGTAATATCAAAATTGCTCGGAAACTCTATCTCTTCTAAATCTTCAAAAGTGTATTTGTTGTTTATATATGAGTAGCTCAACCAATTGTTAAAGTCGTTCAGTTTTTTTCTACATAAAAATTCAAAGCCGTATGCATCGTAGCTCCCTTGTTCTCTAGCAAACTCATATTTAGTTGTAAAACTTTGGCTTTGCGTAGTAATACCATCAACTGTTTTGTAATACAGTTTAGAGTCTAAAAGCCAACCTTTGTTTTTGTATAATATCCCGAATGAAGCCTGTTTACTTTTTATAATAGGAATACTGTCATTTTCGGTAAGCTGCCATCGTCTTTTTTCAATACCCAAAAAATCATTTTGAAAATTTACAATTTGAGATACATTTTGATGTTTGAATTCTCCTAAAGCTTCAACTTCTATATGATTTCCTAATGCTTTTCTAACACTTAGTCGAGGTTCTATAATAGCTTTTTGGAACTTTGTAATATAATTACCTCTAACACCTGCTCTAATAGCAAAATCATTAGCTGCATTACTAAATTTTGCTTGACCATAAACAGCATGTTCTCTTAAAACTTCTTCATCTCGTCTTACAAAACGAGGTAAATCAATATCGTTGAGATTAGTAACCTTAGTTTCTGTAAAATCATAGCCCAACTTTAGCTTCCAGAGGTTTTTAGTGTAAATGTTTTGGACTTTAATACCTGTTTCAGACACTATGTTTTCCTGTAAAAAAAGCTGGTTAGAAACAATATCAACATTTAAGGATTGCAATTTGTAATCTGAGTTGTAAGTGTTTATTATGGTTTCAAATTCTTTATTCCATTTTCTGGTATAATTCAGGCCAAATCCTAGTGTACTTTGAGACACTTTACTTTGTCTAGTAATCATGTTATCATCCAGCTCAGTTGTTTCATTAAAACCTAAATCGTTGCTGTTGTGAATAAAATTCAATCGGATGAAATCTTTTTCAGAAGGATTGTATAGCCAGCGCAATGAAGCGTCATAAAAATTGAATTCTTGATCTGATTTTGCAATTTCAGAATTGTTGTTTTGAATCTCGTTATCTTGGGTTATTCTATCAAAATACACTTTGTAAGTCGGTGTTCTTACAAACTCATCCAACGATTTTCTTGAAGCTACTTGAAGTGATGATTTTTCGCTAATGGGTATGTTGGTGAATAACTCTGCATTAAGAAAATTTATGCCAAAAATGCCTTCAAAATCTGAATTGATTTTTCGGTCAGTTTTCATGTGAATCGTACCAGAAACACCATCTGTAAAAGACACGTCCGAGCCATTATTGATAATAGTAGCCTTTTGGGTCATATGAGGATTAAAGCTAGACATAAGCCCAAAGAAATGACCTGTTTGGTACATTTTTATATTCTCCCAAAGAATAAGGTTTTGGTCGTTAGAACCACCCCTAATGTTAAGGTTAGATACCGTTTCATCGGTACTTAAAATACTTGGTAAAGCCTGTACGGTTTGAAGAACATCAGATTCTATTAATCCTGGTAAAAGCGTAAACTCACTATAATCTATTGAGGTTGTCCAGTCACTATCTTTGTCTATACCTTGAACTAAATAAGCTTTTAATAAAACGGTACTAATCATTTCGTGATGCTCATACATTGTAATGACACCACATTGTTCTAAATCAAAATATCTAGCTTGTCTTTCTATAGTTTTAAAACCAATAAATCGTATGGATAGTATATCGTCCAAAGAATTTAATTCTAATTCAAAATAGCCTTCTTTGTCACTAATAGTGTATTTAGAATTACTGGTTAAGGTTGCGCCTTCAAGCGGTTCTTGTAAATATTCATCTTTTAAATAGCCACAAATTTTTACAGGTTTAGATATGGTAATTATAGCTTTGCTGACTATTGTAAAAATTAAATTTGTTTGGTTGTGAAGGCTTTCAATTTTAGCTGATAGGTCTAAATCCTTATGAGGCTCAAAAACTACAATATCATCAAGAAGCCCACTTTTGTAATTAAATATTACGTTGTGGGCTGTCTCTATTTTAGTTAGTATGTTTTCAATAGGGAGTTTATTTTCTTGGTCATTATCCTGACCTTGCAAAAAAGCAATTGTGAAAAAAAACAGTAGTAAAAGAAGTAAGTATTTATTTGGTGGCATTCTCTATTGTCACTTCCTTATTTTGGATAAGAAAAGACAAATTTAGAGGATTTGTAATAGATTTTAAAGCATTTTCAAGGTTATTATGCTCAAAGGCACCTGTGAAATGTATTGTATGACTTCTTTGGTAGTTTACTTTAATATCATATTGTTTTTCAAGCTCAGTAAAAACATCTTGCAAAGTGGCATTTTCAAAAACACTCATACGTTTTATCCAATGAGGTTCGGCAATAGTTACCTTAGTTTTTTCNGTGTTACCAGNTTTTAAGGAAAATTCTGTTCCNGCAGGAACGATTACTTCTTTATTATTATAGTTTACAGTTACTAAACCTTCATAGCAAGACACTTTAAACTCATTNTCTCTAGAAAGCACATTGAATTCTGTNCCCAANACACTNACGATTCCTTGANTGGTAACCACATCAAAACGTTTTCCTTTTTCAACATCAAAAAAGGCTTCACCTTCAAGATTTAGAGAGCGTTTTTCACTCCATTTTGAGGCATTATATTCTAAATGAGATAGTTCGTTAAGGTTTACTATTGAGTTATCTGGAAGAGTAATAGTTTCGTTTTGCGCTAACTCTGTAGTGTAGCTATTTATATTGTCTTGGTTCAGAACTGTAAAAAGTGCTATGCCAACAACCAAAATTGCTGCGATGCTAGAAATTATTTTAGTCCAGTTTATAGTTTTTGTGGTGTCTTTGGCAGGTAGTTGCTTTTCAAATTCGTCAAAAGATAGCACTTTAGCATTTTCGTTTCCTCCAAAGCGTTGTGCCTCTTCAACAATTTCTTCATATAAAGCAGCATCTTTCAGAGCTTTAAAGGAAGCCATCTCTGATTCAGATAGCTCATTGCTTAACCACTTTTTAACTAAAATTTCTTGATCCATGACTTTGGGGTGTTCTATATTTAAAACAACTCTCTTTTAAAATGTCCCAAACTTTTTTGAAATAAATTTTAATTGAGCCGTTTATTCTTAAAACAATTCATGTTAAAAATATCCCAAAATTATTTTTTGTTGAGTTCTTCTAACTCGTTCTTCAATTTGTTCAATGCTGCATAAATCCTATGCTCAGCAATCTTTTTTGTGATTCCTAAAATTTCTCCTATTTCCTTATGCGTCTTACCATCGACCTTGCTGAGTAGAAAAGCAGCTCTTTCATCTTCTCTTAAATTTGATAATGCACGTTCGTAACGTTTAGAGAATTCTTTTTTTCTTAAAATAAATTCTGGAGACTCGTTGGTGTAGTCTTTTGGTTTTACTTCTTGATATTTAAACACTACTTTTTGATGCTTTACTTCGTTTAGCATTAAATTATTTGCAGTAGTGTACAAAAATGATTTTACAGCTTCGGGTGAGACCTTACTGCAGTTTTCCCAAAGTTTAATAAATGCCTCCTGAACTTTATCGGAAGGATTTAGCAAATCTCCATATTTATATAAGAGAATATTACTTAAACTCTGAGCATACTTTTCGTAAACTCTAGAAAAGCGAAATTTATCGCANATGTNGTTATGTAAAGATTTAGGCAAAGGTTGGGGATCTTTGTTCTTTATTAGGGTGNNGAAATATAGAAAAAAAATAAACTCAGAATGTGCNCTTTTAGTTAAAGTAAAACAGCANTATTGATTTGTTAGTNANAGCANNATTTTTTTGCTTATAAATTATNAAAAACCNNNTTTTTTTGAGAAAAANTCAAAAGTGATTTTTGAAATAAAAAAAATAAATTTTTTCTTGGGACAATCGATTACAGGGTTGTTTTAATAATAAAGAACCCCTAACAAATTAATCCTTTTATGAATAATAACCTTAACATCGCCCTTACGGAATTGAAGTTGAAACATGTAGACTTTCGTCCTAATCTTAATGAATTATTATCCCAATTAAAAAATAAAGAAATTAATTATTATCGTNCTAAGGTGGTGGCCCTATCCGAAGCNGTAATTGTAGACCCTTATAACAATTCTCAGCAAGAAGAACTTAAGTCTTCCNTAAATCAATTAGAGAGACTTTTGGCNGCATCATAAATNCTTAATAGGAAGTGTAGAAATTCCTGTTAAACCAAATTCCCTAACTAATCCTACTTAAATGATNACAACGTTAAACGTAAATAGTATTTCTTCTCAGTTGAAAGCNGAAGAAATNAATAGATACAGATCGAAAGTTATAAGCCTTTCAGAAGTGTTATTATTAGATCCAGGTAATAGGTCATGTCAAGCATTACTTAATATGACTTTAAAAAGATTAGAAAGATTACTTAAGCCTTAAGATTTAATAATACCGAAAGAAAATGATTGAAAACTTTGATATCAACACCAAAAAAATGGTACAGTTTCTTTCTGAATTAAAAGAGAAAGAACTGGTGCAGTGCAAAGACAAAATTGCACAACTAAAAAGAATGTTAGTACAGAATCCAAATGATTCTGTTAACGAATATAAATATCAATTAGCTCAGATTCGCTATGATCAATTAAAGCGAACAACTAAAGGACTAAAACAACTAGAAAGCGGATGGAAGTTGTAATTTTGAGCTTTAAAAATATATTGAGAATGATGAATCGAATCACAAAACCTTACTTTTTGTTAAGTGTTTTGGTTATGGTATTAGTTTGTTCGTGTAGAACGGAAAACGATCTAAGTATAGATCCGCCTGAAAATGAATACATTCAGCCAAACTCTACATTAGCCAATCTAATGGGAAGAGTAGCGATGAGTGATGGTTCAAGTGATAATATTATAGACCAATCAAGTAGCTTAAGAATTCAATTGCCTGTTACGGTTACAGCTAATGGAACAGAGCTTTTTATAGAAGATGAAGATGGCTACCAAGACATAGAAAACATTTTTGATCTTTCTGATGACGATGAGGACATTTTAATTATTTCTTATCCTATTACTGTAATTGCACCAGACTTTACAACATATAGTGTGAATTCTGATTCTGAATTAGAAGATGTTGCAAACATGTTTCCTACTACAGAGGATGATGATGACATTGAGTGCATAGACTTTGAGTATCCAATAACCCTATATTATTTTAATGAGCTTACAGAAACTATGGATTCTGTAACTATCAATGAGGATAGCGAATTATTCAATTTTATTATTGATTTACAAGATTATACTGCCGTTACTATAGGTTTTCCGGTAGTTATGATTTTTTCAGATGGAACAACAGAAACCATAGAAACTGCTGAAGATTTAGAGAATATCATTTTAGTTTCAGATAATACTTGTGATGAAGATGATGACAACGATTATGGTGATGACGATTGTGAATCTTGTTCAACAGCTGAGCTCGAGGATGCCTTAGCGCAATGTGCTGAGTGGTCAATAGATAAGTTGTTTAGAGATAATAACAATTTGGTGAGCCTCTACACCGATTATACATTCACTTTTAATGGTGATGGAACTATAACTGTAATAGAAGAAGCAAACATCTTTGAAGGTACTTGGGAGGCTGTTATTATAGATGATGAATTATTTTTTGATGTTAATGTTACTGATTTACCAGATTTCAATGATACTTGGGAAGTCATCAACATAAACATGCAACCAACAGAAAAGAAAATAGAATTAAGATTAGGTGTAGACCGATTAAGATTCGGTAGCTATTGTAACTAATAAATCCCTTACTAACAATACTAACTTTAACATATAATCCATACAAATAGAGTATTAATAGCAATTTTATATGTTCAATGCCTTTGTCAAAATCGACAAAGGCATTTTTTATTCATAAAACTTAACTGTTGCATTTAAAATGTAAAAGCTAATCTTAACACTGAGCTTAACAAAAAATGTCAATATTTTCTATTACATTAGTGCGCAACTAGCAAATTGAATATACCAAGGCTTTTGCAGCTGTTTTGGTAACACTAAACAACAACTAATTATAATGAACAAACAGACCTATTTAATTCTTATTGCTGCGGTTTCAGCATTAGGAGGCTTATTATTTGGATACGATACAGGAGTAATAAACGGTGCACAATTTTACCTCACCAAATTTTTTGAATTTAATGAAACCACCCAAGGTTTTGTTGTTGGTAGTGCTCTAATTGGTTGTTTTGTTGGTGCTATTGCAGCAGGTTTTTTAAGTGTTAAAATAGGAAGGAAGAATTCATTGATTTTTTCTGCTATTCTATTCACGGTGTCTGCTTGGGGATCTGGACTACCAGAAATACTCCCTCAAACTATACCTGTTTTAGTGGTGTTTAGAATTATTGGTGGATTGGGAATTGGTATTGCATCCATGAATGCTCCAATGTATATTGCGGAAATTGCACCAAGCAACATTAGAGGTAAAATGGTAACCTATTACCAATTAGCTATTGTAATTGGTTTTTTTGTAGTGTTTTTGGTAACCTATTTTATTGGTAATAATCTATCGGAAGCAGAGAATTTAGAATTTGGGTGGAGACGCATGTTTTGGTCGGAATTGATACCAAGTACTTTATTTCTAATACTTCTGTTTTTAGTTCCTAAAAGTCCAAGATGGTTGGCTTTGAAAGGTCAAGATACTGCAGCTTTACAGATTTTAAATAAAATTCACGGAGTTGAACAGGCTCAAAAAGAAATTGAAGAAATAAAAAGTTCTTTAGAAACAGAAGAGAACAAAATAAAAGTCAACTACTTTTCTAAAGCAATATTTGTCATTATTCTAATAGGAACTGTATTGTCAATGCTTCAGCAATTTACAGGAATCAATGCTGTGCTTTATTATGGTGCCGATATATTTGAAAAAGCATTAGGTTTTGGAAAAGACGATGTGCTTTTACAACAAATTTTATTGGCTTTTGTAAATCTGGTCTTCACCTTTGTTGCTATGTTCACGGTTGATAAGTTGGGTAGAAAACCATTATTGTACATTGGTTCTGTAGGGATGATTATAGGTTTCCTATTATTAGGTGTTTCATTACAGCAACAAGCTGTCGGTTTTGTGTCTCTTTTAGGGGTATTAATTTTTATTGCATCTTTCGCTATGTCCATGGGACCAATTGTTTGTGTAATATTGTCAGAAATGTTTCCTAACAAAATTAGAAGTGTTGCCATGTCTGTTGCAGTTGCGGCACAATGGGCAGCCAATTATTTAGTGACTCAAACTTTTCCAATGGTTATGCAAAGTGAAGTAAATAATGGACCAACCTGGAATGGTTCTTTGCCTTATTTCATTTTTATCGGTTTTATAGTTGTCATCATATTTTTGACTTATAAATTTATCCCGGAAACCAAAGGAAAATCCCTAGAGGAAATTGAAGCCTTCTGGAAGAAATAATTAATTGTACATATTTAAATAAATTATAAACTAAAGTCTTTCCATTTTGAAAGGCTTTTTTTTAAATTTATGTATGAAACAAACCGTAACATTTGGTGAGGTACTCATGCGCCTTTCACCACAAGGAAACAAAACGTTTATGCAGTCTAACCACCTTGAATTTTATTTTGGTGGTACAGAAGTTAATGTTGCTATTTCTATTGCTAATTTTGGTGGAAAAGTAAAGCACGTTTCATCAATATCTGATGATTTTGTAGGTGATACAGCAATATCATATCTCAGAAAGTTTGGGGTTAGCACCTCCGAAATTGTACGTTCTAAACGTCCTTTAGGAATTTATTTTTTACAAGTTGGTGCCGTAATGCGTCCAAGTTCTATTTCATATAATAGGTCGCATTCTGCTTTTTCTGAAATACAACCCAGTATGGTGGATTGGGAAAAATCACTTAAAAGGTGTCATTGGTTTCATTGGACAGGTATTACACCAGCGTTATGCGAAGGCGGATATAAAACTTTAAAAGAAGGACTACAATTGGCAAAAGAAAAGGGGATTGAAGTCTCAGCTGATCCTACTTATAGAAGTGGTTTGTGGAAATATGGTGCAGATCCTAAAGATACCCTTTCAGACTTGATGCAATATTCTACCATTTTCATTGGAGGAATTAACGAAATGAATGAGCTTTTGGGTACGAGTTATAGTTATTCAAATGAAGATTTTATTGAAGCGAGTAAAACCTTAATAGAAACATTTCCTTCCATAAAGAAAACTTTTGATAAGATTAGAACTCCTATTAATGCCTCTTGGCATAAGATAAGATCTAGAATGTGGAATGGCCAGGAATTTAGAGAAACAGAAGATTTAGATATTACGCATATTGTAGACAGAATAGGAACTGGTGATGCCTTTGCAGCAGGTTTAATTTATGGTCTGCAAAATTTTGATGACTCTAAAGCTATGCAATTTGCGGCTGCAGCGAGTGCATTAAAACACACTTATGAAGGTGATGTTAATTTCTCTTCGGTTGGAGAAGTTATGAATATTTTAGAAGGAAATACTTCAGGAAGATTTAACAGATAAACCTTATTTATCTGAGGACTCCCTAACTATTAATTCAGATTTTAAAATGTTTTTGTTTAAGGTTGGCTTCCAATTTTCATCATTAATTCGACTTAAGAAAGTTTCAGCAGCAATTTTGCCTATTTCGGTACTATGCTGATTTACTGTTGAAATTGTTGGACTTACTAAAGATGTAAACGGTTCATTTCCAAAACCAATCAAACAAATATCTTCAGGNACATTAATATGATGCTCATTCAATANCTGAAGCGCTCCTAAAGCCGCATTATCACTCGCCACATAAACAGCATCAGGACGTTGNTCTAACTGCAAAAACTTTTCCATCATTTCTCTACCATCTTCAAGNGTAAGATTACTTTCAGTAAGTAAATTTTCGTCTAAAGGCAGATNGTTTTTCTTCAANGCATCNATATAACCTCTAATTCTATTGTTNAAAATTCNTGTNCGTCTGTAGCCACCAATATGAGCAATACGCTTGCAACCTTTTTCNACTAGATGNTCAACAATCATATGGCTGCTGTCATAATCATTNATGCCAACATANTCNACATTAAGNTCNTTTTCACCNCGNTCAAAAAGAATAAGNGGAATNCCTTTAGATTTTATTTTCTCGTAANANGNNAGATCAGTTGTTTCATTGGCCATAGAAGCAATGATNCCATCTACTTGAGTGTAAAGAAGCGTATCTATATTTTTACATTCCTTTTTAAAAGATTCCTTCGACTGCGTAATAATGATATTGTAACCAGCCTTATCAAGAACAGCCTCCATGTTTTCAATAACTGAGGAAAAGAAATTACTGTTTGTACGAGGTACAATAACCCCAACTAAGTTGCTTTTACCTTTTCTCAGTGCGCTGGCTAGGTGGTTAGGTTGGTAGTTTAATTCTTTGGCAACACGCTTAACGGCAGCTTTAGTTTTTTCGCTTATTCTAGAGTCATCGTGCATGGCTTTAGATACTGCTGCAGGTGATATGTTGAGCACATTAGCAATGTCTTTTATAGTCGTTCTTTTTTTATTTGCCAAGTTTTTATATATTTGCTTAATCGTTTAAGCAAAATTAACGTATTTAATTTTAAGAATCAAAACTAAGACAGTTTTGATTTATTTTTAAATCAAATGCTTAAACGTTTAACCAACAATAATTTTATAAATAATTAAACTAATATTTAAGAATGAAAAAAGTAGTCACTTTTGGGGAAATAATGTTAAGGTTAGCTCCTCAAGGTTTTTTAAGATTTTCACAGGCATCTAGCTTTGATGTAGTATATGGAGGTGGAGAGTCTAACGTAGCAGTGTCGTTAGCTAATTATGGTGTGCCAGTTGATTTTGTAACGCGTTTACCAAAAAATGATATTGGTGAGTGTGCTATGATGGAAATGCGTAAAAGAGGTGTAGGTGTTGATAAGATTATTTATGGTGGTGACCGTTTAGGAATTTATTTCTTAGAAACAGGTGCTGTAAGTAGAGGAAGTAAAGTAGTATATGATAGAGCACATTCTGCAATTTCTGAGATTGAGCCAGGTATGGTAGACTGGAAAGCAGTTTTTAAAGATGTAGCTTGGTTCCACTGGACAGGTATTACACCTGCTATTTCTCAAGGTGCTGCAGACGCTTGTTTAGAAGCTGTAAAAGTAGCAAGTGAAATGGGTGTTACTATTTCAACAGACTTAAACTATAGAGCAAAACTTTGGACGTATTGTGATGATGCGCATAGAGAAAAAATAATGACAGAATTAACATCGTANTGTGATATCGTTTTAGGTAACGAAGAAGATGCAGAAAAGCATTTTGGTATTCATCCAGAAGGTTTAGACGTACACAAACACGGACACGATGTAAAAGCAGAAGCGTTTTTATCTGTTTGTAAACAAATGATGGCCAAGTTCCCTAAAGCTAAAAAAGTAATTACAACTTTAAGAGGTTCTATCTCTGCTTCTCATAACACTTGGGCTGGTGTATTATACGATGGAGAAAAAATGTACGAAACCCGTCAGTATCAAATCACTGATATTGTAGATAGAGTTGGTGGTGGAGATTCATTTATGGGTGGATTAATCTACGGATTATTAAAATACCCTGAAGATGATCAAAATGCATTAGACTTTGCTGTTGCTGCTTCATGTTTAAAGCACACCATTAAAGGTGATGCTAACTTAGTAACAGTTTCTGAAGTAGAAAAATTAATGGGAGGTGATGCTTCTGGACGTGTAGCAAGATAAGTTATGGCAAATTATTCAAGAATAGAAGTTGTAAATGTTATGAAACAAACCGGTTTAGTACCGTTGTTTTATAACTCAGATATTGAAGTAAGTAAAAAAGTAATTAAGGCTGTTTATGATGGTGGCGCAAGATTACTAGAGTTTACTGCAAGAGGAGATTTTGCTCACGAAGTTTTTGGTGAGTTAAACAAATATGTTCTTAAAGAACTTCCAGGAATGATAATGGGAGTTGGTTCTGTTACCGATGCTGCATCTGCGTCTCGTTTTATGGCGCTTGGTGCTAACTTTATCGTTACACCTGTATTAAGAGAAGACATTGCTATTGTTTGTAATAGAAGAAAAGTAATGTGGTCTCCAGGATGTGGTTCNTTAACTGAAATCTGTAGAGCAGAAGAACTTGGTTGTGAAGTTGTAAAGTTATTCCCAGGTGGTATTTACGGACCAGACTTTGTTAAGGCAATAAAAGGACCTCAACCATGGACAAGCATTATGCCTACAGGTGGTGTATCTCCAACTAAAGAAAACCTAGAAGGTTGGTTTAAAGCTGGAGTAACTTGTGTAGGTATGGGCTCAAAATTAATCGCTAAAA
Organism: Flavobacteriaceae bacterium; assembly: GCA_002706045.1. Taxonomy (GTDB): domain Bacteria; phylum Bacteroidota; class Bacteroidia; order Flavobacteriales; family Flavobacteriaceae; genus Winogradskyella. The sequence goes on from PAJL01000043.1 coordinate 38,220, forward strand.
ATGCTGATAGTAATTACGATTTAGCAAAGATTGAGTCGGATACTAAAAATGCTTTAGATATTATTAAATCACTTAGATAATTATTTAGAAATTGAAATCCTCTACGTTAACTATAAAAGAAATCTCTTCAATGTCTGGCTTTTCTGTGTCAACAGTTTCAAAAGCTTTGAACAACAAGCAAGATATTAGTATAGAGACACGAAATGCTATTAAAGGAATTGCGAAAAAGTTTAATTATGTACCCAATAATTATGCTGTTGCTTTGAGAATAAAAAAATCGCAATCTATAGCTATAGTTTTACCAGAGGTCACTCAAAAATCTTATAACCAAGCCCTTTGTTATTTACAGCAATCAGCAGAGGGATTTGGTTATAGGGTTTTATTATACCAAACATTTAATTCACCTACAAAGGAAGAAGATTACATCAATAGCTTAAATGATGGTTCTATTGATGGAGTTATNATTGTTTCTACAGANAATAAAAACAAAGTAAGCTATAACAATTCTTCAATTCCNTTAGAGTTGCTNCAACTCAATCTTAATCATTCACCAGAAGAAATAAAACAACTTTCACATAGTAGTTTAATGAGTCTTTTGAATATTGAATAACTATCAAAGGACTATATTTACCGAAACCAAAAGAACGCATTAAATATGAAAGACGTTGTATGGGGAATTATCGGTTGTGGTGATGTTGCTGAAATAAAAAGCGGCTCTGCATTTCAGATTTGCGAAAACTCTTCTTTGCTAGCAGTAATGCGCAGAGATAAGGAAAAAGCACAAGATTTTGCCAAAAGACATAACGTGCCGTTATTTTTTGATACTGCTGAATCTATTTTGAATTACCCAGAAATTAATGCGGTTTACATAGCAACTCCTCCTTCAACACATTTGTCGTATGCCATAGAAGCTCTGAAGCATAATAAAAATGTGTATTTGGAAAAGCCNATGACATTAAATTCAGAAGAGGCAAAAGNNTTGTGTGAAGCTNTAGAATTAAGTCATTCAAAATTAACNGTAGCACATTACAGAAGGNAANTGCCTGCTTTTTTAAANGTAGANCAACTTTTAAAAGAAGGTGTTATCGGAGATATTATTTATGCCGATATTCAAATTTTACAGCCAAGAACTAACAACATAATTGCCAATACAGAGGATAATTGGAGGTTAAATCCTACGATTTCAGGAGGAGGATATTTTCATGATTTAGCACCACATCAAATAGATTTAATGTTGAAATGGTTTGGAAAAGCAAAATGGGTAAAAGGGTTTAACTCAGAAGCAATTCCTAACGTTTCTACGACAGTAAATGGCATAATAGAATTTGAAAGTGGAGTTCAGTTTAGAGGTCTTTGGAGTTTCAATGTTTCAGAAGCTAACAAGAAAGATGAATGTTTAATTTCAGGAACCAAAGGCTATATTAAATTTTCATTTTTCGGTGATAAAGTAGAGCTTCATACTGATGGTGAAACAACTACTTTTCAATTTGAAAATCCTAAGCATATTCAGCAACCAATGATTCAAAATACAGTNGATTATTTTTTAGGTAAAAAANATAATCCTTGTANTGCAGATGAAGGGCTTTCNGTANTGGAGNTTATGGATACTTTTACAAAAAAAAGCCTAAGACTATTGAAAAAAGCAATTCAATATATGTTTATCTGTACTTCAGCATTTACGTGTATGAATCTGTTTGTTAAATCACTTGAGAGCTTTAATGTTTTTCAAATTGTTTTTTTTAGATCCTTAGGTTCTTTATTCTTTACACTACCTTATTTATTTAAGAATAAAATTTCTTTAGTAGGAAACCGAAGAGGACTGTTGATATTACGAAGTATTTTTGGACTCATATCTATGATGCTTTTCTTTTTATCCCTAAAATATATTGCTTCAGGAACAGCAGTGTCAATACGATATATATCTCCGTTTTTTGCAACATTTTTTGGTTTAGTACTTCTCAAAGAAAAAGTAAAACCAGTGCAATGGTTGTTTTTTGCTATTGCTTTTTTAGGAGTTATAATTCTAAAAGGTCTGGATTCAGAATTAGAACTAGAAGGTGTTCTTTACGCTTTCTTATCTGCTTTTTTTGCAGGCTTGGTTTATATCTCTATTAGAAAAATTGGGAGTGATGACCACCCAGTAGTTGTGGTTAATTACTTTATGCTTATTTCAACTCTAATAGGCGGATTATTATCTATACATGTTTGGATTACTCCAGTTGGTACAGAATGGCTAGTACTTATGAGTTTAGGTGTTTTTGGATACTTCGGACAACTCTACATGACTAAAGCCATGCAAATAGCAGAAACCAATCAAATAGCTCCTTTTAAATATTTAGAAGTTATTTTCACCATTATTCTCGGTTTAGTATGGTTTAATGAAAACTATACTGTTTGGAGTTTGGTTGGAATACTTCTTATTGTTTTAGGTTTAACAATGAATGTACTTGTAAAAAAGAATTAGCGTTCTTTTTTTAAAATATAGCTTCGGCAATCGCCTTAATATTATCACTTTTTCCCATAGAATAATAATGCAATACGGGCACGCCAGCTTTTTGTAATTCTTTAGATTGGTTAATTGCCCATTCAATACCAACTTGTCTTACTTGCTCGTTTGTACTACAATTATCAACAGCATCTATTAAATCTTCAGGCAAGTCTATCTTAAACACTTGTGGTAACAACTGTAAATGGCGTTTTACTGCAATGGGTTTTATACCGGGAATGATTGGCACATTTATACCTTCTTGTTTTGCTGCTTCTACAAACTCAAAATACTTTTTATTATCAAAAAACATTTGTGTTACAACGTAATCTGCACCAGCATCTACTTTTTCTTTAAGACGTTTTAAATCGGTTTTTAACGATGGTGCTTCAATATGTTTTTCTGGATAACCAGCAACACCAATGCAAAAATCTGCTTTATCATCAACCTCAATAACATCGTGAAGGTATTTACCTCTATTTAAATTCTGAATTTGTCCTACCAAATTCTTAGCAAACTGATGTCCGCCTTTACAAGCTTCAAAATACTGCTGATGCTTCATTGCATCGCCACGTAACGCCATCACGTTATTGATTCCTAAATAATGGCAATCTACAAGTAAATATTCTGTTTCTTCTTTTGTGAATCCGCCACACAAAACATGCGGAACCGTATCTACATCGTATTTATGTTTTAACGCTGCACAAATCCCAACCGTTCCTGGTCGCATACGCGTAATTTTCCGATCCAAAAGTCCTTCTTTTTCAATATACACATACTCTTCTCTAGACGTAGTGACATCAATAAAAGGTGGTTTAAATTCCATTAAAGGATCAATATTATTATACAATTGCTGTATGCTATTACCTTTTTTTGGCGGAATAATCTCAAACGAAAATAAGGTTTTTCCGTTGGCGTTTTTTATGTGTTCTGTTACTTTCATTGTTAGTGTTTAGTTTTTGGTGATTAGTGTTTAGTTATTTCTAAAAACAAACAACTATAAACTATCAACCAAATTTGGGCTTAACCATTTTTCAGCGTCTTCTTTACTAATTTTTCTTCGTTTGGCGTAATCTTCTAATTGATCTTCGGTGATTTTTCCTAAACCAAAATATTTAGCTTCAGGATTTGCAAAATAATAACCGCTTACGCTCGCTGCTGGCCACATGGCTAGACTTTCGGTTAATTTTACACCAATGGTTTCTTCAACGTTTAAAATGTCCCAAATGGTCTTTTTCTCTAAATGATCCGGACAAGCTGGATAACCTGGCGCAGGACGAATACCTTTGTAGGCTTCTTTAATCAACTCTTGATTACTTAGATTTTCATTGGATGCATAACCCCAAAAATCTGTACGCACTTTTTGGTGCAAGTACTCTGCAAAAGCTTCAGCTAATCTGTCGGCTAACGCTTTAATCATTATGGAATTATAATCGTCGTGATTCGCTTCAAAATCTTTGGCTAATTGCTCGGTTCCAAAACCTGTAGTAACGCAAAAACAACCTATGTAATCTTGAATTCCGCTCTCTTTTGGCGCGATAAAATCTGCCAATGCGAAATTTGGAACGCCTTCTCTTTTTTTGAGTTGCTGACGCAGTGTTAGAAACTTTACCGAGTTTTCTTGAGATGCTGAATCAAGTTCAGCATGACACTCGTGGATTATCACCTCAATATCGTCATCGTTAACTGAATTTGCAGGAAATAACCCAAATACAGCTTTTGCTTTCAGTAGCTTTTTATCAAAAACTTTTTGTAGCAATCCTTTGGCATCTTTATACAATTCGGAAGCTTGTTTACCAACCACTTCATCTTCTAAAATCTTAGGAAATTTACCATGTAAATCCCAACTTCTAAAAAATGGTGACCAATCGATGTAGTCATATAAAAGTGTGATGTCAAAATCTTGAATATCTTGAATTCCTAATTGTTTTGGCTTTACAATTTCAGTAGTATTCCAATCGATTTTAAACTTTTTTTGTCGCGCTTCTTCAATAGAAATATATTCTTTTTGCTTGGTTCTGTTTAGAAACTTTTCTCTAAATGCATCATATTCTTCTCTAATTTGCGCTTTAAATACTTGATTGTCTTTCTGTAACAAATCACCAACAACCGTTACTGCACGAGATGCGTCGTTAACATGGATAACCGTATTACTGTAGTGTGGCGCAATTTTTACAGCCGAATGTGCTTTGGATGTTGTCGCGCCACCAACCATTAACGGAATCTTGAAATTTTGTTTTTCCATTTCTTTGGAAATGGTTACCATCTCATCTAACGATGGTGTTATTAATCCGCTTAATCCAATAATATCTACGTTTTCTTTTTTTGCCGTTTCTATGATTTTTTCTGGCGGAACCATAACACCTAAATCAATAATTTCAAAATTATTACAACCTAAAACAACACTTACAATATTCTTTCCAATATCATGAACATCACCTTTTACAGTTGCCATTAAAATTCTTCCTGAAAACTCTTGTTTTCCATCTTTTTCAGCTTCAATAAATGGTTGAAGATAGGCTACAGCTTTTTTCATCACTCGTGCAGATTTTACTACTTGAGGCAAAAACATTTTTCCGCTTCCAAATAAGTCGCCAACTACATTCATACCAGTCATTAAATGATCTTCAATAACTTCTATTGGCGCAGCGACCGATTGTCTTGCTTCTTCAACATCTTCTATAATAAAAGCATCAATACCTTTAACTAAAGCGTGGGTAATTCGATTTTGTAAAGGTTCATTTCGCCATTTTTGAATCGCGTTATCGGCTTCTTTTTTATTGCCTTTTACAGTTTCGGCGTAGTCTAATAATCTTTCAGTTGCATCATCACGTCGGTCTAATAACACATCTTCAACACGTTCTAGTAATTCCTTCGGAATTTCATCATAAACCTCTAACATGGTTGGGTTGACAATACCCATATTCATTCCGTTTTTAATGGCATGGTAAAGAAAAGCGGAATGCATCGCTTCTCTTACCGTATTATTACCTCTGAAAGAAAATGACACGTTACTAACGCCGCCAGATACGTTTGCGTGAGGTAAATTTTCTCGAATCCACTTGGTCGCATTGAAAAAATCTAGCGCATTTTTTCGGTGTTCTTCCATACCTGTCGCCACAGGAAAAATGTTAGGATCGAAGATGATATCTTGAGGTGAAAAATGCACTTGATTGACCAAAATGTCATAAGAACGTTTGCAAATATCTATACGTCTTTGGTAGGTATCTGCCTGACCAGCCTCATCAAAAGCCATCACAATGACTGCTGCACCATAACGTTTAATGCGTTTTGCTTGACGGATAAATTCAGTTTCACCTTCCTTTAAACTGATAGAATTTACAACTGATTTCCCTTGAACAACCTGCAAACCAGCTTCAATGATTTCCCATTTTGAGCTGTCAATCATAATTGGGACACGTGCAATATCAGGTTCCGAAGCTATTAAATTTAAAAAGGTAGTCATGGCGTAAACACCATCTAACATACCTTCATCCATATTTACATCTATGATTTGCGCACCGCCTTCAACTTGTTCTCTTGCTACATCTAGCGCTTCATCATATTTTTCTTCTTTAATTAATCGTAAAAATTTACGCGAACCGGTTACGTTTGTGCGCTCACCAACATTTATAAAATTACTTTCTGGTGTAACGATTAAGGGTTCTAAACCTGATAACTGTAAGTATTTGGTGTTTGGTGTTTGGTGTTTGGTTGAATTCATCATTACTTTTTATTTTTGAAATAATTAATGAATCCGTTTAATAATCTTTTTACAAAAGTAATCTCTTCTAAAACTTCTGAAAGCTGTTTTTCTGAAATATATTCTAAATCATGAGCTAGAAACAACTGAGTTTCGAGTTCAAAAAGAGAACCTTTTGAGATATATAAAAATTGAATAGTCTCTTTATCTGATTGCCTTCCTATGCCTTCAGCAATATTTGAAGGAATTGAAATTACACTTCTATTAATTTGATTTGTAAGAGTATATATTTCAGTATTTGGAAATTGAGAAGTTAAGCTGTAAACTGTCTTAACTAATTTTCTTGCTGTCTTCCAAACATCTAACTCTGTATAATTTTTCATGAATCAATTACTTTAATTTCTAAATACCAAACACTAAACACCAAAAACTACTTTTCTTGGTTTATATTTACTAGCAACTTCAGCAATAGCTTTAATGTGTGCAGGACTTGTGCCGCAACAACCACCAATAATATTGATTAAGTCATCCTTTAGATAGTTTTCTATAAGTTGTTGCATCTGTTCTGGGGATTGGTCATACTCACCAAAAGCGTTTGGCAATCCTGCGTTTGGATGTGCAGAAGTATGGAATTCGGTTTTGTCGGATAAGCGTTTTAAATACGGTTGCAATTGTTCTGCACCTAATGCACAATTAAAACCAACACTTAACAATGGAATATGAGATACTGAAGTTAAAAAAGCTTCTACCGTTTGCCCTGATAATGTTCTACCAGAAGCGTCTGTTATCGTTCCAGACACCATAATTGGAATATCTATATTGCGTTCTTCTTTTACTTCTTCTATAGCAAATAATGCGGCTTTCGCGTTAAGCGTATCAAAAATGGTTTCGACTAACAAAACATCTACGCCACCATCTATTAAAGCTNCGACTTGCTCTTTNTANGCTANTCGCAATTCTTCGAAAGTNATAGCACGAAATTCTGGTNTNTTTACATCTGGACTTAAGCTNGCGGTACGNTTNGTTGGACCNATACTACCAGCTACAAANCGAGGTTTTTCNGGGNTTTGCTTAGTAAATTCTTCCGCAACTTGTTTGGCNATTTTAGCGGANTCAAAATTTAATTCGTAAACCAAATTTTCCATTTGGTAATCTGCCATAGCNATTGATGTACCTGAAAANGTGTTGGTTTCAACGATATCTGCACCAGCTTCAAAATATTTNCNNTGTACTTCTGCAATTGCTTNTGGNTGNGTTAAAGANAGNAAATCGTTATTACCTTTTAATGGCGNTGGATAATCTTTAAATCNCTCGCCACGAAAATCTTCTTCNGTGAATTTATATTGCTGAAGCATGGTACCCATTGCNCCATCNAGCACTAAAATTCGTTTTTGTATTTCTTCTTTTATGTTTGGCATTACTTCAAAGCTTGTTTTAAATCGTTAATAATATCTTCGGCATGTTCTAGCCCAACAGAAACACGTATTAATCCACCTGAAATCCCTGTTTTTAGGCGATCTTCCTCCGATAATTTAGCATGTGTTGTTGATGCAGGATGTGTAACAATACTCCTNGTATCTCCTAAATTAGCNGATAGNGATAAGAGTTTTATACTGTTTAAAAAGTTTCTCCCAGCATCAATGCCTCCCTTTATTTCAAAAGCGACAATACTACCACCGAATTTCATCTGTTTTTTTGCTAATTCATGCTGAGGATGAGATTTCAGAAAAGGATATTTCACAAAGTTTACTTTGCCGTGATTCTCTAAAAATTCAGCTATTTTTAATGCATTATCGCAATGCTTTTCTACTCTTACGGGTAAGGTTTCTAGACTTTTTGACAAAATCCAAGCGTTGAAAGGTGAAAGCGCAGGACCAGTATTTCTTGAAAACAAATAGATTTTTTGAATAAGCTCAGCGTTTCCAACAGTTACGCCACCAAGAACTCTACCTTGTCCATCAATGAGTTTTGTTGCTGAATGAATGACCAAATCTGCACCAAACTTAATGGGTTGTTGTAAATAGGGAGTTGCAAAGCAATTATCTACAATAAAAATGAGATTATGTTTTTTAGCAATATCTCCTAAAAGTTCTAAATCTAGTATATCAACAGCTGGGTTTGTTGGGCTCTCAGCATAAAGAATTTTTGTGTTAGGCTGAATTAAACTTTCTATACGTTCAATTTCATTGATTCTAAAGTAACTTGTTGAAATATTCCACTTAGGAAGAATATTATTAAACAAAGTCTGAGTAGAGCCAAAGATACTCTGACAAGACACAATATGATCACCAGAATCTAAAAGAGCAGCAAATGTTGAAAACACAGCAGACATTCCAGTGGCAAAAGCGTAGCCACGTTCGGCACCTTCCATTTTACAGATTTTTTCTACAAATTCAGAATTGTTAGGATTTGTATATCTACTATAAATATTACGCTCTTTTTCATCTGCAAAAGAAGCGCGCATGTCTTCGTCATCTTCAAAAATATAACTCGATGTTAAGTACAAAGGATTAGAATGTTCTAAAAACTGTGTGCGTTCTATTTGAGTGCGAATTACGGCAGTTTCTAAATGATGTTCCTTGCTTGGTTTATACATGGCTTTTTAATTAATGTGTTCGACAAACGTAAAATATCACCAAAAACGCCTCTGGCCGTTACTTGAGCTCCTGCACCTGCACCTTGAATAACTAAAGGTTGTGAATTGTAAGATTCTGTGTAAATTTCAAAAATAGCGTCAGATCCTTTTAACTGTCCTAAAGGTGAAGCTTTTGGTTCTGATATTAATTTTACTTCTAAAACATTATTCAAAACATCTAATTGACCAACATAACGCAACACAGATGCTTCTTTTTGCTGAGATCTATTGGTTTCAAAAATGCTATTTAACTCATGTGAACGTTGTTTAAACTCTTGTAATGTGGTAGTCCCATTCAGCTGTTTTGGTACTAGAGATTCAATTTTTACATCATTTAATTCTGCATTAGAACCGAGTTCTCTAGCTAAAATCAGTAATTTTCTGGCAACATCTTTTCCTGATAAATCCTCCCTAGGATCTGGCTCTGTTAAACCTTGACTTACCGCATCATTTAACACTTGGTCAAATGGTAAAGATCCTTCTGAAAACTGATTGAAAATGTAGCTTAATGAGCCTGAGAATACACCTTTTATTTTTTCAACCTTTTCACCAGACTGATGTAAGTTTCTTATAGTTTCAATAATTGGTAAGCCTGCACCAACATTGGTTTCGTAAAGGAAAGTTTTATTATTCTCGTCTAATAATTTCCTTAACTTTTTATAATAGTTAAAACTCAATGTGTTGGCAACCTTATTTGCAGAAATAATATGAAAACCATTTTCTATCAACGTCTCGTAATGCGCTATAAAACTCTGACTAGCTGTAACATCTATAGCTATAGCATTTTCTACATTTAATGCTTTAAAATGACGAATAATATCTTCTACATTGTAAGGTTCGGAAAAATTTTCAAAATCTACTTCCCATTGCCCATTAATGTCATTTGAAAAAAATGCCAAAGTCGAGTTTGTAATAACTGGTATTTGTATATCTAATCCTTGTTCGGTTAGTAATTTTGACTTGATGTTCTGAATTTGATTTATTAACGTAGAACCTACATTACCAATTCCGAATATGGCAAGATGTATCGTTGTCATGCTTTTTTAATTTTAAATTAAAAACTGGTTTTAATAGTTTAATGAGCTGCTGATACTCTATTAAAAAAGCATCGTGACCATCATTAGATTTTAGTTCGCCAATAGTAACGTTTTCTTTTGCGGATTTTAGCTCTACAAACGTGTTCCAGTTTTCATCTGATTTAAATAGTAAATCTGAATTAATTGTTATAATATGAATGTGAGAAGCAATATGTTTTGCCACTTCGGTAAACGTGCCTCTACCTTGTGTAATATCAATAGTTTTTAAAATTTGATTCATCATTTTGTAAGCTGACAACTCAAATCTTTCTTCTAGTTTTTCTCCATGATGCTCTAACCAAGTTTCAATTTTAAAAGCATCTTTTCGTTGTTTTTCTCTTTTGAATTTTGAAGCAAAAGATTCTGGCGTTCTGTAAAACGTCATAGCATGCAATCTGGCATCAAACAAAGGTTGAGAGGAATGATTTAAAATTTCATCTTGAATAAAACAATTACCAATTACCCAGTCTGTAGATTTCCAGTCTGTAGCTATTGGTATTACATATTCTGCCAAATTTGGTCGTAACGCTGCCAACTCCCAAGTAATACCGCCTCCAACAGATGCTCCAACGATAGCATATAAAGCACTAATATTTAAACGATTTAATCCTTCTGAAAAAATACGCGCAATATCTCTTGCTGTAAACTCTTTATAAAACTCTAAAAAAGACTCTTCTATACCACCAAAACCATTTCCTGGGCAGTTAAACGCTAAAACCGTATAGATTTCAGTATCTATAACCTTACCCTTACCGACAACATCATTCCACCAACCATTTTCTCCAGTAACTTGCGAATTTCCTGTTAAGGCATGATTTACCAATACTATCGGATTATTTCCTAATGGCTTTCCAAATAACTGATACGACAATCTAAGGCTAATATTTCTGCCACTGCACAACTCAAAATGATCTAGTTCTATAAATTTGAGAACACTCATAATTACATTTCTTTTGATTCTTCAATCATGATTTCAAAATCAAACCGAGTGAAAAAAATTCACTCAGTCTGATAAAACAACACTATACAAAAAGAGATTAAACTAATTGTGGGGTTTTTACCAATTGAAAAGCTTCCTTTAAGTCGGCTTTTAGGTCTTCTATATTTTCAAGACCAACTGATAATCTTATTAAATCCTTGGTCACTCCTGTACTTTCTTGCGCATCATCGCTTAATTGCTGATGCGTTGTACTTGCGGGATGAATAATTAAAGACTTAGTATCACCAATATTGGCCAACAATGAGAATAACTTGGTTTTATCTGCTATTATTTTTGCGGCTTCGTAACCNCCATCTACACCAAAAGTTACAATTCCACTTTGTCCTTTTGGCAAGTATTTTTTTGCCAGAACTTTGTATTTACTAGTTTCTAATCCAGGATAATTTACCCAGGTAACTTCCGGTTGTTCTTGTAGCCATTTTGCAAGCTGAAGTGCATTTTCACTATGCTTTTTTATACGTAATTCTAAGGTTTCTAACCCTTGAATGATTTGAAATGCATTAAAAGGACTTAATGCACCACCATAGTCTCTTAAACCTTCGACTCTAATCTTTGCAATAAAGGCTGCTGACCCAAGAGCTTCACTATATACTAAGCCGTGGTAACCAGGTGAAGGCTCCGTAAATTCAGGGAATTTTCCGTTAGTCCAATCAAATGTACCTGCATCTATAATTACACCACCGAGAGAAGTTCCGTTGCCGTTGATGTACTTTGTTAGCGAGTGAATTACAATATTAGCACCATATTCAATTGGGTTTAATAAATAAGGCGTAGCAACTGTATTATCTACAATTAATGGCACCTTGAATGCTTTGGCTTCATTAGAAATTGCTTCAATATCTAAAACGTCTAACTTTGGATTTCCAAGAGACTCAACAAAAAATACTCTGGTATTTTCTTGAGTAGCATTTTTAAAGTTTTCCGGATTCAAAGGATCTACGAATGTGGTTGTTATACCATGTCTTGGCAGAGTTACGCTCAACAGATTATACGTTCCTCCATACAAGCTACTCGACGCTACAATGTGATCTCCTGCTCTTAACAAGGTTAGTAGCGTTGTTGAAATAGCAGCTGTACCAGATGCTGTAGCTACTGCACCAATACCTCCTTCAAGATCAGCAAGTCGCTGCTCTAAAATATCGTTTGTAGGATTATTTAATCTCGTATAAATAAATCCTGGAACAGAAAGATTAAAACGTCCTGCTGCATCATCAGCATCATCAAATACATACGAAGTGGTTTGGTAAATAGGAACTGCTCTAGTTCCGCCATTGTTTTTTACATCGTGTCCTGCGTGCAACGCTTTTGTTGCAAATTTTTGTGTACTCATTTTTCTAAGTTTTTGAGTTAATAATGAGTGCTATTTGCAGAACGAGATTAATGGAATAAGAAGTTTCTTTTTCACTAATACTTCAAAATAAAAATTAACCATAATAAAGGCTATCCTAAATTTTTATTTCTCGTCTAATCAAAAAATCTATCTGCTTCCTATCATCAATCCCTTTCAACAAATAGCACGATTAAACCAAAAGCCAAATAGGCCTTTTCGTAAGGCGTACTTAATAGAAAAATGTTATAAAGAAAATGCCAATTACAGATGAGTAATTGGTCTTGAGTTATCTATCCGAACCTGCAAGAAATGATTTGCGTGTTCAAGTAGAATTTAGCACCTTCTTAGTAAGTCTAAGGGTTGCTAAGGCTTCACAGGGTCTATTCCCTCCACCTTTCTTGATAACATTTCAGTAAGTTTTTGAACTTTGTGAGTGCAAATATTGCGATACAAAAATTTAAATTCAAAATAATTTTTGAAAATTTTTAAATATTTAACAAAACTCAGAAGCCAAAAAACATTTCAAAACCACTATGCTTATTGCTATTGAGCTAAGTAAAAAACAAACTGAAATGATATCATTTTTACTATTTTAAGATTTCATTATCATTTCAAGATGCGCTATCTTAAATTTAATCTCTATTTTTGCCAAGATTTACAAAGAGGAAAAATTTGTCTGATTGCAACCTCTTAAACTGAAATCCATTCAGTTTGAACAAAAATGCTAAAGCAGTTAAGTTTACGACTTCTCTAGCGACCAAGCAATCTCATATTTTTCGAAATAATAAACTAAAATATAGGATTTATGCCATATTTATTTACTTCTGAAAGTGTTTCAGAAGGACATCCAGATAAAGTTGCAGATCAAATTAGTGACGCATTAATTGATAATTTTTTAGCCTTTGATCCAGAGTCTAAAGTAGCTTGCGAAACTTTAGTAACTACAGGCCAAGTTGTATTAGCAGGCGAGGTAAAATCTAATACCTACCTCGATGTACAGCAAATAGCAAGAGATACCATCAACAAGATTGGATATACCAAAGGGGAGTACATGTTTGACGGTAACTCTTGTGGAGTAATTTCTGCTATACACGAACAATCAGAAGACATTAACAGAGGTGTTGACAGAGCTAGCAAAGAAGAACAAGGAGCAGGAGACCAAGGCATGATGTTTGGTTACGCTACCAATGAGACTAATAATTACATGCCTCTAGCACTAGACATTTCTCATTTGATACTTAAAGAACTGGCTGCATTACGTCGCGAAAACAAAGATATTACTTACTTAAGACCAGATTCTAAAAGTCAGGTAACAATTGAATATAGCGATGATAATACACCTCAGCGAATCGATGCAATTGTGGTTTCTACACAGCATGACGATTTTGATACTGATGAAGCTATGCTGGCAAAAATCAGAAAGGACATTGTTGAGATTTTAATTCCACGTGTTGTAGCAAAAGTACCAGACCATATTAAGCCATTGTTTACAGATGATATTAAATATCACATCAATCCAACTGGAAAATTTGTAATAGGTGGACCTCATGGAGATACAGGTTTAACAGGAAGAAAAATCATTGTAGACACATACGGAGGAAAAGGTGCACATGGTGGTGGTGCTTTTTCTGGTAAAGACCCAAGTAAAGTAGACCGAAGTGCTGCTTATGCTACCAGACATATTGCTAAAAATTTAGTTGCTGCAGGTGTTTGTGACGAAGTTTTGGTACAAGTATCTTACGCTATTGGTGTTGTAGAACCAATGGGAATTTTTATTGATACTTATGGCACTTGTCCATTCAATCTTACAGATGGAGAAATTGCTAAAAAAGTTTCTGAAATTTTTGACATGCGACCAGCAGCTATTGAAGAGCGTTTAAAGCTTCGTCAACCAATGTATAGCGAAACTGCTGCTTATGGTCATATGGGAAGACACAATGAAGTAGTTACTAAAACCTTTCAACAACCAAATGGTGAACCAAAAACTCTAGAAGTTGAGTTATTTACATGGGAAAAATTAGATTATGTAAATAAAGTCAAAGCCGCTTTCGGTTTGTAACGAACATAAATCTCAAAACCTAAAACTCTGATTATTATATAGTCAGAGTTTTTTTTGTTTTAACGATTGGGTAGGGTTTTTAATCCTATAACTGTTTTATATATACAGTGTCTTTTTTGAAGACTTACTTTTAACTAAATCAATTCACTATGAAAAGAATTAAAAACTTCCCAAATCTAATTTTAATACTTTTATTGTCTTTAATCGTGGTAACATCATGCCAAAAAGATGATGGTCCTTCTGGCAATAATAACCCACAAGAAAATATTCCTGATACCTTTTCAGAATATTTTGGCAATGAAATCTCTCGCGACTTTTTAGGTACCGTTATCGACAAAAACCATAATCCCATTGAAGGAGCAACTATTACTATCGGTAGCGAAACCGCAACAACAGACAGCAATGGTGTTTTTATGATTAACGGAGCTACGGTTAAGCAACGTTTTGGTTATATAAAAGCTGAAAAAGCTGGATACATTCATGCTTCACGAAGTGTTGTACCATCTAACGGAACAAATAAAGTGACCATAATGATGCTAGAAGCTACAGTTGTAGGCTCTGTAACAAGTGGGAGCACATCAACAGTAACAGCAACCGATGGTAGTTCCGTAAGTTTTGATGGAAACTTTATTAAAGAAGACGGCTCAACTTATGACGGCTCTGTAGATGTTATTTTGCATCATTTAGATCCTGCTGATGACGACATGCCAATGCAAATGCCAGGCATGTTATATGCCGAAAATGAAAATGGTGCAGAACGTATGCTTCAAACTTTAGGTATGCTTGCAGTAGAACTGAGAGGTTCTGGTGGCGAAGATTTAAATTTACCTGAAGGTTCAACTTCTGAAATTAAAATTCCTGTAGATGCTAGTTTAATGAACATAGCTCCTAACACTATTCCGCTTTGGTATTTTGATGAAGCTAATGGTTACTGGAAAGAAGAAGGACAAGCAACCTTGCAAGGTAATATGTATGTTGGTACAGTATCTCACTTTAGCTTTTGGAATTGTGATATTCCTGCAGAGGCTATTACACTTTGTATTACTACAACAGATGAAGACAATGTTTCTTTAGCAAATATGGTAGTGTCCATTACTAGCACAACATTTGGCACCACCTATGGCTACACTAATGAGAATGGTGAAGTTTGCGGTTACGTACCAAGTAATGAAAGTTTAATTCTTAATGTTTATAGTTACGACATGTGTGGAGATGCTCCATTACACACAGAAACTGTAGGTCCATTTACTGTAGATTCTAGTATTACAGTTACAGTACCTGATAATCCAGATATTATCCAAGAAACTGTAGTAGGAACTTTCAACACTTGCGATGGTAATGCCGTAACAGACGGCTACGTACGATTAAGCTACGGTTATCAAACTTTTATTGATGCTGTAACTAATGGTGAGTTTGAAATTAATCTTTTAAGATGTAGTGATAATAACACGTTTGCTATAGAGGCTAGTGACTAC
>PAJL01000044.1 GCA_002706045.1 Flavobacteriaceae bacterium
GACAAATTTCACACCTAAATCGACTGTTAAGTCATCTTGAATTAATTGGTACGAAGGTGCTAAACCAAAAATGACGTTACCATACTTTAATTCTTCACCTGAATTATTAAAATCATTATCAAAACTACCACCTACATAATCTACAAAAATGTCAGCTGATATGATTTCTCCTTGAATAGGAATATCAAAACCTGCATTGGCTACAAAACGATTTTCACCCGAACCTTGGTTGTCACCAAAACGTCTAAATCTTAAACTTCCGCTATCGATAATGGCATCATCGAAATTCAATTTTCCACCCAAATTAAAACTTGTAAAGGTATGTCCTGGATCTATCATACCGATTTGCTCATTTGTATAAAAATTCTCTGGAACGCCATACCAGTTATAAGTTTGAATCTCGAAACCACCATTAACCTTCCATGAGAAATCTCTTAGCTTTTGCGAATAATATGCGTTAAGATTAGTTTTAAGAAAATCATCGTCTAGTTGTACTCCATCAATACCTCCACCAGATGAATGATGACTAAAATAACCACCAACACTTTCGCCACTACTTAATTCGTGGTTAAGATACACTTCACCAATAAGCGTTGTATAAGTTCCCACACCAAGAGTCGCATAATTATCGTATAGTTTTACTTGGCGCGCCTTTTCTACAGTTGCTGCCTTGCCTTTTGCTGGTGTAAATGTTGATGCCACTGGAATTGAAAAGATATTGTATTTCACCTCCTTTTTCTTTACCGTATTAGAATCGTTCAACTTTGGTGCATCCTTAATTTTAAAGGCATCCGAAATTGTTGGAGTATAAGGCTTAATAACATTTACCACTTGGTCATCAATAGTGTCTTTGGTGCGTTCTTGGGCAACTATTGATAAACTGCTTGATATGGTGATTATAAAAATTAAAAACTTTAGTTTCATGTTTTGTGTTTTGATTTTTTAGGCTTCGACTGCGCTTAGCCTGACAATAATTTCTAGTTTAACTTCAAATACTATTTTTAATTTAAAGTGTTGCTCTATCAATTATCATCTGTTTCAATTGATGAATTTGTTTTCGCTTCTTCAGCTTTTATCTTATTTAATTCTTGCTTTGCTTCTGCAACAACATCTTCAAAATCTGGGAAATTAGAAATTACACTATCCAAAATATAAGTGGCTTGAAACGCATCACCTAAAGCATAGAAATTCTTAGCCATAACTACCAAACCTTTCGCACTATAGTATTTGTAACTACTGTAATCCTTGGCTAATTTCTGAATTGTAGTGTTTGAAGCTTCATAATTACCTTCCTTATTTTGAAAATAACCTTTGTAGTATAAAGCTTCAGCAGCAACGCTACCAGTAGCTATTTTTTCTAAATCAGCATAAGCGGTTTTTGCTTTAGTCTCATTACCCGTTTTGATTGCCGAACGTGCAATAATGATTTTAGCATCACTCTTCACTTTATTATCTAAATTGGAATGTGCTAAAACTTTCTCAGCATACGTTTCCGCTTTTGAGAAATCATCCGTTTGAAAATATGCATTCATTAGGTTAGATTGTGCGTAAATAACGTTTTGAGGATAGTCTGCCTCAGCCTCTAATCGCTGTAGCACAGGAATTGCTTTGTCCCAGTTATTATTGCTTAAGTAGATTTCACAAAGTTTAACCGTCGCTTGTTCTGTATATTCACTTTTTGAAGTATCTACAACATACTTGTAATGTGGTTGTGCATTTTCAAATAAGTTTTTCTTGTAATATAATTGTGCTAAATAGAAATGGGATTTTAAAGCGTGAATTCCATTAGGGAANTGNGTAAGNTATTTATTAAACTGACGGATGGCTTTATCNGTATCATTATCTAAATATGGTTTTTCTGCAGCTAAATAGGTAGTATTATCCAAATCCACATCGCTTACTTCTACATAATCTAAAGTTTTTACCCAAGCAGCATAATCGTCTACACGACCTAAATCGATATAAATTAAACGCGCTGTTGCCACAGCTTGAACAGCTTCACCAGAATTTGGAAAATCCGTAGCTACTTTTTTAAACTTTGTCAATGCACGCTCATTATCATTGGCATTATAATACACCAAACCTTGACGTAATAATGATTTAGATGTGAAAGCACTCTGTTTATATTCAGAATTCAGTCTGTCATACATTTGCATGGCTTTGTCCGACTGATTAGATTTTACGTAAGAGTTTGCCAGTTCATACATGGCATCGTCTCTTAAAGCAGATTTTTGATAGGTTCCTATAAAATCATTTAGTGCTGCAATTTTTGCAGAACCATTTCCTAAATAACCTTCGCTCATGGCTATTTGAAATGCTGCATAATCCGTTTCAATTTTATTTAATTGAATCGCTTTTTTATAAGCATTAATTGCATTTTGATATTTGCTCGATACAAAATAGCCATCAGCTAATCTTAGATAAGCATCATTTTGACGTAACTTATCTTCTGAATTTGTATTGATGAATTTTTCGAAATATGTAGACGCATTGGTATAATCCTTTAACTTAAAATAGGTATAACCCAAATTATAGTCTAGATTATCATTTTCTGACAAATCNGAAGCTTCTGNCATACCTGCAAACTGCTTAAAACCGATTAAAGCATCATTATAGTTTGTAAGNTTGTANTCTGTTTCAGCTTTCCAGAATGTAGCTTTAGCAACAAAAACAGGATCTCTAGGCTCTTTTAAAGAATTATTGAATANTTCTAAAGCTTCATTATACTTTGTTTCGTTATACAATTCTACACCTCTAAAGAAGGCCACTTTTTGATAAGCCACCTTATTTTCAAAACTGTTTTTCCCTTTTAAAAGTTCTAAAGCTTCTTTGTAGTTTTTTGAAGTGATATAAGAATCTATCAATAGTGTTTCTACTTCTTCTCGGTAAGCTGTTTCTGGGTATTGATCTAAATAACCTGATAACACTTGAGGCACTGACTGGTACGGATTTCCTATTTCGTAACTAATCTTTGCATAATTTAACCAAGCATCTTCNTGAATTTTAGCATCAAAATCCATTTGNGATGCATTTCTAAAAGCATTAAGTGCTTCCTGTTTTTTNTCTAAGATTGATATAACTTTCACCCAAATGATAATANGCNTTTTGNGCNACTGANTTATTACCTCCAATAATTTTATTGAATTCTGAAATTGCAGCTTCAAAATCATTTTGNTTGTAATAAGCATAACCCAATTGGTAATAATCCGTATTGTTCCATTTGCCTTTTTTCCCTTCATAGGATTTTAGGTATGGAAGTGCTTCAGCATATTTTTCAAGGTTAAAATAACTTTCACCTATGATTTTATTCAATTCAGATGCTTCTACTCCCCTTACTTTTGGCAATTGCTCTTCAGCTAATTCAATAGCTTTCTCAAATTTTCCTAATTTGAAATTTAAATCCGCTTGGTAATACGATAATTTCTCTTTGTATCTCTCGTTGTCACTAACTTGATCGAAATATTCATTGGCTGTATCATAATCATCACCTTCATACGCCATGTAACCAATGTAATACTTGGCTTGAGAACCATATTCTTTTGAGTTTATAACACGATTTAGATATTTAGAAGCTTCTTTTTCGTCCTTTGTAGAATACAAACTATAACCGTAATTGAAGTTAAAACGGTCTTTTTCTGAACGTGAAATACTTCCTTCATCAACTTTTTCGTACCATTTTCTGGCATAAGCAAACTTACCGTTGTTAAAGTAATAATCTGCCACGTCTAAAAATGCTGTATTTCGTTTTGTACTTGTTGGATAATCTTCAACAAAATCCGTTACTAACTGGTCTGCATTTCGTTGATTGAGTCGCACTGCACAATTGGCAATATAATAGGCACAATCGGACTCAATGGTTACATCTTCAGTAGTATCTTTTATGTCGTCAAACAAGGATTGTGCTGCCTTATATTGTTGATTATTATATAAGGTTAAAGCCTTTTGGTAATCTTGCAAATCACTAGTGTAAATCGCAGATTTCTGAGCAATACTTAAAGAAGAAACTAAAAGAAAAAGGATAAAAAATGGTCTTTTTAATAATAGCATTAGCTTCGTTTTTTGATTTTAATGTTTTGTATATTCAAATATAATTCAATACAAAATCTATAACGCTAGAAATTAGGTATAATTATAAACGGACTTATTAAAAAATTGACGCTAGCGACATATTAATCTCAAAACAATAGCGTTAAACATTTACTTACGGATTTGATAATTGACATTATTAATAATACTTTTACACTAATTCAATTTATTTGACAAACAACTATGCCAGAAACTATTTTACAGCTTAGAAACGCAACGATTTACCAAGGAGATAGCATGGTGCTTTCTAAGGTGAATTTTGAAATGCAAAAAGGTGATTTTGTATACCTTATTGGTAAAACCGGAAGTGGTAAAAGTAGTTTTATGAAAACGCTTTATGGCGATTTGGAATTGACAGAAGGTGAAGGTTCTATCGTGGATTTTGATCTAAGAACCATGAAAGAAAAAGANATTCCTTTTTTAAGACGAAAATTNGGTATTGTTTTTCAAGATTTTAAACTATTGCCAGATCGTACTATNAATGGAAATCTGGAATTTGTACTCAAAGCNACAGGCTGGAAAGAAAAAGACCGNATTGCTGATAGAATTGAAACNGTTTTGAATAAAGTTGGNATGAAAACTAAAGGCTTTAAATATCCNCANGAGCTTTCNGGAGGTGAGCAACANCGTATTGCTATTGCTAGAGCTTTNCTTAANGATCCTGAANTGATTTTAGCAGATGAGCCNACAGGAAACTTNGANCCTCAAACTAGTGTTGATGTTATGGAAGTGCTTCAAGAACTTAACAAAAATGGCAATACTATTCTTATGGCAACACACGATTATGCTTTACTTCTTAAATATCCAAGTAAAACTTTAAAGTGTGACGAGAACAAGGTTTTTGAAGTGGTGCAACGAAAGGGGTAATCATGCTATCTGTTTTAATCCCTTGCTATAATTATAATATTGTTCCATTAGTAGAAGAAATACATCAGCAGTGTTTAGCAAGTCTTGTTGAATTTGAAATCTTAGTTTTTGATGATGCTTCTAAATCCAATTTCAAAATTCATAATAGAACTATAAATTCATTAGAAAATTGCTCTTTTAGGGAACTCAAAGAAAATATTGGTCGTAGTAAAATTAGGAATCTTTTGGCTAAAGAAGCTAAATTTGAAAATCTCATATTCTTAGATTGTGATACATTACCCAAAAATGATAATTTCATCAATCGATATATAGAACATTTTGATTTAAATGTAATTTACGGTGGTATTTCTCAAACCGTCAATAAACCACCAAAACCTTTTCGGTTGAGATGGCTGTTTACTAAGAAACGTGAACAAAAAGCTGAGTGTTCTTCTAATTTTTTTATAAAGAAAAGTATAATACTTCAAAATTTATTTGATGAATCCATAAACAAATATGGATACGAGGATGTTCTTTTTTTTAAATCATTAGAAAACAACAACATCACCGTTAATTCGATTAAAAACCCTGTTATTCATTTAGATAATGAAAGTGCTCTGGAGTTTATAAAGAAAGTTGAGATAAGTTTAAACACCTTAAACGAATTGGTAATTGACAAAAAAATTTCTAGAAGAGATTCTAAAATATATAATTATTACCAATCTTTATCCTTTTGGCGTTTAAATTGGATACCGACGATTGTTTTTAAATTATCAAAAAATCAAATGCTGAAAAACTTTAGTTCTTCTCAGCCTTCCCTCTTACTTTTCGATTTATACCGATTAGGCTATTTTTGCACCTTAAAATCTAAATTGTAATGCCTTATTTTTCAGTCATAATACCATTATANAATAAGGCTGATTATATAAAAAGCACCTTACTTAGCGTTTTAAATCAAGATTTTACTGATTTTGAGGTCTTAATAATAAATGACGGTTCTACAGATAATAGTCTTGAAGTTTTAGAACAATTTTCAGACAACAGAATAAAATTATTTAATCAAGAAAACAAAGGTGCTTCAAACGCTAGAAACCATGGAATAAAATTTGCTAAAGGAGCTTATATAGCCTTGATTGATGCTGATGATATTTGGTATAGAAATCATCTTTCCGAACTTAGGAATCAAACCTCAAAATTTCCAGATGCTGAACTCTATTGTAATAATTATGAAGTTTTTCTTAATGAGAATACGGTAAAACCAGCACAATTTAATTTTGACTTCGAAGAAGACATCGTACTAGTGAAAGATTTTTTTAAATCTAGTATTATCAATTGTGTAGCATGGACTTCTGCCGTAGCTTTTACCAAAGAAAAGTTTGAGATCTTGGGTTGTTTTGATGAAACTCTAGACACCAATGAAGACTTAGACTTATGGATTAAGTTTGGATTGAACTACTCAGTTTCATTTAACCCAAAAGTTACCATGTCTTACAAGTCGTATATTCTGGATAGTTTAACCAAGAATGAAACAAATCAAATAAGGCTTCAATTTTTAAATCGTTTTACAGCCGAAGAAAATGAGAATAAGTCCCTAAAACTATTTTTAGACGTCAACAGATATGCCTTAGCTATAAGGTCTAAAATTCTAAACGAAAATTTCATCTATAATTCTGTAAAGCAGAACATTGATTATAAAAATCTTAATTACAAACAAAAGGCTCTTTTAAAGTCCCCAAGGTCACTATTAGTTTTTTTAAAGAGGTTTCAGGCTTGGTTAATTAAAAGAAATATTTACCTATCAGCTTTTAAATAATTTAAAAGCCTCATAATCTCTAACATAATCGGCTTCTTCAAATTCAGTTGAAGCTAATACCAAACATACTGAACCTGAAGAAAAATTTTCAATTTCTCGCCAAATACCTGTTGGTAAAAACAAGCCTTGATTGGGTTTATTAAGTATAATCTTTTTCTTCTGAGAGCCATCATCAATAAGAATAGTAAAACTTCCACTCAACGCTATAATTATTGATTCTTGCTTTTTGTGTGCATGACCTCCTCTATAACTATCACTAGGCACATCATATAAATAATAGACTCTTTTTATAGAAAACGGCACAACTGTTTTTTCTATTACGGCAAGACTTCCTCGTTCATCATGAACTTTTGGGATGGTAATTAACCGACAGTCTTCTATTGAATTATGCTTCATTTTCTAAAATAGATTTCCACGCATTAATTATAACGTTAACATCGAGATGAGCAACACTTTTAGGCGCATTTTTTTTACAATTCAAATATAACGGTTCATCTTTTAAAAACATATCAAACGCTAAGGACAATGCTTCTTCGTCATAGTTTTTTACCAACAAACCATTTTCTCGATCTTTTATGACTTCACTCGGTCCAGACTCACAATCAACAGAAACTACAGGAGTCCCAACAGCAAGAGATTCTATAATACTCATTGGAAAGCCTTCATACTTACTACTTAATGTGGTAAAAAGTGCTTGTTTCACATAAGGAAACGGATTAGGGTTGTAATCCAAAAAAACCACCATGTCTTGCAACTGAAGACTTTCCACCAGTTTTTTGAGGTAATCAAAATCATCACCTTTTCCCATAAGTAAAAGTTTAACAGAGTGTTTATTTAATTGCGATTTGGCATAACTTTTAATCATTAAAGTTAAATTCTTTGACTCTTCCTCAAACCTTCCATAGTATAAAATGTATTGATAAGGAAGCTCTACATCGAATTCCTTTGCTTTGTTCTGTAAATCTGCAATATTTATTGGATTGTATATAGACTTAATATTTTCAAATCCATATTCAGAAATCATCCTATCCTTTATACTTCTACTTACACCTACGAACTCGTTATTGGACTTATAAATTAAATTAGCTCTGCTTTTAGAACCTGGGAAATAATTATAAATATTATAATTATGGATCATGGAAATAATTCTGGATTTGTTATAAGCGAATCGATAAATCAAAAACTCTTTTACAAAATCTCTTCTTGCCCTATTGTCAATAATAATGTCAAATTTTTCACTTTTGAAAAACTTATACAAACAGACAAGTTTTTGAACATTATTTACAGAACCAGCTTCCTTTTCTAAATTATACAGCTGACCTGCATAATGATAATCAATACTGTCTTTTGTAGACAAAAGAAAAACATCATAGCCTAGACTATCTAGCATAAAGGATAAAGTAGAAGCAAAGCGCTCTGTACCACCATTGCTTAAAGAAGTTGCAACGATACATATTTTTAAATTATTATGTTTTGGCATTAACGCTTATATTTAGCCCAAATGTAATAATATTAATGAAGATATTACTAGTTGGCGAATACAACAAAGCTCATTTCAATATTAAAAAAGGTCTTGAGAAATTAGGGCATGAAGCCGTAGTTATAGCTAATAGAGATGGTTTCAAAAAAGTTGATGTTGATATTGAAATCAAAGATCATTATACTTCATTCATATTAAAAAAAATAAGGGTTTTTCTTTATTTAGTTTTTAAAATTGACCTGTTAGCCCTTTCAGTAAAAAAACAATTTAAAAGAAAAAAAAAGGAACTTTCTGGATTTGATATAGTTCAACTCATCAATGAAGCTCCGTTTCCTTTTGAACGCAAAAGTCATACACAGATTTTTAATTGGTTATTAGAGTGGAATGATTGTCCTTTCTATCTCTTATCCTGTGGATTAGACTATCCAAGTGTAAAATATGCTTATGATAAAAAATTCAGATACGATATTTTAACTCCTTATTTTGAGAACAAAGGTTCTAAAAAAGATTTTTCTCCTGCCTTGAGTTATTTAAGTCCTGAACACATTAAACTACATAAGTATCTTTTTTCTAAAGTTGAAGGTGTTATTGGTAATGACCTAGACTATCATCTTCCTCTGTTAAATCATCCAAAGTATTTAGGAATGATTCCTCATGCTATTAATCTTGATGAATTAAAATTTGAAAAGTCAGTAGTGACAGACAAAGTTGTGATTTTCCATGGTATCAATCGATATAATTACTATAAAAAAGGTAATGATATTTTTGAAGCTGCCCTAAAAATTATTGAGGAAAAATTTTCAGATAAAGTTGAGATTATTGTTGCCGAAAATCTACCGTACAAACAATACATAAAGAGCTTTGACAAAGCTCATATTCTTCTAGACCAAGTTTATGCTTATGATCAAGGCTTTAACGCTCTAGAAGCTATGGCAAAAGGAAAAGTAGTTTTTACTGGTGCAGAAAAAGAATGGCTAGAATACTACAGCATAAAAGAAGATACAATTGCTATTAATGCCTTACCTGAAGTAGAAAATATCGTGACAAAACTTGAATGGTTAATTTCAAACCCTGACAAAATATCTGATATCTCTGTAAATGCCAGAATTTTTGTTGAGAAGTACCACAATCATATTGACTGCGCTAAGAAATATTTGGAAATCTGGAACCAAACAAAGCCATCATAGATTTATGATTACTTAAGTTTATTCTTATTGTAATAAACTTTTATAGAAAAAATAACGATGATGAAATACACGATGTAGCGTACAAAGTGTGCAATTACAACACCTTCCGTACCATAACTCTGAAGAAATAATTTTGATAGTACAAAAAACAAAACTAGCGATATCACTTCTGTAATAATGAAACTTTTCACTAAACGTTTCGCTAAGAACTGATGTGCTAGTACTAATGAAGCTAGTCTTACAAAATCACCTAACAACTGCCATTTGAATAACGGAAGCATACCTTCAAAATTAGGGTATACAAGTTGCACAATTAGTCCTTTGAGTAAATAAACCGATAGCATTCCTAATCCAAAAATAGGAAGGATAGTCTTATAAATATTTAAAACTTCTGCCTTAAACTCATGACCCGTGTGAATGTTTGCAAATTTCGGAATTACATATAACGTAAATAATCCTGTCGCAAAGACCATGTAATTTTTGGATATAAAGGTCAAAGCTGTCCAGTAACCCGCTTCATTTATATTTAGTTCGTCCGTAATCAGTGTTCTTATATCTAATTCAATAAAGTTTAACAAAAAGGTAGATACAAAAGACATCAATGTAAATGACAAAAACTCTTTTTTGTAAGGTATATTAAACTTAAGGTCACTTAACTTTATATGATTTTGAAGTGTTTTTCCAAAAACAAATAATAATACCAAAAGCTGAATTACAGGTGAAATAGCTATAGCAATTAACACCCCTTTTAGTGCTGAAGTATAAAGTCCTATGATTAATGCTAGCGATGCTAAAAGGTAACCTATCAGCTCTATTTTAGCATACCTTTTATAATCTGACAATCCATTTACAACAGCATTTATGGTTCGGTTTACAGCAACAAAAGGTACAATAACAGCTAAAATCCAAAACACATATACATAATCTATAGAACTAAACAACTCTTTAGATAAGAATTCGGCCCAGAAAAATAGTGCAAATCCTGTGATAAAGGATCCTGAAAGAATAAATATACTGGCTGTAGAAAAGACTTTTGAAAGTTCCGTTTTATTTTCCTTAAACTCAGAAACATACTTAACNAAACCATTAAAAACACCTAATGTAGATGTACTTGTAAGCATTACCATTAAGTTTCGGATTTGACCAATACTTGCAATNCCTGCCTNACCTAATATTATCGCTAGTATTCTTTGTATTATTACGGATACAACTAGCCTTATGGAAATAACCACTGCGTTAAGCGAAGTTATTTTTAACACAGTATTACCGCTAATAAACTTTGGAAGCTTCACTTTTTTATAATTTAATAGTCGTTTTCACCTTCCTCGGTTAAAACTCCAAACAATGAACTACCAAAAATGAGCAGGATTATTCCAAAATACATAATGTAGCTCAAGCAATGTCCCATTACTGCACCTTCAAGACCAAATGCATCTACTAAATAAACACTTGAAAAGTACATGGTAACAAACAAAAAGACTTCCAAAACTATAAAATGCGCAAACATCTTTTTAGCTAAAAACTGATAAGCAATCACCATAGACAAAACACGAAATACATCACCTAAAATTTGATAACCAAACAAATCTTCGACAGGTCTGAAATCCTCTGTAAATAGGACCGTAATAAGAAGCGATCTGCTAAAATATATGATTAACAATATCAGAAGTAAGATTGGCAAAATGCTTTTGTAAAAACTAAAAACTTCTTTTCTGAATTCCGTTTTGGTAGATATCTCCTTAAATCTCGGCAATATGTAAAGCGTCATTAAAGAATTAATGAACATTAAATAATAGTCAGATACTCTCGTCATTGCGGTCCAATAGCCAGCGGATTTTATACCAACTTCAGAAATTAAATAATTTCTAATAATAATCATAACAATAGGTACAGCCACAGCAGAGACCAAAGCCATAATCATATCAGGGCTTAGTTTCTTCAAAACACCTAAACTAATATCTGTAATATTGATTGAACCAACTAAACTTTTTCTAAATGCAATACCAACTATTGTTATAAGTAAATTTAAAGCTGGCGTAATAACTACAGCCATTAAGGCTCCGTCAATATTTTCTTGTTTTATCAAGAGTAATGTCACTAACAACCCTAAGACTTGACCCAAAATATTGATTACCAGCAATATTTTATACTTTGAGAAACCGTTCATTATTGCAAACGAAAACATATTCAATGCATAAAACGGCAATACTAATGCTAGAATTTCTATAACATAGACATAGTTGTAGTTATCAGAGAAAATTAAATCATTGATAAATTCAGCATTGTAATAACATAAAAAGGCTAAAAATATGGAAGAGAAAAAACCTGCATAAAAAACAGTAGATAAGGTTTTTGACAATTCCTTTGCTTCATATTTAAATTGTCCAATTGCCTTTACGAAACCTTTGTACAGTCCAGAAATCGCCATGGATTGAATGGCACTTAGAAAATTTCGTAGATTCCCTATAAGAGCCATTCCCTGAGGACCTATATAAATAGCTATGAATTTAGAAATAAGAATTCCTGCTACAATTTTTAAGCTAATGTTAGCTCTATTTAAACCTGCAGCTTCTATTAATACTTCGTTATTTATATAATGAAAAAACCTTTTCAATCAATACGCATTTAGGACATTCACTACTGTCCGAATTTCATCATTTGTCATTACAGGACTTATTGGCAAACTTATAACTCTTTTTTGAATCTTCTCAGTTAAAGGCAATTTTAAATGAGAAAATACAGAAAATGCTTTCTGCTTGTGAGGCGCCACCGGATAATGAATTAACCACTGAATATTATTATGGTCTAAAAATTGAATGAAATCTTCACGATTATCAACCTCAACTACAAAAGCATAAAACACATGGTTTTTAGACCCGTCATAATATGGTAGTGTTATCTTTTTATTCTTAACGTTTTCAAGATAGGTATTTGCTATTTCTCTACGTCTTTCGTTATCAACATCTAAGTGTCTAAGTTTAATTTTCAGGAAAGCCGCTTGCATATCGTCTAAACGACTATTATACCCAATTATTTCATTTTTATACTTTTCGGTACTACCATAATTACGCAATAAGGTTATAGC
This sequence comes from Flavobacteriaceae bacterium, assembly GCA_002706045.1. Lineage (GTDB taxonomy): Bacteria > Bacteroidota > Bacteroidia > Flavobacteriales > Flavobacteriaceae > Winogradskyella. Next base: position 12,498 of record PAJL01000044.1, read on the forward strand.
ATTAGACAACCCTGAATCATTAGTTGTAACACAACCTCCGTCCCCCAAAGCCCCTAGATTTTTACTTGGATAAAAACTAAATGCTGCTGCATCTGATAAAGCACCTGCTTTACCTAATCCACACTTGGCTCCATGAGCTTGGGCAGCATCTTCAATTAGTAATAACTTATGCTTTTCTGCCAAAGTCTTTAAATTTTCAATATCTGCTAATTGCCCATACAAATGAACCATAATAATAGCTTTCACTCCTTCAATCTTGAATTCTACCTCTTCTGCCGATAAATTATAGGTTCTAAAATCTGGCTCAACAAATACAGGCTCTAAATCGGCATGCAAAACAGATAATATTGTGGCAATAAACGTGTTGGCAGGTACTATTACCTTATCTCCTTTCTTAAGGTTTCCCAAATGGATATAGCCTTTGAGAATTAATGTTAAAGCATCTAGGCCATTACCAGTACCAATACAATATTTTGTACCACAGTAGTTGGCAAATTCTTTTTCAAAAACAGTTACGTTGTTACCTAATATGAAATGAGATTGCTCTAATGATTCCTTAAAAGTAGCCTTAAATTCGTCGTTAAACCGTTGATTGATTTTATGTAGATCTAAAAATTTAATCATATTAAAATGTTATCTAATAACTTATAATTTTCTGTATCTATCTTGTAAAATCCTTGATTAACGGCACGTGCTCCAAAACCTTCTTTCCAAAACTGAAGACCTTCATTTATATTTTCTCCACTATTGATGTTTGATGTACCAAAATCGAAATATGATTTAGTTTTAAAAACATCCTCAATAAGATGATGATGAAGAAAATCTAAACTTCCCAGTTCATTTTTATCTGCATTACCAGAAATGTATTGACAATGTGCTACATTATTAGTTTCAAAAATAGTTACACCTCCTACAATTTTATTCTCATAAAACACATTAAACTGTCTAATATTGTTTGGAAATCGAGATTTTAACAAAGTGATTTCCTCTAAGCTGTGTACTGGTAAAACATCATGTTTAGCTTTTAAATTAGGTTTTAAAATCTTATTCCAAAATAAATCAAAACTTTCTGACTCTTTAACCCTAAGATTATGCTTCAGACCTCGTTTCACACCTTCTTTCCTGCTACTGGAGTATGATTTAAAAACCATATCAACTACCGAATGCACATCTGTTCTGACTAATTCTGCTTTAGTCTTAAATAATAAGTAATATAATGGGTTATTTACCTGATTTTTGAGATAGAAAAATGGTAGTTCCTTTAGCTGTAAAGATTTGATATTTTGCTTATTTAGGTATTCTAAAACAGTTCTAAAACACGAAATATATTCTGTTGTTTTTAATTTAGCATCGTAAATAAAGCTTCCGTAGGTTAAACCTTGGTGAGAAAATAAATTATCATTGGCAACATTAGCAGGTAAAAGCGCTATTAGTTTTTTGTTTTTATATATCAAAAGTGAATAGTCTTGGAATCTATCAGAATGATAGTCCATGAATTCCCTATGAAACAAAAAGCTGTCTTGATTGCTTTTTAAGACAAAATCGTTCCAGAGGTATTGATGCTTATTTTGGTAACGTTCTANTATATAATCTGACATTAATCAAATGTAATCTTAATTTTCGATTAAGCTGTTTACGATGCTTGAAAACTTCTTAGCACCAGATGCGTTAAGGTGGTCTGCGTCGTAGAAATCATCCTCTTTAAAGTCTTCACTTTTTAAGAAATCATAATAATAGCAATTACTATAATTATCAGACAATTCTCTTCCGACTTTGTACATTTTTTTTAATTGAGATTTATCTAAATTGTTATAGTAACTGTTATACGATGGTGGTGTAATCAGTATAACCTTAATACTCTTTGTTTTACACCTTGTAATTAAATTCTCGAACTCAACTATATTCTTTTCTAATAATTCCCATGATGAAGCAGTATGACGTTTCGCTGCAATTGGCCCAACATTTTTTAAGTCTAGTTTAGGCTTATTAATTAAATCATTTCCCCAGCCCAAACTATCACAATTTAGAAGACTTTCTTCATCTACATAATTATTCTTCAACACCTTAAGAACCTGTCTTGTTCCTATTGATAGAATTTCAGAATTATGCTTTAACAAATATTCAAAATTAACATCTGTATAAAGTTTATAATCTTTTAATCTCCAATCTTCTGATGAGTTTTTTAATTGTTCAAACAAAGTATCATAAGATAATCTTATAACTACAGTTTTTAAATTTATTAGCTCATCCTCATAACTCTTTAGAATAGCTAAATCAACATCTGGTGATTGAGATATGTTTGCAAAATTGAAGGTTTTAGACTGAAAACATTTAGGATTAAGTCCATAAAACGTATGTGAGCTTCCTAATATCAATGTTTCTATTTCACCTCCGCTATTTTCTATAAATTCATTCTTAAGTTTAAAAGAGTTGGGTAAAGACCTAATTGCATACTCAACACAAAACAAAGACACTAAGACAGGTAAAACAAAAAGAGATATTTTTCTTAAAAACAACTTCATTTTACACTAAAAAGTTATAATACTAGCTAAATTCATTCAGAAATCAATTCGAATACATAATTACCATCATTATCAAAATATTTATAATAGCCATTGTATTCTCCATTTTTTAAAGGCAAAAAACTTTCATTACCTTCTAAATTATCTAANAAGCTTTTGTTTTTACTCAAGGNATAGAACAAATTTCTAAATAAATTTACATTGCTTGTATAATTAGTTGCGTTATCTAAATTTATACTCTTTGGCCATTTTATACTCAACAAACTACTAAATACAGATAAGGCTTCAGTTTTATTTAGTTTATTGTTTGAAGCCTGCAATGTATAATCTAGTCCCACAAAACCACCGTGATCTGCAACGACAATGACTAAAGCATTTTTATCAAAAACATTAATCTCATTTATCAAAGACTTTATCCACTCATTGGCATCTTCTAATCTTTGAAGATAATTAGTACGTTCAGAATTTTTCCCCTTAGACAAACTCTCTTTGTATATAATATGACTTGGAAGTGTCTTCTCTATGAAAATAAAATTTTGTTTTGATGTGAGGGTATCTAGAGCTCTGCTTAAGTCTACCTTTATATCCGCACCTGTTACAGAACCTGAATTATGATATGACATCCATTTGGTATCGATATTACAATAATCATAAGACAGCGGTTGTCTGTCTATTAAGAAAAAAGAGTTGTCGGTAATTAAATATGACTTGTAACCATTATGCTTTAAGATACTAAGCACATTATTATATTTTCCAACAATAGCTTCATTAGGCTTATGAGTTTTTAAAGTTGATTTATTTGTGTTAGAATAGTAATGATGCTTCATGGCAAACATCGAGGAGTTTGAGGTATATGTGGAATAGTAGTTGCTTCTAAAACCCTGATAATTGGTAAATCCTTCTGATGATAGCCAGCTTTTAAATTCAGAATTATCNTAGTCGTATGGAGGTTTATCAATTTCTGAAAAATTAACATAACCATCTGGCTGTATTACAAAAATATTAGGCTTATTTTTTAATTCAGTTTGTAGTTCTTCAATTGATAATTTTGCCCAACTGTTNTTGTTTTGATTAAAATGAAATACTANTTTCGGAATTAAACTCACAAATCCCATCACTGCAAATAATAATTGAATTACAACTACCTTCTTAATATGNTTAGCTATNAAAAAACCAACACCAAANGCTAAAANAAGAACTAGCAGTAACGTTTTTTTATTATGATAGAACGCTAAAAAACCTAATAATCCAATAAAAACAGTACTATTTAAAATAGAAACACTAAAAGGTTTTAGTGATTTAAAAAAATTAATTTTTAATAATAGAGGAATTAAAAACAGTAGAATCTGTGGTAACAAAAAACACAAACCAAATAAAAAGACAAATTGCTGCCATGAAGTAGCTTCAGAAATATTACTACTATAATAGTGAAAGAAAGGATATAAACCAGCACATAAAACAATTAAGCTTGGGGAAATATTATCTTTTGCAGGTCTTTTNAAAAATTTTCTTTCTGAGATTTTCATAAANCCTTCCTTTTTAATAAGTAGATAACTCTTTCAGAATTNTTAATCACTTTTTTCTCTANAATATCAAACTTNTGAGAATAAGNNTTTTCAAAATTTTCAATATTGTAAAAATTAAAGTAATCTTTAAAATCTGCCTTATTATTTAATAANCGTTGTACCCAAGAATCTTCANGTTTGGGAAATTCTATGATTAAATTTTTAGAAAATNTAGCNAAAAAATCTGCAGATCTCTNAAAAGGCACATTACCTGATAATGAAATATGGTGGATTACAGCTAAAGCTAAAGTTACATCAGGAGAAAACTCACCGATACGCTTTATAAAAGAATCGCGTTCTTCATTATTGAGTCCTATTGCAGGCGATGGACTTAAGACATCTAAAATTAGAGGAAGCATGTTTTGCTCTTTATTTAACTTCATTATCTTATAGTTTGCATCAACAGCATTATTATCAATATCACTGACTAATGCAACATCTAAAGAAGTTTTAATTTTCCTAACAAAAGTGCCGTCATTTCCACCTATATCAATTAATGTCTTTGGGGTTATTCCTTTAACCCAGTCATTAATTATTTCTGATTTTGTATTGAATGCCTCATCACTATAATTTGTTTTACTATAATAATTTGCCCATTCAGACTTTTCTCTTAATTCTAACCTTTTTATAAAATCATAAAGACTTTTAATAATGTTAAGCTGTCCTTTTTTAGATAATTGCGCACTTTTTGCCTCTCCTTTATAATCCTCATTATGTTTATCTTCAGATTTAGCCAGCAAATGAATATTAGAATACAATAATGGATTTAGTTTTGTTCTTGTGGGCAGCAATGAGCTTAACGTCTTTACTGGCATACCTTCTAAAAACGTCTGCATTTGTTTTAATTGTTGCGCACCGTGATAATGAGCCAACAATAACGGTCCAAAAAAATGTGTAATAAATTGTTTATAAGCTCTCCATGGAGAATTCTCTTGATAAAAATCAAATGAGAGCGTGTCTATAAAAACTGCTTTCCCTTTATGAAATGTTACGTTAAAAGCTGATGCGTCTTTTAAGGAAAAACCATGCTCTAAACTAAACTTCTGAAGTTTTAATGTTAGTAAAGCAGCTTCTTTATACATATTAAAACTCCACTCATAAGGATAAGTTACAAATGGTATTTTTGTAGCCTTTAAAATAATTTTTTCTTCAGATGAAAAAACCTCCTCATGAGAAACCAACAACTCATTTTTTATTAATTTATCATAAAAACCCGTTTCCTTTAAAGCATAATATTGTTTAAAATATACGGGATTAATAACTCTTTTGATTTCGTTTTCATCCAATAAAATGTAACCTGAAGGATCTCTGAATGAAGAAGGATGAGCCGTCTGATTCATTTTTTATTTAGAATTTTCTGAATCTTTTTCTTTTACATCAATATCTTCAAAAACATCATCATCAGAATTCTTTGTCAAGCCTAAAAACACTTTAATCTTATGCATTAGATTTTTAGAAAATAAAACCACTCCTGCTACTGCCGCTATAATTGTCTGGATAATCATAGCTCCTAAACCTGGGTCGAAATAAAGAAAATTCATGTATTTGTTTTTTGTAAAGATATAAAACTTGCTTAGTTATGTTTTTAAATAAAAAAAGAGAAACACTTTAAAGCATTTCTCTTTTTAATATCTATATAATTTTAATCCTTATATACTCTTATTACGCTTACGATCTACTTCCTTAAGGAATATCTTACGAATTCTAAGGTGGTTAGGAGTGACCTCTACATATTCATCTTTTTGAATATATTCTAAAGCTTCTTCTAGCGAAAACTTTATTGCTGGTACAATCTTAGCTTTATCATCAGCACCTGCAGAACGTACGTTACTTAACTTTTTAGTTTTAGTTACGTTAACCGTCATATCATCACCACGAGAGTTTTCACCAATAACCTGGCCTTCATAAATATCTTCTCCTGGATCGATAAAGAACTTTCCTCTTTCTTGTAATTTATCAATAGAATAAGGAATTGCAGTACCATTTTCCATAGACACTAAAGAACCATTCTGACGCTCTGGAATACCACCTTTTAACGGTTGATATTCTTTAAAACGGTGTGCCATAATTGCCTCACCTGCAGTTGCAGTTAACAATTGGTTACGTAAACCTATAATACCACGAGATGGCACTATAAATTCGCAAACCATACGGTCGCCTTTAGCTTCCATACTTAACATTTCACCTTTACGCATTGTTACCATTTCTATGGCTTTACCTGATACGTTTTCTGGTAAATCAATCGTCATTTCTTCAAAAGGCTCACACTTTACACCATCAATTTCTTTGATGATTACCTGTGGCTGACCAATTTGAAGCTCGTAACCTTCACGACGCATAGTCTCTATTAAAACTGATAAGTGCAATACACCACGACCGAATACCATGAACTTATCTGCACTATCAGTATCTTGTACTCTTAATGCTAAGTTCTTTTCTAATTCCTTTGTTAAACGTTCTTTGATATGACGAGATGTTACAAACTTACCATCCTTACCAAAGAAAGGTGAATCGTTAATAGTAAATAACATACTCATCGTTGGCTCATCAATAGCAATGGTTTTTAAACCTTCAGGATTTTCAAAATCTGCAACGGTGTCACCAATTTCAAAACCTTCTAAACCTACAATAGCACAAATATCACCAGTCTGAACTTCATCAACTTTTAAACGTCCTAGACCTTCAAAAACATGTAGTTCTTTAATTTTATTCTTTACAACAGAACCATCTCTTTTTACCAAAGAAATTGGTTGTCCTGTTTTTAAAGTTCCTCTTGTTAAACGACCAATAGCAATTCTACCTGTGAAAGAAGAGAAATCTAAAGACGTAATCAGCATTTGAGTTGTTCCTTCTTCAATTTTCGGTTCAGGAATATGCTCTATCACCATATCTAATAATGGCTCAATATTCTCTGTTGGCTTTTGCCAATCGTCACTCATCCAGTTATTTTTTGCTGAACCATAAACTGTTGGGAAATCTAACTGCCACTCTTCAGCACCAAGTTCGAACATAAGATCAAATACCTTTTCATGAACTTCATCAGGAGTACAGTTTTCCTTATCAACTTTGTTTACAACAACACATGGTTTTAGACCAAGGTCAATTGCTTTCTGTAACACAAATCTTGTTTGAGGCATTGGACCTTCAAAAGCGTCTACTAATAATAGTACACCATCTGCCATGTTTAAAACACGCTCTACTTCACCACCAAAATCGGCGTGACCTGGTGTATCAATGATATTTATCTTAGTATCCTGATAAATCACTGATACGTTTTTTGAAGTAATGGTAATACCTCTCTCACGTTCCAAATCGTTGTTATCAAGAATTAAATCACCTGTGTTTTCATTCTCTCTAAACAACTGACAATGGTACATAATCTTATCAACCAAAGTCGTCTTACCGTGGTCAACGTGTGCAATAATTGCAATATTTTTAATCTTAGTCATAACTGATGCTGATTTTAAGCGCGCAAAGGTACATCATATTCTCCTCATTTCGTTAATTATATGTTATAATTTAATTAAGCCTTAATTTGAGTTTGTAACTTAGTGGAATAATTGACTAAAAACTAAAAGCCTATCCCCTTAAACATACCGCTAATTGGGCTTTTACGTCTGAACCCTTAATTAAAAAACAGATGAATACAATTAGCAAATACACCAAATTTATACCCTATCTCTATTTTTTGTCGATCATCATCTATTGGTTTACTGACATAAATAAGAGCGAAGGTTTATCTGCATATCCTATTTTATTGTTTGGAATTCCATTTTTATGGCAACTTATAAAACCGAACAGAGAACTCAATTTCTCTCTTGGCATCATTTTCGTTTGTCTATCTTCTTATCTGGTCTTAGCTTACTTATTCGATTTACTGAATATTATCAATTGGTCTGAATCCGCGAAACAATTTTTCTTTTTTGGTGGTCTATTCGTTGTTGGTAATTTAGTGATGTCGCTTTGGATGATAAGAAATAGTATAAAAAAGGTATTTTAAAATGTTATCTTTGTACTGTAATATTTAACTCTTTTTAAGTTGACAACAATTCCAAAATTAAAACACACAGATTCTAATAATTTCTTTTTACTATGTGGGCCTTGTGCTATCGAAGGTGAAGATATGGCGCTTCGCATTGCTGAAAAAGTAATTTCTATAACTGACAAGCTTCAAATACCTTATGTTTTTAAGGGAAGTTTTAAAAAAGCAAACCGGAGTAGAATTGACAGTTTTACAGGAATTGGAGACGAAAAGGCATTGAAAATTTTGAAAAAAGTTTCAGATACTTTTGATGTTCCAACTATTACCGACATTCACGAAATTTCTGATGCTGCTATGGCTGCAGAATATGTTGATGTTTTACAAATTCCTGCATTTTTAGTCCGTCAGACAGATCTTGTAGTGGCAGCAGCCGAAACANGAAAGGTTGTTAACCTTAAAAAAGGACAATTNATGAGTCCTGAATCCATGAAACANGCTGTGCAAAAAGTAAAAGATGCTGGCAATGAAAAAGCTTGGATAACCGATAGAGGCACCATGTTTGGCTACCAAGACATGATTGTAGATTTTAGAGGTATTCCAACCATGCGAAAATTTGCACCAACAGTTTTAGATGTTACACACTCTTTACAGCAGCCAAATCAAACTATTGGTGTTACTGGTGGACGACCAGACATGATTGAAACTATTGCCAGAGCTGGTGTGGTTAATAATGTAGATGGTTTGTTTATAGAAACACACTTTGATCCTGCAAATGCTAAAAGTGATGGCGCTAACATGCTACATCTAGATAATCTTGAAGGACTTTTAACCAATTTGGTTGCGATTAGAAAAGTTGTTCAGAGTTTCTAAATAGCTAAGCATTTTCACTATCCCATCAGTGGGAATTGTTTCCAGATTTTTACAAGTTTTGAATAATAAGGCTCTGGTGTTTCTTTAGAAATTTCTATTTTTTCACTATCCACATAATAATCAAAAACATAACAACTGTAGTCAGTACAACACTCTTTGATATTGTTCTCTATAAAAAAACGAATGATTTTTTGTCTAAAATTAAATTCTAACTGAATTTTATTTTCTAAAGCACTATCAATCAAATCGGTGTTTGAATGCCAATGGATTTTCACTACAAGGGGAATTAGGGATACTAGCGCAAGATAGCTGTTTACACTAAATTAACAAAAAGTTAACATTAAGAAAATCTAGATCTTATCCTAATTTTGAGCTTTTTTTATTCTTGTTCAGAATAAGTTTAAAGGGATTTACATTTATTTCTAATTGCTTTTGAAGCACATAAACAATAACCTCATCATTGATATCCTCAACTGATTTATAACGAAGCGACCGAATTGACTTCCTGTTAGCATCAACAAAATGCTCATTGAATTTATCCAATTGATCAAAATGCCAAAATGCTAAATCCACATAGTCTTTAGATTGATTTAAAAAGCATAAAGGAATACCATTATTATAGTAGAATGGAATTTTCCATTTGAATAACAATTCTGGATTGGGNGCAACAGACTCAATAATAGCTTGAAGTTGAAGAAGAATAGTTTTAAAAGGCTCTTCTTGTTTTAGTATATATACCTCAGCGGGATTCAAAACAATCTAATAATTCCAACAATTAAAAGTATAATGCCTATCACGGCTTTAAAGGGCATTAATTTAGCCGATAATTTCCTTAAACCTGCTTCTAGTGAAGGGACTTTGCTAAACATATGCGTCAACAATAATATACCTCCTAAAATACTTAAGATATTAAAAATCCAACCACTCCAAAACACCAAAATCGGTAAAACAATTAGTGCTCCACCAATAACGCTTTGAAAAGGCAACAACGCGCTTGCTATTTTATTAAAAAAATCACTTTCCCCATCCCATTTATCTAATGTTGCCAGACCTAGAAGTATTCCACCGGTAATGTTGGCTATTGTTAAAAGCAAACCTATCATAACATTTGATTTTATTTGTTTGATATAAATTTAATCAATCTCANTCAAAAAATATTTTGTTATATCTAAATAAATTTATTTACTTTGTATTTCAAAGTACTTTAAATTATGAGCAACGAAGATTATTTAAAAGACATCTCTGAGATAAAAAATCTCATGAATAAGTCTTCTCGGTTTATTTCCCTAAGCGGTCTTTCTGGAGTTTTGGCAGGCATTTATGCACTAATCGGTGCAGCCATTGCCTATTGGCTTGTAATGAATTATAGTGATAGTAAACTCTATATTTTTCATGGTTGGGTATTTTGGACAACTATGTTCATACTATTAATGGTCGCTTTTCTTAGTGCTCTTACTGGAATTATTCTTACCGTAAGAAAAGCTAAAAAGAATGACGAAAAAATATGGGATAGCTCTTCGCGTCGCTTATTAATTAACTTTTTAATTCCGCTCGTTGTAGGTGGTTTGTATTGCCTTATCATCTTAAATCAAGGAAGATACGGGCAAACTGGTGGTTTAATGCTTATATTTTATGGCTTGGCATTAGTGAGTGCGTCAAAGTATAGTATTGGTGATATTAAATATTTAGGTTTTATTGACATAACTTTGGGACTCATTGCAACGCTTTATCCTGGTTATGGTTTTTGGCTTTGGNCNCTTGGATTTGGTGTAATGCATATNGTATATGGCACTTGGATGCATTTTAAGTATGATAGAAAGTAAATGACGTTAGCAACACAAAAAGCTAATCTATTTTAAAATCTAAACATTGAGTATNATAACCAACATAAATAAATTATTTGATCATAGAATACGACTCGGTATTATGTCTATTCTTATGGTAAACGAATATGCCGATTTTAATATGTTGAAAGAATTGCTAGGTGCCACAGATGGTAATTTAGCNAGTCATACCAAAGCACTTGAAAAAGCAGAATATATTGCTGTTGAAAAACAGTTTATCGGACGAAAACCAAACACCAGATATAGTGCAACTAAGCTGGGTAAAGCTGAATTTAAAAAGCATATTGAAGCACTTGAAAAACTAATTAATAAAACTTAAAAAATTTTGATTTTTTACTTTGAAATTCAAAGTNGATTTTAAATANAACTGATTTCATGAGAAACTTTGTAGACAAACATTCTATAGTTAGAGACATTTGGGGCAATAGTGATACTATTCTACTCNTNTTTGCTGGTGCATCGGCTGAATTTGCACTAAACAAAGCTGTAGACTGGCTCTATTTTACAGGTAAATTGCCTAAAGATCCTTTAGGTCGTTTGTTTTCTACAGTAAATTATGCCAAAGCTATTGTTTTTGCTAACGAAGCATCTGCTTTAAAAGCTATAGATCAAATGACTGCCATTCATAATTCAGTGGAAACAAAACGAGGAAAAGCTATTCCAGATTGGGCATATAAAGATGTGCTTTTTATGCTTATTGATTATTCTATAACATCTTATGAAGTTTTAGAACAATCTTTATCAATAAAACAAAAACAAGAGGTGTTGGATGTATTTAACAGAGTTGGGCAACGTATGGGTTTAACCAACTTACCACTCACCTACTCTGAATTTAAAGTGACACGTCATAAACACCTTGAACAAAATTTCAAAAATGGAGCTTATACTAAAGATCTCTACCAGCAATACCGTAAACACCTAGGTGTTGTACGCTATAAATTATTGATTGAAGTTCAGATTCTCTTACTACCACAAACTATAAGAACTATGCTAAAGTTTAGAAAAATATCATTCTTAAAACCACTCATAATTCTATATAAAATCGCTAGACAACTAAAGCTTGATGGACTTATTAAAGACATATTATTACCATCAGCTTATAAACAAGACATCAAACAATTGAACAGCATTTAAAAAATTTTAAATTTTTACTTTGAAAAACAAAGTACTTTAAACTAATCGCTATGAAAAAACTATTATTATTTGTCGGAGCATTATTATTCAGCACACTGTTTTATGATAAAAGCATTGGTCTAAACCTTCTTTTATTTAGCATTACAACAGTTACTATTCTATTTTTAAATAATAAAAAAGACTTTGAGAACACTAGAACTTTAATTTACAGTACAGTCTATATCATTACTGGTGTTGCTGTTTTCTTTCATGATTCGTCCGTAGCGATTCTTGCCAATTGTATATGCTTTTTTACTCTGATTGGTTTATTATCTGAAAATAAATCTTCAATTTATGTGAACTGGTTAAATGGGCTTTACACCACAATAGCAGGTCTTTTTCACAGAAACTTTTCAGTTAATGAAAAGACACAAACCGTAGAACCAAAACATAAGATTGATTACATCCATCTTTTAAAAATCATTTTTATTCCTTCAATCTTTGTAATCATCTTTATAGCTCTATACAAAGACGGCAATCCATTTTTTAGCGATATCATTTCAAAAATTGATTTCAGTTTTATCAATATCCAATGGATTTTATTTGCTGGATTAGGGTATTATTTATTTGCGAATATTCATAAACCTGTAGAAGTTGAACCAGCCACAGAACTCGATTTAACAACAGGAAATTCTTTAGAAAAAACAGCCAAATTTTCGTTACCAAAACTAAAGCAAGAGAATCAGCTTGGTGTTGTTCTTATTTCAGTATTAAATGCGCTTATCGTTCTATTCTTAATCACTGATATTTCATTCCTGTTTTCTTCAATGGACATAAGAGCTTCAGTATTTTCGGCTCAAGTTCATAGTGGTATTAATGCTTTAATTGCATCAATACTAATAGCCATAGTCATTTTACTTTATGTATTTAGAGGAGACCTTAACTTCTTTGCAGAAAACAAAACTTTAAAGAAACTAGCCTTTACATGGATAACTTTAAATATGATTCTTGTATTAAGTATCATGATGAAAAATGGGCAATACATTTATTATTTTGGATTAACCTATAAGAGAATTGGAGTCTTAATTTACCTCATACTTGTGGTTACAGGACTTATAACTACACTTTTAAAAATCAGTCATATCAAAAATATTTGGTACTTACTGAGATTAAATACAAAAGCCGCTTTTGTAGTGTTAATTATTGCAGCAACAATAAACTGGGATTATCATATTACAAATTATAATTTCAACTATGCCAAATCTATGGATGTTGGTTACCTCATTGAATTATCAAATAACAATGCGCTTATTCTAAAAGATCAATCCGAACAAAAGGAATTAGATAATTTCTTCTTAAATCAAATTGAAGAAAAATACAGAAACTATGTCTACGAGCTTAGAACTAACTCATGGCAAGAATTACAATACGATAATTTAAAACTTGATTCAGAATAATATGGCTGCTTTCATTTTTATAGTAATAGTGATGATTATCGTAATTACCTACGCCATGGTTAGGATAAGCATATCCTGCATCTTTTGGTCAGTAAATAATCCTAAAGACAAGCAAGCTGTGTTTAGGTTATACTTTCCTTACTATATCATTCTCTTAACTATGGTTTGTAGTGGGTTAATCTGGAGTATGGATTTCGACACTCTCGCATGGGAATATTTCTCGTCTGTTTACATCCTAGCACTTTTAATCTGGAGGTACGAATTGAAAAGTTACCAAAAGCAAATAAACTCAACTCCGAAAAAAACAAATCTACCATGAGCCACTTACCACTAAAAAGCTTAAGAAAGCAAATCATAATTTGGCTTTTTGAACACTCACAACGACTATACACGAGTTTATTCAAAAATCATGAGTCGTGGAATATCACCAAACATGATTTATTGAAATTTCCTCAACCATCTTTTGGTAGACATCTTGGAGAGTTTTTAGATCGCAATAATTTTGAACTCATTCCAAAAGTAGAGCGACACGATTGCTATCACGTACTTTGTGGTTATAACACTGAAGTTGAAGACGAAATTGCGCTACAATGTTTATGTTTTGGGAACGGTAAACGAAGTCCATACCTATATGGAGCTGTAATTCTTGGCGTGGCTATTCTTCCAGATTATTTCGGTTATTATTATTCATCTTATAAGAAGGGAAAAAATGCTAATCCATTTCATCATTTCGACTATAAAAAACTTTTGAACGTATCTATAATAGAGTTCAGAGAAGCTATTTTTTCAAAATCTGAAGCGTTGAAACTAAACATTACTCAATTATGAAAAAGTTCAAAATGTTAATTCTTATAGGTGTCTTACTATTTTTAGGTGTTTTTATAACTTATCATTGGATGAGTTTTAAAACTAGAAATCAGGTATTCGACAACCTTGAATCTATTCCTAAAAACAAAGTCGGGTTAGTACTTGGAACTGCAAAACACATGACTGATGGCTCCATAAATCTTTATTATAAATATAGAATTGATGCTACTGTAGAACTTTATAAAGCTGGTAAAATTGAATACGTTTTGGTGAGTGGCGATAATAGCACTACATATTATGATGAACCATCAACATTCAAACAAGATTTAATTGCTAAAGGCATTCCTGAAAATAGGATATACTTAGATTATGCAGGTTTTAGAACGCTAGATTCTGTCGTTAGAGCCAAAGAGATATTCGGGCAAACCTCTATCACTTTTATTTCTCAAAAATTCCATAACCAACGTGCTATTTATATCGCTAATGATTATGACATAGACGCTGTTGGCTACAATGCTAAAGACGTTTACGATTTTCATTTCAGAGAATACTTTGCACGTTCAAAAGCAAGTTTGGACTTAGTTTTTAATGTAGAACCAAAATTCTTAGGTGAAAAAATAATTATAGAATGAAACTACAATTCAACAAATATTACCTAGTGCTGGCACATTCATTGTTATTGATTGAGCTAGCTATAGCATTCATTATAAAAACTGGATTTATCCGCTACACCTTTGGCGATTATTTGGTCGTCATATTATTATATGCAATTATTAGAGGATGCACCAATCTGAAAGTTTGGGTCTCGGCATTGGTCATCCTCGTAATTGCTTACACAATCGAGCTACTTCAACTCACACCTTTCTTAACCTACTTTAATTTACAGGATAGCTTTACGGCTAGCCTCATCTTTGGCAATACTTTTCAAGTTGAAGATCTAATAGCTTACACTTTAGGAATTGCAACAATTTTAATTATCGAACATTACTATGGAACACGTAAAAACACTCATACAGTCAAAATTTAAAAGTTTATCACTAGTAACTTTAGCATTAGCCTTTAGCGCTATAGCACTTATGATAAGAATGAAGCTCAACAAATCCTTCTTCTTTCTTTTTTTAATCTGGAATATCTTTTTAACTATCATTCCTTTTGCCATAACAATGTACCTAAATACGAAGCCAAATCTTAGCCGACTAAAGTTAGTGGTTTGGTTTGTTATTTGGTTAGCCTTTTTGCCCAATGCACCATATATTGTCACAGATCTTATTCATCTTAAAGAGAGCACCTACCATTTGATGTGGCTTGATATTTTGGTAGTACTATCGTTTGCTATGACTGGGTTATTTCTATTCTATCTTTCAGTTTTGGATATGCAGCGATTAATTTCTCAAAAATTCAAGCGCATTTCGATTTCGTTTATAACCATCAGCTTAATGTTTCTTTGTGGGTTTGGTGTTTACCTAGGTCGATTTTTACGTTATAATTCCTGGGAAATTTTGAGTCAACCTCAAAATCTTTTCCTCGATATTTTAGATATGATAATTTTCCCTATGCAATACACAGGTGCATGGCTATTCACATTGGGTTTTGGAAGCTTTTTGTTGGTTGGATATTACATTTTAAAATATATTGACATTACTAACGAATAAACTAATCCATACCAACACTTGTTAATTACATAAACTGCTTTTAATCTAAAAAAATCATTAAGAGGTTAAACTTGTACAAAAATTCTTATATTTCTGTCTCTTAACTAAATAACATGACAGGAAATCTATATCCACCAAGCCCAACAGTTTTACCAAAAAAATTAACTGCCTTGCCTACTTCTTACCAAACAAGAGCTTTATTGGCAATACTATCCATTATTCTATTCTTTATCTTATACGGAGCATTAGTTGTTGTTTTGGGCTATTTGGTCTATTGGGCTTTTACCTATGATATTGGTTACATAAATAAAATAACTATTTTAGGTAAAATAGGTGCAATAGCTGGCTCGGTAATGCTTTTCTTTTTTACCTTAAAATTTATTTTTAAGCTTAAAAATCATAAACGAGAAAACAGGATAAAACTGGACAAAAAAGATTATCCAGAACTTTGGAGTTTCATCTTAAAAATATGTGATGAAACTGGTGCACCAAAACCTAAAGCTATTTACGCTGATCCAGACGTTAATGCCTATGTATCTTATACAAACATGTGGCTAAGTTTGTTTTTACCAGTTAAAAAAGAACTCACCATTGGTTTAGGATTAGTAAGTTGTTTAAACCTAACGGAGTTTAAAGCTGTAATGAGTCATGAATTTGGTCACTTCTCCCAACGAAGTATGAAAATAGGTAGTTATATTATTTCTGCAAATACAATTATTCATGATATGATTTTCTCAAGAGATAAGTGGGATAATCTTTTAGATCAATGGAGAGCCTCCGACCTAAGACTATCATTTGCTGCTTGGATTATTACACCTATTATTTGGCTGATAAGACAAATCCTAAATTTATTCTATCAGTTTCTTAATATTATGTATTCTTCTCTTTCAAGAGAAATGGAGTTTAATGCCGACAAAGTGGCTATAAGTACTTCCGGAAGTGATGCTATAATTTCTGGCTTATGGAAGTTAGACAGCGGGTTCGAAAAATGGAACAACACAGTAAACTATGCATATTTAGCATCTCAAAAAAAATTGTTCACTAAAAATCTATATACTCATAACAACCTTAGTTTAAATCGTATTAAGGAACAGCAGTCAGCTTTACTCAAAGCATTACCAAATGATGACAGAGGAGGCAAAACCTATTTTGCTGGCTCTGAACATTCTAAAGTAAATATGTATGCTAGTCACCCACCAAACAACATGCGTCAAGACAATGCTAAAATACCATTTGTTGCATGCGAAATCAATGAAGATTCTCCTTGGTTACTTTTTAATAATAAGGAGAATCTTCAACAAGAAATGACTCAATTAATATACGAACAGTATATCAATAAGAAAGCTGAAAGTTTTTCAAGCATTGAAGAGTTTGAAAATTTTATTGCTTCAGAAAATCACGGTAAAGAATTGTTGGATGAATTTGGTAATGCTTTCGAAAATAGATTTATCAATATTCCAGAATTAGATATCATCGAAAAAGAGATAGATAATATAGAGCTTAAATCATCAAGTTATGAGCATTTAAAAAGTAAGTTAGATGAGTTAATGGAACCTGTGAAAGAAATTGAATTACTAATTTTAAAAGCGAGCGAGATTGCACAAGGCACTACTAAAGATAATTCATTTGCCTTTAAGGGTAAAACTTATAAAAAGAAAACTGTACAACAAGGTTATGAAGAACTTATTGCAGAACGAGAGAAATTATTTACCGAAACATTCAATGAATGGGATAAAGACTTTTGTGCTTTTCACCTTGCTCTTGCAAAAAATCAAGATAAGTATGACCACTTAAAAAATCTATATCTACAGCATCAGGAACTAATCACATTTTATAAAAAAGCACTGGGTATTAAAAACACTATTTATACTGAATTAAATCAACTCCAATCCCAAGAACTAACAGAAAACGACGTAAGACGTTTTGGCTACAGAGTTAACGATTTGGCTACAAGTCTTAATAGTAGTTTAGAAAATTTTGACAATATGGAGTTCATTGAATTACCAAATATTGAAAATGTTAACGCTTTAAAAGAAGCATTAATTGACGGTGGTACAATAGAAAAACGTACAGGAAATATATTTGAAAATGGTGGATTTAACTTACTAATGTCAGATATTGAGAATACGATTATGCATTGCAATCGCATAGATCAAAAAAATCTTGGTGTTATTTTAGATTATCATAAAAAATTACAAAAAGGTCTGGATTAGATTAGTTTTAACTATAAACAAAATCTCAGAGATATTTAACGCTTTATAAGAATAATACTACTAATAAGAATCATTATAAATTACATTAAACATATTGATATGTAGACTATTATTCTATTTTTACACAAAATTCAAAAACCATATTTACAATGAAAAAAATTACTTATCTATTTTTGTTCTTAGCCGTGACTTCTTTAACAATCCAATCATGTAAAAAAGATGATGATGGGGATTCTTTACCTAGTGTAAACAATGAAATCTCTATAGATGGAACTGTATACTCTATAGGAACTACAGGATCGCTTGAATCTTATGGCGAAAATCAAGATGGTAGTTTCGATTGGGATGTTGTACTAACATCATCTGAAGCTTATGTTTATCTTGACTTAAACACAAATTCTTCAGATGGTCTTGTAGCAGGAACTTATAATTTTTCTGAAAATAGAGCTGCTTTCACTTTTGTAGACGTTTATATTAATATTACAGATGGAGATACATATTCTAATATTGATAATGGTACAGTTAACATCGATATCTCTGGAGATACTGTTTACATCACTTTTAGCTTTGTAAATGAAATAGATGGTACTGACATTACTATACAAGGTGGATGGTCTGGTACATTAACTACAATTTAGTCAATTAGATACCAAAATAATTAAAATGCAAAAGGCTTACAATACGTAAGGCTTTTTTTATTTTCCATCCACATAATCCTGAAGATAGCTAAAACGTTTTGTTAGCTTACCATCTGAAGTGGTAAGTTTGGCACGTTTTAAAACTCCTCGTTTATCATCATTAAAAAATGCTGGTATAACATGTTCTAAAAATGTTGTTCCAAAACCTTCACTGGCATCCTTTGGCAATTCACAAGGTAAGTTATCTACTGCCATAACGGTTATGGCATCTTTGGCATCAAAAGCAACTTCTTGTTCGGTTTGCGGATTATAACCATAAAAAGGATCTGCTATAGTTGAAGGACGAATAGTACTTGCTACAGGTCCATCAATATCGCAAGATACATCAGCTACCAAATTGATTCTAAACTCTGGATGCTTGGCATCTTCTCTTGTAAATAAATATGGTGCATTATTACCGTAAAAATGTCCTGCTATAAAGTAATCCGTTTGCTTTGCGTAAGCCATAAAATTGCTTTCGTAACCTGTAGGATCTTTGTAGAATTCTCGCTTATCACCTACTTTTCCATCCTTACGTTTGGCATATTCCATCACATCTACCATACAATAAACTGGTTCTGTAAACTCTGACGTTAGGTACAATGCATCACTAACTTCTTTGATTCCTAAATGGTCTAAAATTTCTTTAGCACCATAAGCCACTTTTCCTGTACCAGACAATAGAATTTTAATGTTTGGAACCTCTATTTTATCAAGTTCTGCTTTTACTTCTTCTAAATCGGCAAGTGTTTCTACTTTAGGAAGTGAAAACAAACCATCTCGTAATCCCAAAGCTCTAAAACCATTATAAGCACCTACCAACCCTGCATAACGACCAAAACCGATTAAGCGCATGTTATTTTCACGAACTATCGTTTCATGATCGTACATTTCTATATGCTTATCTAGCATAGCCTTTAGTAAATCTCTGTTGTAAGGTTGCTTCTTTATAGTATGTGAAAAATAGAAGTACTTTTTATTTGGAATTAAATTAGCAATTGGAACTTCCTTTACACCAATCATAACATCAGCATCAGACACATCATCTGTAACTGTAAAACCTAATTTGGCATAAACCTCATCTGGAAACACACGTATATCCGAAGACTCGACAATAAACTCAGCTTCTGGAAATTTTTTTCTTGCTTCTGCTAAGGTTTCTGGTGAGAATACAACACGTCTGTCTGGTGGATTTTTTCGTTCTTTTATTATGGCGAATTTCATACTGATGTCGATTTGTTTATTCGTTTATCCTTTTAATGGTTTATAGTTGTAATAGACTACAATTGTAAACCGAAAACGGAATAATTTGCCACGAAAATAAGTTTATTTAGATGGGTTTACAAATCAATCTGTACGTTCTACTTCGCTTTCGCTTTTTAGTACGTAGTCTCCATCATCTTGTTTTATGTAAAGTGCTTTATCGCCAGACTCGCCACGGCGTGTTACTTCGCTACCTTTTATAGTTTTCGTTACCTTTTCGATATAGGTTTCTTCAACTTTACCTTTGGCCGTTCCGTTGCCCCAATTCCATTTTACGTTTGTTCCTTTCTGTATCATTGTAATCTGTTTTGTTTGAAATTAGAGATTAATACTGACAATTTTTCTTAACGATTTAATAAAATAAGCTTGGTACGGCTTTTGAGTTAATTATTTTAGTAATTTCGCACACCTTTGGACACTGATTACTGTTCATTGGTGGGTGCGTTAGGGATGGAAGCGGCATCCTTTTTAAAATTTGGTCATTGAGGTTCTCGAAATGAGAAATTTTAAAAAGATACAGCGGACAGCCCGACTCTACGAAGTTAAACGTAGTAGAGTAACGCCCAAATTATAATATCATTTAATAGATTCCTGTCTGCACAGGAAGTTTTGGGGTCGACTGGTTTTGACAGCGAGATTAATTAAATGGTAAGCACGCCGTGTAATGGTTTTGAAACACGTAAAAGGCTAGACCAAACTTTAAACGGCGAGAATAACTACGCTTTAGCTGCGTAATCTGAATTATAGTAAGATTCTGCTCATTCCTACAAGGTAGGAAGGCTAAATGTCTCCGAAAAGCCCTGGTTAGTGGCGTTTCTTTTAGAGGCATCGTAAAAATTAACCAAGATTGGGTAGCGCTTTGATGCCCTTTCGAGATAAAAAAGCTAAGTGTAAAGTAGGCTGTCTTTAGCCAGCTTTGCATCGAAAAAATAAGAAAAGACTAAACGTGTAGAAAGCCCTTTGGTTACTTGTTTGGACGAGAGTTCGATTCTCTCCGACTCCACATAAAGCCTTGTATTACTTACAAATACAAGGCTTTTCTTTTTTAATACACCTATTTTAATTATAAATTTTCGTTACATTGTAGACATAAATATATAATGTGGATATAGTTAATACTTATATCCTGTTGTTGGTAACCATTTGAAATGACAAAGAAACTTAATATAATTAAACCAGATTATCTTTCATTAGTAACTCAACAGGTTGCAATTGGTTTTGAGGAAACTGGCACAATATTTTCTACTGGCAGTTCTTTTTTCTATGAGTATAATGAGAGGACTTTTTTAATTACAAATTGGCACAACGTAACAGGACGAAACCCAATTACAAAAGAACCTTTGTCTAAATCTCACGCTGGAATTCCTGACATATTTATTACGTATTTAAGATTAAAAGAAAAAAGTGGACACGCAGAATTAAACACAATTAAGCTGTATAATGATAATGAAATGACAAAACCTAAATGGTTAATTCATCCAGAACATAAAGAAAAAGTAGATGTTGTAGCAATTGAGATTGACAAAGAAGATAAATATGTCTATTCTTCAATTAATAAAGCTGATTTTGATGACGATATCCCACCAGAAGTTGGCGATGAATGTTTTGTAATTGGATATCCATTTGAAGATTTCAGATATTTAGGCTTGCCTATATGGAAAAAAGCAAGTATTGCAACCGAGCCATCTGTAAATGAAGACCAATTACCGAAACTGTTAATCGATACAGCTACAAGACCAGGTTTGTCAGGTTCGCCAGTTATTTACCAGAGAATTGGAATTCACAAAGCTGGACCAAATGGTCAACTTAACAAAGACTCTCTGATTGGAAGAATTAGAGGCTTTCTAGGTATTTATTCAGGACGTATTGGAAAAGGTGAATTACAAGCTCAACTTGGTATTGTTTGGAAGGAAAAAGTGATTTTAGAAATTATAGAAGGAAATTTAAAAAGTGATATTGAATTTCAAAAAAAATAAAAAACGGTTACCAACATTGGCTATAAGTAATTGCTTGTTCTCGCCTACTTCTGAAAATCCTCGCGGATTTTCAATTTGGTGTATACTTGCAAAGTTTAGTGCTAAACCTCGCAACTACTCATAGCCGATACCGTTGTGCATATTTATGACCCGTCCTGAATAAAGGCTACATAATTTTAAACATTATGTACAAAAATGACAAAGTAATCAGACGGTATTCAGAACCTT
>PAJL01000045.1 GCA_002706045.1 Flavobacteriaceae bacterium
CGAATGTAAGTATGTTGATTTAGAGCAAGAGATAGAACATCTCATGGAGGAGAACAACTCTCGTTTATTGGTTATGGGCATGTCACCAAAATCTATGGAACAAAACTTATTAGGAAATCCTACTACAACCTTGATTAGTATGAGAAAGTTTCCTGTGCTAGCAGTGCCATTAAAAGCTCAATTTTCTGAAATTAAAAATGTACTTTTTGCATGTGATTTAATGGAAGCTATACCGCTAAAATCATTAGCAAGACTTAGACAGATTGCTATGCTATTACAATCTAAGGTTACTATATTTCATGTTGAAAATAAAATCAACGAATTATTGACTAAAGGCGATGCGCTACAACACATTGATAACGAATTAGAGCCTATTACACACATTTATAAAAATGTAAAGTCTAATGCTGTTATTGAGGAAATAGAGAAAGAAATTAAAGCCTCTAATGCCGATTTATTAGTAATGATTCCGAAAAAATATGGGTTTTGGGAATCTATTGTTCATAAAAGTAAAACCAGAGTAATGGCTTCCGGAATGAATATTCCACTATTATCCATACCTGTAGAGTAGTATATAAATACAAGAATAATGATAGACAAATGCGAGTTGATGAAAACTGCTATAGACAGTTTTACAAAGTTTGGTAGTAAGCGTTATACCTTAGACGAATTAGCCAGCTCAATTGGTATTTCTAAAAAAACCATTTATAAGCATTTTAGAAGTAAAGAGCATTTGGTTGTAGAAAGTGTAGCTTTTCTATTGGATGAATTTCGAGATGATGTCAATGCGATATTAAAATCGCATAATGATGATCCTATAACTTGTATAATTTTAATCTATAAGAAAGGTTTTGAAAACTTAAAACATTTTAAGCCTTCATTTATTTTCGGTTTAAAAAAGTACTATCCAAAGGCCAATGAAATATTTGATGATTTCAGAAATGAAATCGTTAATCAAACGATTTATGGTTTATTAGAAAAGGCAAGCAAAAATGGTACTATTAGACCTGAAGTCAACTTAAGTTTATTCTGTAGCCTATACTTTAAACGCTTTGAAGAAGTAGCTCTAAGAAANAATAATCTTATGGAAATATACACCAATGAAGAATTGCTAAATCATTTTGTGGTGTATAGCTTAAAAGGTATTTCGGTTTCTGATTACAAGAATGCATATTTTGAATAGTTTGCTATTTTTGCAGCATGAAAAAAGACATCACTATTCCTGAAGTAAAAGACGTTTATGTAGCTGTAGTACAAGAACAACATTTAGNATATAAAACTCTAGATTGGAACGCTTATATCATAAACAATTCAGATAAAGATTTAGATACTGTTCTTATTGTTTCACAAGGCTATAACGACACAAAAATGACACCTCCTATGCGTCATACACTTGCAAAATTGCCAGCGCGTAGTTATGCCAAGATTGAGTATCTACAAGAAAAGGTTTTAGAGCTTAACAACTCATTTAAAATCACTTTTTTTGAAGGCAACCAGATGTTTGACAAAACATATTTATTCAGAAAAAACACTATTAATGAAAAGGCACTTCAAACTGTTCCTTTAATGCAATTGAAGGGTGTTTTGGTGAAGTAAAATTCCTGCGAAGGCAGGAATCTCTTAATTGTTGCTACTCAAAACTGTCACACTGAGTACAGTCGAAGTACAGTACAAAATCTATTTTTATGTAAGATCCTGAATCAAGTTCAGGATGACAGCGCGATTATCAATCCAATTTCTCAGTCAGTTTCTGAAATACCTTTTTAGGATTCTTGTTCTCGTATAAAATATCATAAACCGCATTTATAATAGGCAAACGCGTTTTCTTTTTATTCTTTTTATTGAGTTCATAAGCGCTTTTGGTAGCATAATAGCCTTCGGCAACCATGTTCATTTCCATTTGAGCAGATTTTACCGTGTAGCCTTTCCCAATCATATTACCGAACATTCTATTTCTTGAAAACACAGAATAACCCGTCACCAATAAATCTCCTAAATATGCCGAGTTATTGATGTTACGTTTCATTTTATGCATTTTTTTAATGAAACGCTTCATCTCTCTAATAGCGTTGCTCATTAGCACACTTTGAAAGTTATCACCATAACCCAATCCATGAGCAATTCCTGCAGCAATAGCATAGATGTTCTTAAGCATTACAGCATACTCGGTACCAATAATATCGTCACTGATTTTTGTTTTTATATAATCGCTAGATAAGTTATTGGCAATAGCTTGTGCTTTTATAGGATCTGCACAAGAAATGGTTAAGTACGATAGTCTTTCCAAAGCAACTTCCTCTGCATGGCAAGGTCCAGCTATAACGGCAATGTTTTCAAATGGAATATTATAAACATCATGAAAATGTTCACCTACCAAATTACCAGACTCTGGCATTATACCTTTTACGGCAGATACTATAGTCTTTTCACTAATATCTACGGTTAACTTTTCTAATTCAGAATGTATAAAAGCTGAGGGAATAACAAAAATGAGTACATCTGCCCACTCTGCTATTTCATTAATATCGTTACTAAGCTTTAATTGTTCTGTATGGAATTCCACAGAACTTAAGTAGCTAGGATTGTGTAGCTCTTTTAAAATATGTTCTTTGATGTAAACGCTTCGCATGTACCAACCAATTTGGTCTTGATTTTCGCAAAGCATTTTTACAATGGCTGTAGCCCAGCTTCCTGCACCAAAAACTGCATATTTTTTATTGTTGCTCATAAAAATAGTTTCGTTTTAGTCCTTCAAAAATAAGGAAACTTTTATGGAATGGCTATGCTTAAAAGCAAGAATTAAAATCTTGGCACACGTTTTGAAACTCTTAAAGTAATAACCTTAAAACCGTTAGATTATGAAGACAATAAAACTACTTTTAGGATTTGCCCTTAGCGCAACATTATTTACGTCTTGTTACACAGAAGACATCGTTGTAAACAATAATCCAGGAATATCGTTAGAAGGCCTATTACAGTCTTATGATTTGTGGTATGTAGATATTAATTCTACCCAAGGTTATGGAGAAACACCGTTTTTACAAATTGCTTTTACCCTAACTTTTGATAATGGTCGTTTATATGCCAATAATAATTTAGTTGATATAGGTAGCCAAGGTAATGGTTATGGTGTTCAAATAGGAAACTATGACGCTTATGATATGATATTGGACGTTAACCATGTTATTGATGGTTTTGAAACTTTCGATATTTATCAAATAGATAATAATACTATAGAATTGTACAACCCTTATAATGACACCTCTTACTTTTTAGATGGTTACCAACGTTCTACATTTGATTATGACTATGTTTTCTACGACAATATTCATTATTTCTTACAGGAATATAATGCATGGGAAAAAACATACAGAAGTAACTACGGAGCTATAAATGAGTTTGATAATGAAAATTATTTACAGTTTTTATCTGGTGGTAACGACTCAACGTTTAGAAGCTCACAAGATGAAAATGTATATAATGTAAATAACATCTATTGGGATTACACAGGTGTCTATGGAGTTGGAGATGTTTCTGGAAATATGTATCTAAAAACATTAACATTAGATTATGATTTCTTCGACAATGAATTCTTTGAGCTTAGCGTTATTAATGATAGTACAATAGAATTGTACCACCCAAATTCTGGTACAGTGTATGAATTTGCAGGTAGAGGTTATATTGCTTACTACAGAAGTTCTGACACAGAAGGCAATATACAGAAGAGAGAAAACGAATCTAAAAAACGTAAACAGAAAACAAAAAAGGTAGAAAACCCAAGAGATAATACTCGAAACACCTAATAAAAAAAACATATGAAACTAAATTTGGTTGGTTATTTAGTTTCAAAACGCTCAGATAAAGCGCTTGCTTTACTGAGCGTTTTTATTTTGTATTTTATTTATAGCATCCTCAATTGAATTAAACCAATCTTTGTCGGATGAATCGATTATAATTGTCTTAAAATTATGTTTTAATCCCTCAACTCCTACTCCTCTAGAATCATCAATGTGTACATCAAAATTAAAAAGAGGAGGATACTTTGATGAATTAATATTAATACTATTTAAAGCCTTAATGTTTTCTGCTTGATTAACAATTTTGTTAATAGCTATTCCGTAATATTTAAAGGTCTTTCTTATTTTAAATTTTGTACGAAAGGAAGTCGTATAAACATTAATTGTATGACCATCATTATGTAGCTTAGTGATTAAATCAATCGAACCTTCTCTAATTTTCTCAACTCTCAATAGATGCCCAAACCAGTTTAATTTTTCTGTGCTGAATTCTTTATTCAAAGGAATTAAGGTTCCATCTAGATCAAAGCTTATATTCATCTAAATCAAATTACAAATCTTTTAAAACCACTTCTAATTCCTCATAGTCATAAGGTTTAGCCTTAATTATTTTATTACTATCTAGTAAAAAGTAAGTTGGAGTTGCAGAAATACCATATGTAGTTACTATGGGATTATCCCATTTTTCTAAGCCAATAGTATGTATAAAATCTGGGTAATCTTTAATGGCCGAAGACCATTTACTTTTTGAGTCTTCTAAACCAAAAGCCACAACTTTTATTTGCGCATTATTGGCCAAAAGCGCTTTTACTTTTGGTAGCTCGTTCAAACAATGTCCACAACCACTACTCCAGAAAATAAGCAGGTAATAATCCGAACCTTTTAAATCATGGAGACTTGAATTATTGCCATCAGCGGAAATTTCAAAATTTGGTGCTTTGGTACCTATTGAGGTGTTTTTGAATGATGTTATAGTTTCAGCTAAAGCTTTATTGTTGGTTTTGTTGGCTAAATCTAACAAGTAATTATCCGTAATATAATTCGCCATGTCATTATTCTCTAGGGTTGAAAAATTCTGCCAAAGCATTTCTAACAAACTTGTTTTTATTTCTAAATCGTTGTCGCTTATAGATTTTGCAACATCATCAACCAAGCTTTTATAATCTTCATTACTTGGATTTTCTATCATATTAAAAACATAACCACTTACCCTATCGGTTAAAAATGTAGAACTCTGTAAAAGTTCACTACTAAAATCCACATTCTTAAAAAAGTGACTTTTTAAGTTTTTGGAATAAGTGCTTATATCTTCATAGTCGCTAGGAATATAGGGCTTATTAGCTTTAATGAAATTCAAAACCATCTTACCTTCCGCAGATTCTTCATAAGCCGATTGTGTTTCTTTTAAGGTTTTAAAAATGGCCTTAAAAGCTGCTTTGTCCGTACTTTGTTTTGTGTAATAATTGCTGATAGTTTGGTTGACCATATCCATACTTTTTAAGTACGAATTCCATAATTTATTCTCTAAGGACTCTTTAAATTCGATGCCTTCATCTTGACTAAAACTAAAATCGACCGTTTCATTACCATCATAAATAAAATCGAAATTATTTTCTTCGGGTGGAATGGCATAAACAATCTTGTAAATACCCGGTTTTGCAGTAGAATCTAGAGTAATTTCAAAAGAACCAGCATCATTCAACTTTCCTCTTTCAATATAATTTGCACCATCTGGTGTTGCTCTGTATAAAAAGGCATAGGTATAATCTTTGGCTGGAGAAAATGTTCCTTTTATATTTTGGGAAAAAGCAACAAATGGCAAAACGACTAATAGGAATATAAACTTTTTCATTTTTTTTGAATTGAATTTACGTGAGAGCTAACCTCAAAAATTAAGCCACAAAAGCTTATTTTTTTCTTGACCTTAAACTTTCTATAACTACTGTGGCTATGATTAAAGATCCTCCAACAAATGTATGTAATGTTGGTATCTCATTCAAGAAAAAATAGGCAATAATAATCCCAAAAACAGGCTGGGCACTTCCAATAATACTTGCTGTACTCGCTTTAAAATATTTTAAACTATTTACAAACATGGTATGCCCAATCGCTGTGGTTATTAAAGCTAATAAAACAACGTAAGGGTATTGCGTTTTTATATTGCTGGTATCCATAAAAAATAATGCTGGTGCTAATACCACTGTAAGTATTATAACTTGATAAAACATTATCATTGTACTATTATATTTGGCTGTGTGTCCTTTTAAAATTAGAATTCGTATAGCATAACATAATGCTGAAAGCACTCCAAACAACACACCTTGTAGCTGACTGCTCTTTAAATCAAATTCTGGTGCTAAAATATAAATACCTGTTAGCACCATAATGCCTAATAAAATACTTACTGGATCAAATTTTGTTTTTGAAAATAAGGGTTCTAAAAAGGCGATGATTACAGGAAATGTGAAGAGTGACAACATTCCAATGGCAACGTTGGAAAGCTTTAAGGCATAGAAATAAAATACCCAATGACCTCCCATTAGTAGAGATGCTATGAAAAATGTCCAACGATCTCTTCTGTTTTTTATCTTTAAATCAATGCCTTTGTACAAACAGAATACGAGCAGAAAAACAGCTGCTAAAAATGAGCGCCACCAAATAATGACTTCGGTTGGCATGGCAATATACTTTCCAAGCGCACCAGAAGTACTCACAAAAAACATAGCTAATGTGAGTAGAAATAAATGGTTTAAGTGATTTTTTTCACTCATTTAATATCAGTTAACGCAGTAAGTGCTTGTTTTGTTGATTTTATATTGTCGAAAGTCAACAGTAAACGTAAACCGTTACGGGTTTCTTTTTCTTTCATTTTACACTTCCCAGAATTCAACTGAACAAATTGTAAGACTTTAGAAAAGGAATCACTTTGATAGAAACCGCTTTGCTGATCTTGAATAAAATAACCGATAAGCCTTCCTTGCTTCATGATGAGTTTTTCAATTCCCATTTTAGTTGCAATCCATTTTAATCGTACACTATCAAATAAATCTTGAACTTGAGTAGGCAACTCACCAAATCGGTCTACAATTTCAGATTCAAACTTCTGAAGCTCTTCTTCTGTTTTTAATTCGTTTAATTTGGTATAGAGATTTAAACGTTCGGAAATATTATTAATATAATCATCAGGGAATAACAATTCAAAATCCGTATCAATGGTAATATCCTTTACATACTGTTTTGGCTTGCCATCATCTTTGTATAAATCTGCAAATTCAGACTCTTTAAGCTCTTCAATCGCCTCGTTTAATATTTTTTGGTAAGTATCAAAACCTATATCATTTATAAATCCACTTTGTTCACCACCCAACAAATCTCCTGCTCCGCGGATTTCTAAATCTTTCATAGCGATATTAAAACCACTTCCCAGTTCTGTGAATTGCTCTAAAGCAGAGATACGTTTTCTAGCATCTGGTGTCATCACAGAATAATCTGGAGTAATGAAATAGCAAAATGCTTTTTTATTGCTTCGACCAACACGTCCTCGCATTTGGTGCAAATCACTCAACCCAAAATTATTGGCATTATTTATAAAGATTGTGTTGGCATTTGGCACATCCAATCCACTTTCTACAATTGTGGTACTTACTAAAACATCGAAATCACCATTCATAAAACCAAGCATGAGTTCTTCGAGCTTTTTACCATCGAGCTGCCCATGACCAATACCAATTTTTGCGTCTGGCACCAATCGCTGAATCATACCAGCAACTTCTTTGATATTTTCTATTCTATTATGAATGAAGAATACTTGTCCTCCACGTTGTATTTCATAACTCACGGCATCTCTAATGGTTTCTTCATTAAATCGAATGACATGACTCTCAATAGGGTAACGGTTTGGCGGTGGCGTTGTAATAACCGATAAATCTCTGGCTGCCATTAAGCTAAATTGTAATGTACGCGGAATAGGTGTTGCTGTTAACGTAAGTACATCAACGTTTTCTTTAATGGTTTTTAGTTTTTCCTTTACGGCTACACCAAATTTTTGTTCTTCATCTACTATGAGTAAGCCTAAATCTTTAAATTTTACTGTTTTGTTAGCTAATTGATGCGTCCCAATTATAATGTCCACACCACCTTTTTCTAGGCTCTCTAAAGTCTCACGTTTTTCTTTGGCTGTTCTAAAACGGTTCACATAATCTACCGTAACCGG
Organism: Flavobacteriaceae bacterium; assembly: GCA_002706045.1. Taxonomy (GTDB): domain Bacteria; phylum Bacteroidota; class Bacteroidia; order Flavobacteriales; family Flavobacteriaceae; genus Winogradskyella. Next base: position 8,011 of record PAJL01000045.1, read on the forward strand.
AAAATCCTTTAAACGCTCTTTAAATGTTCTATAATGTTGATAGGCTAATATGGTTGTTGGTACTAAAACGGCAACTTGTTTTCCATTATCAACAGCTTTAAAAGCCGCTCTTATGGCGACTTCAGTTTTACCAAAACCGACATCTCCACAAACCAGTCGGTCCATAGGACGTTCACTCTCCATATCAGCTTTTATATCTGCAGTAGAAGACACTTGGTCTGGAGTATCTTCATATATAAATGACGCTTCCAACTCCAATTGCATATGACTATCTGGTGCGTATTGAAAACCTTTCTTTAACTTACGTTTTGCATAGAGTTTAATAAGGTTAAAAGCTATTTCCTTAACTCTAGATTTAGTCTTCTGCTTAAGTGCTTTCCAAGCTTTGCTACCTAGCTTGTAAACTTTGGGTGGTTTGCCGTCCTTACCATTAAACTTGGTGATTTTGTGTAACGAGTGAATACTGAGGTATAGAATATCGCGCTCACCGTAAACCAGTTTTATAGCCTCTTGCTTTTTGCCTTCAACATCAATTTTCTGTAAGCCTCCAAACTTACCAATACCATGATCTATATGTGTGACATAATCACCTATTTCAAGGTTATTGAGTTCCTTTAAAGTAATAGCTTGCTTTTTGGCATAGCCATTTTTAAGGTGGAATTTATGATAGCGATCAAAAATCTGGTGATCTGTATAAACCGCAATTTGTTGCTCTTTATCAATAAAACCTTGATACAATGAAATCACTACAGTTTTGTAATGTACTTCACCTTCATGATCATCAAAAATATCATGAAAACGTTTGGCTTGTTGCTCACTTACACAGGCAATATAATTGGTAATGCCGTTATCATGATTTTCATTTAAATCTTCAATTAATATATTGAATTGTTTATTAAATGCTGGTTGTGGTGTCGTGTGATATTCAATAAGCTCTGTACCCATTACGGCAGACGTACCAAACTCAACCAAGCTGTAATCTAAAAATTGGCGTTTTAGTAGTTCTGAATTACAAAATAACTCTTCTGGTGTAGCATGTTTTATTTCGCTTGATAAGTTTTTAAAAGCATCTTCGGCCTTGATATAAAACTCATTAATTTTTGAGAAAACAAACGGAATATTTTTAGCAAAAACTACCGTTTTATTTGAAATGTATTTTAAAAAACTTTCACGTTGTTCGGCAATAGCTTTGTTGGCAACATTAGGAATAATGCTAACCTTCTTAATTTTATCTGTAGATAATTGCGTCTCTACATCAAAGGTTCTTATACTATCAACCTCATCACCAAAAAATTCAATTCTGTAAGGTTCGTCATGTGAGAAAGAAAACACATCAATAATACCACCTCTTACGGAAAACTCTCCTGGTTCTGTGACGAAGTCTACACGTTTGAATTTATATTCAAACAATACTTCGTTTACAAAATCGGTACTCAGTTCATTTCCAACTGAAATTTTTAAAGTGTTCTTTTCGAGTTCCTTTTTGGTAACCACTTTTTCAAACAATGCATCAGGATACGTCACAATGACACATGGCTTTTTTCGGGAATTGATACGGTTAAGTACCTCAGCTCTTAAAAGTACATTGGCATTATTGGTCTCTTCAATCTGGTAAGGTCTTCTGTAGCTTCCTGGATAAAACAACACATCCTTATCATTAATGAGTTGTTCTAAATCGTTGAGATAGTAAGCTGCTTCCTCCTTGTCATCAAAAATGAGCAGAAAAGGTTTTTCGGCTGTTTTAAAAGCTTCAGAAACAACAATTGAAAGTGAAGAACCTACAAGTCCTTTGAGGTGTACTTTACCTTGATCTAAGGCAATAGTATTCTTCAGATTTTGCAGTTGCAAAGTCTGTAGATAAGTTTGGGAAATAAAGTCTTTACTCAAGTTCCTTATTTTGAAAGTGCAAATATAAAATTTTTGAAAGGTTCTCTATTGAAAATACTATTAATAGATTTATATTTGTTAACTTATAAAAACAATAATTTATGTCATTTTCAAATTTATTCGACAGCGGTTTCAAGAAGCGTAACGAAGATCATTTTGCTGCTATAGTTAGAGTAGCGATGAGTGATGGAGTCATCAATGAAGAAGAAAAAGCGTTCTTAGACAGATTAGCTACACGCTTAGATATTTCGGAACACGATTACGAAGAAATACTTAAAGATTATAAAAGCCACCCTATAAATGCTCCTCATTCCTACGATGAACGTTTAGAGCGTTTGTATGATTTAGCACGTATGGTTTGGGCAGATGATATTGAAGGTCCTAATCAACATTGGCTTTTAGAAAAGCTTTGTGTTGGTTTAGGATTCCATACACAAAATGTAAAATATATCGCAGATAAGGCTTTAGCATTAGCGTATGATAAAGTTGATTCTGATACGTTTATAGATGAAATGAAAAACATGAATAAATAAGCTACTTTATCTTATTACAATACAAAAAAGCAACTTTAAATTAAAGTTGCTTTTTTGTATGCGCTTATGTCTATTTGAATTCGAAATTTATTCCGATTCAGCAGCTCGCATAAATTCTTCAGCTTTCTCTACCATATTTTTACTACCACAAATAAATGGTACGCGTTCGTGCAATTCTGTTGGTTGAATATCCATAATTCTTTTAAAACCATCACTTGCTTTTCCGTTTGCTTGTTCTGCTAAAAAAGCCATAGGATTACATTCGTAAAGTAACCTTAGTTTTCCTTTTTCATTTTTAGAACTTTTAGGATACATGTAGATACCACCTTTTATCATATTTCTATGAAAATCCGAAACCAATGATCCTATATATCTTGAAGTGTACGGCCTGTCTCCTTCTTCCATTTGGCAATACTTAATATAGTTTTTTATACCTTTTGGGAAGTGTATGTAGTTACCTTCGTTAACTGAGTAAATAGTTCCATCTTCTGGAAACTGCATATCAGGATGCGACAAATAAAAAGATCCTATCGCTGGATTTAACGTAAAACCGTTTACACCATGGCCTGTGGTATACACCAACATAGTTGATGTTCCGTAAACAATATAGCCTGCCGCTACTTGTCTATTTCCCTGTTGAAGAAAATCATCAATAGTAACAGGTGTTCCTACAGGAGTTATACGTCTGTAAATAGAAAAAATAGTTCCTACAGAAACATTAACATCAATGTTTGAAGAACCGTCTAAAGGATCTATCAAAACCACATACTTATTTTGATGATTTTCATCTTGGCTATTGATGGAAATAAAATCATCCTCTTCCTCACTTGCAATACCACAAACTATATTCCTCTTGGTCATCGTTTGAATAAACTTGGTATTAGCATACACATCTAATTTCTGTTGATCTTCACCTTGAATATTAGTATCACCTGCAGCACCTATAATATCTACTAATCCTGCTTTGTTTACTTCATGGTTTACAACTTTGGCGGCTAATCTTATGGAGTTGATAAGTCTTGAGAGTTCGCCAGATGTATATTTAAAAGAGGCTTGATTTTCTATGATAAATTCACCTAACGTTTGCTTGCTCTTGGACATGTAATTGGGTTTTAATATTGATTAATAGCGTAACAAATATCGTACAAATATAGTAACTATAACGTTTTCGTAAAGTAAATAAATTATTATGTCAACTGAGTTTAGATTATATTTGGTATTCTTTTGTAAAAAACAATCATGAACCAACCAAGATTAGCCACTAAACAAGACATGCCAAGAGTTTTAGAACTTATTAATGAATTGGCTATCTATGAAAAAGAACCCGATGCAGTTGAAGTCACTGTTGCCGATTTAGAAAAAGATGGTTTTGGAGACGATAAAAAATTTACCTGTTTTGTTATAGAAGATAATAATATGGTTGAAGGTTTAGCGCTCGTTTATACTAGGTATTCTACGTGGAAAGGCAATGTTCTTCATCTTGAAGATTTAATTGTAAATGAAAAGCATAGAGGCAAGGGTTTAGGCAAAAAGCTATTAGATACCGTAGTTAAATATGGAAAAAATCTTGGTGTAAAACGCGTAAGTTGGGAGGTTTTGGATTGGAATGAACCTGCCATTACGTTTTACGAAAAAAATGGGGCTAATGTTATGCGCGATTGGGATGTGGTTCACCTCGATAAAACTGGAATTGAAAACTATTTAAAAGCACTATAAATGCGAATCTATAAGTTTGGTGGAGCCTCTGTTAAAGATGCAGATGGTGTAAAAAATGTTGCTTCAGTTTTAAAAACTACAGGCTATAACAATACTTTGGTTATTATTTCTGCCATGGGAAAAACCACCAATGCCATGGAAATCGTCATCAAAAATTATTTTGAAAATAAAGCTGAACTGCAAAGTTCTATTCATGATATCATTAAATATCATAATGAAATTCTACTCGATTTATTTTCGAATGAGCAGCATCAAGTTTTTGCTGCCGTAAAAGCACTTTTTGACGAGCTTAACTTATTTTTTAAAAGTAATAAGTCACCAGATTATAATTATGTTTATGACCAAACCATTGGTTTTGGTGAATTGATTTCTACAACTATTGTTAGCTATTATTTAAATGAAATCGGTATTAAAAACTCATGGGTTGATGTCAGAGAATTTATAAAAACCGATAATTATTACAGACGTTCTAACGTTAATTGGGAACAAACTCAAGAGAACATTTTAGCAGGCTTTGACACTTCAAAACTCAACATTACTCAAGGATTTTTAGGAAGCGATGCCAATAATTTTACGACCACTTTGGGTAGAGAAGGTAGTGATTACACAGCCGCTATTTTTGCCTATTGTCTCAACGCCAACAGTGTTACTATTTGGAAAGACGTACCAGGAGTACTTAATGCCGACCCAAGATATTTTGAAAATGCTCAGCTATTACATCAAATCTCTTACAGAGAAGCTATTGAGTTGGCGTTTTATGGTGCTTCTGTTATTCACCCAAAAACACTTCAACCTTTACAACGCAAAGAAATTCCGTTGTATGTAAAATCGTTTTTAAACCCAAAAGCAGATGGCACTTGTGTGAGTAAAGGCAAGACTATTGAGCCTCAAATCCCATGCTTTATAGTTAAGAAAAATCAGATTTTAATTTCATTATCGTCGTTAGACTTTTCTTATATCGTTGAAGAAAATATAAGTGAAATTTTTGGGCTGTTACATTTATACAAAATGAAGGTTGATGTCATTCAGAATTCTGCCATCAGTTTTTCTGTTTGTATAGAGAATATTTATAATAATCTAGAGAAATTGCTTCAGCATCTCAAAGCAAAATTTAACGTCACATGTTATGAAAACGTGAGTCTTTATACTGTTAGGCATTATAATGAGGAGGCAATTGATGAGCTTGAAAAAGATAAAACCGTATTATTAAAGCAATTAACACAAGAAACAGTTCAAATTGTAACTAAGTAAACATTTACTACATTTGTTTTATGGGGAAAACATCTAATACTGGATTAGTTACTGCAAAAGAAGTTTCAAAGGCAATTCATGCCGATAAGTACGGTTTCTTGGGTACATTTTTTGGTTGGATTTTAATGAAAGTCCTTAAAATATCGACGCTTAATAGAATCTATAACCGCAATAAACACCTAAATAATCTAGAGTTTTTAGATAGTATTTTAGATGAGTTTCAGATAAAATTTGAAATTCCTGAAAAAGATATTGACCGTCTTCCAAAAGAAGGCCCTTTTATTACAGTGTCTAATCATCCTTTGGGAGGAATAGATGGCATTTTACTCTTAAAGTTAATGCTAGAACAGCGTGATGATTTTAAGATTATCGCCAATTTCTTACTGCACAGAATAGAACCTCTGAAACCTTATATTATGCCTGTAAATCCTTTTGAAGACCGAAAGGATGTAAAAAGCAGTGTCATGGGTTTTAAAAATGCTATTATGCATTTAAAAGAAGGACATCCACTTGGTGTTTTTCCTGCTGGTGAAGTTTCAACTTATAGAGACGGTAAGCTAGTTGTAGACAAAGAGTGGGAGGAAGCTGCTATGAAGCTGATTCAAAAAGCCGATGTTCCTGTGGTTCCTATTTATTTTCATGCTAAAAATAGTCGACTTTTTTACAGACTATCTAAAATTAGTGACACGCTCAGAACCGCTAAATTACCTTCTGAACTTCTTACGCAAAAGCGACGAGTGATCCGAGTTAGAATTGGTAGACCCATTTCTGTAAAAGATCAGAAAGAGTTTGAAAGTCTTCCTGCATTTTCGGAATTCTTAAGACGAAAAACCTATATGTTGGCTAATTCTTTTGAAGACAAGCCTAAAATTTTTGAGAATATAAAATCTACTGTAAAGTTACCTAAACCGCCTAAGCGAATTGTGACTCCAATCGACTCTAAGATTATGATAAAAGAGGTTGACAGCCTTAGGGAAAATGACTGTAGGTTACTCGTTAGCAAGAATTATGAAGTTTTTCTGGCTTCTGCTAAGGACATTCCAAATATACTAAGAGAGCTAGGTAGATTGAGAGAAATCACCTTTAGAGAAGTAGGCGAAGGTACTAACGAAGCTATTGATTTGGATAGTTTCGATACTTATTATCACCATATGTTTTTATGGGATAATGAAAGAAACATCATTGCTGGTGCTTACCGAATGGGCTTGGGTTCAAAGATTTTTGAGCGTTATGGTATAGATGGTTTTTATTTACAGGATTTATTTCGTTTTGAACCAGAATTGTACCGTATGATGAGCCAATCCATAGAAATGGGAAGAGCATTCATCATTAAAGAATACCAACAAAAACCGATGCCGTTGTTTTTACTTTGGAAAGGCATTGTACATACAACGCTTCGTTATCCTGAACACAAATATTTAATAGGTGGTGTGAGTATAAGTAACCAATTTTCAAACTTCTCTAAAAGTTTGATGATTGAGTTTATGAAATCGCATTACTATGATCCTTACGTGGCGCAATACGTGCACCCTAAAAAGGAATTTAAGGTAAAGCTTAAAGATGCCGATAAGGAATTTGTATTTGATGAAGCTGAAGCTGATTTAAACAAACTCGATAAACTCATAGACGAGGTAGAACCAGGAGCATTACGATTACCTGTATTATTAAAAAAATACATAAAGCAAAATGCAAAAATCGTAGCTTTTAACGTAGATCCTCTATTCAATAATGCCGTAGATGGATTGATGTACATAAAAATTGCGGATCTTCCAGAAAGTACTGTAAGACCTGTAATGGAAGAGTTCCAAGCAGAGCTTGAACGTAAATTTATGGAAGGTAATGAGAGCTAAATTTTGGATCCTATTATTAATACTTCCACTATTTAGTTTTGCTCAAACACTAACCGGAAAGGTTATTGATAAAGCAACTCAAGAGCCTATAGAAACCGCTTCCGTTTATTTTGATAATACAACCATTGGCACCACCACCAACGAAAAAGGTGAATTTTCCATTACTTATACGGATGCCGTACAGTCTACACTCGTAATTTCTTATCTGGGTTATGAAAAAGTTTTAATCTCAGATTTTAGATCAAAACATGACATAAAAGTTGAACTTATTGAAGCCAAAAATGAACTTGATGAAGTTTATCTTGAGTATGATGATGGTTTAACTCGAAAACAAAAACTAAAACTTTTTAGAGAGGAATTTTTAGGAACTTCAAAGTTTGCCAAATCATGCAAAATCCAAAATGAAGACGATATTATTTTAAGATACGACAAACGCAATAAAGCCCTTTACGCTAGCGCTAAAGCACCAATTGAGATTATAAATAAAGCGTTACAGTATAATGTGTCGTTTGACCTTATAGATTTTGAGGTATCCTTTAGATATGTAAATCCTAAAAGCAATAGTTTTACTGTAAACTCTGTGTCTTATTTTGGTACGTCTTTCTACAAAAACATTGAAGATTTTAAGGAAAATAAAGCTGAAAAAAATAGAGAGAAAGCTTACCAAGGCTCGGTTCAGCATTTTTTAAGGTCCCTATACAACAAATCTTTAGAAGAAAATGGTTATTGGATTTTTCACGGAAAATTCAGAGTAAACGAATGGGAGTATTTTAAAATTAAAACTATAGAAGAGACTACTTTAAAAAAAGTAAGTCTAGTAGATAAAGTCTCTATTCTATACGATAAGGATATTCAATCTGAGATACAAATAAAGGTAGACCACTTTGTTTTAGACCGTTTTGGAAATTACTCACCTATTGTTGGAGTCTACTTTAGTGGAGCTCTAGGAAGCCAACGTTTAGGAGACTCCTTACCTTCGGATTATGGGATTAAATAATAGATATCACACCTTTTTCACCACATTAGTTACGATTCCCCAAATAACAAAATCATTGTCTTCGGTAATTTTTATAATTGGATAATCAGGATTTTCGGGCTGTAACCATACTTCACCCTTTTCTACTTTTAGACGTTTTACCGTAAATTCACCATCCAAAAAGCAAACTGCTATTCTGTTATTTTCTGGCTCAAGACTTCGATCTATCACCAACAAATCATTATCATCTAAACCTGCACCAATCATAGATTGTCCGCTTACTCTAGCATAAAATGTAGCTTCTTTATTCTTTACTAATTCATCATCTAACGACAATCGTTGTTCCTTAAAATCATCTGCAGGAGATGGAAATCCTGCTGAAATTCCTGTGTCAAAGAAATTTACACCAGCATCTTCAATGGGTTCTGGAATAAAAAATGTTAGGTTTTGAGATTGCAGTGTTTTCATAGTTATTAATCCGTTTTTTTATATAAAAAACTTGAATGTTTTCATTCCTGCCTTTCGGCTACGCCTAAGATAAACTGTGGCAGGAATTTCTTTTATTATTTTATTTTTCTGGATTCCTACCTTCGCAGGAATGACAGTAACCTTTACTTTGTTTACTTTATTGCTAAATAATGGCTTCGACTGCGCTCAGCCTGACAATTCTATTTTACCTTAATAATATCATTGATATTAGTTGTATATCTTGGAGATAAACGCTCTTGTCGCATTTTCCAAGTGCGTTCTAAATCCTGATTCCCTATCTTAATTTTGTCTCCTTTAAACTTTTTATTAATCTTATCTATGGCAGACATTAAAGGTTTATGCTTTGGGTCTTCGCTTTCAAACATATCTAGCTGATAATTGTCTGTTGGTACCAAACCTGTAACAATCACTCCTGCCCTTTTATACTTAATACCTTTTTTATAAATAGCATCTACCGCTCTGGTAGCTTCTTTGCTAATGATTAAAGAAGAATCTGTAGGATACGGAAAATTTATTATGGTACTTACCCTGTGCTGTTCCTCTTCTTTTTTATGTCTGTTACTACTTAAAGATACAATAACCATATGGCAACTAGAACCTTGTCTCCGTAACTTTTCGGCACAACTTGTTGCAAAGGTAGAAACCCTTTCTTTTATATAGTTGATATCATCGTAAGTATAATCGAAGCTTCTTGTTGTGGCAATGGCTCTCTTACGAGTTGGCTCATCTAATTCTATCTTTGGAATACCTTCTAAATCTTTTTTGAGTTTCCATTCAGTAATAGAAAATGTTTGTCTTACCCATTCATCATCCAATTGTGTAAAATCGTATGCCGTTTTACAGCCTTTGGCTTGCAGTCGGTTTTTTAGTTGCCTGCCAATTCCCCAAACATTTTCGAGTTTCATCCATTTTAAAGCTTTGATTCTAGAACTTTCTGAATCTATAACATAGACTCCTTTGGTTTTTTCGGGAAACTTTCGTGCTATTTTATTAGCGACTTTACTTAATGCTTTTGTTGGTGCAATACCTACACAAGTTGGTATACCTGTCCATTTTAAAATTCGNTTTCGGATGTGGTTACCATAATCTTCGAAATTATAATCCTTAAAACCCTTGAATTGTAAAAAGGCTTCATCTATACTATACACCTCAACATCTGGTGTAAACTGTTCTAAAATCTTCATTACACGGCTACTCATATCACCATACAATGGATAATTAGATGAAAACACCTTAATGTTATTCGCTTTACAAAAACCTTCCCACTTAAAGATTGGTGCTCCAAAAGGTAAATCCAAAGCTTTTGCCTCATCACTCATAGAAATAACACAACCGTCATTATTGCTAAGTATAGCAACAGGTTTACCATTTAAACTAGGATTAAAAACCCGTTCGCAGGAGGTATAAAAGTTATTACAATCTACAAGTGCATACATAGATGTAAAGATATAAAAAAGACCTGTTGGGTTTTGAAAACCTAACAGGTCTAAGTATTATTTAACACTTTTATTTTAGTCCTCTATATACTCTAAAATATCGCTTGGCTGACATTCTAATGCTTTGCAAATAGCTTCTAAAGTTGAAAATCGGATGGCTTTAGCTTTTCCTGTTTTTAGAATGGAAAGATTAGCTGTGGTAATACCAATGATTTCAGCAAGTTCGTTGCTTTTCATACCACGTTTAGCCAGCATCATATCTAGGTTAACTACTATTGGCATAATTAAATCGTTAATTCGTTTTCTTCCTGTATTTGACTCCCTTTATACAGTAAAGTACTTAAGATAAGTAGTACACAACCTAATAAAAATAACGTAAACTCAAAATCCAAGCGTGGGTTCATAGATATAGCTACATAATTTATATTATTTTTTATTGGCTTAATACTAGCATATTGGAAGTTCTTACCTAAATAAAAGTTAGCGAGCGACTTTAATAAGGTGTGGCCTATCAATAATAAACCAACAATGTTTACATTCTTATAAAGTCTTTGAGAAAATTCAAAATTTTCAATTAACAGTTTAAATATTTTCTTTAAAAAAAAGAACACAATTATTAATAGCAAGAAACCTAGATATGATCTAAAAATTATAACTATTTTATTATTTAAAGTTTTTGGGTCTACCGTAATATATCCATCACTAACAAATGATGTCGAAGTAAGATTATAATAATCTATTGTACTATTATTATGTATACTTACTATAGATTTATAATTTATTGAATCTTTTGAATTTATAGCCTTTAAGTATTCAGATTTTCCTACAGAATATTTATAACCTGATTTATTATAAACCTCCTTTTCTAATTTATAAAGTTCGTTGTTATATAATGGCTCTTTAGGACTAATCGTGAATTTTACAGGTAATTGGTAGCCTATATTATGATGGTTACCTGAAGAAAATCCACCAAACTTTCCGTCATCAGTAAAAATATCAGATGCAAATGAAACAATCAGCCATAGAATTAGAAAATAAAATGAAATATTAAAAAACCAATATAATGGATGTATGAGAACAGATTTAAAATTCATAATTAAACAGTTAATTCATTTTCTTCTTTTGCTGCTTTAGCAATTTTAAAAACTTCGCTTAAAAATGTTAAGAAAAGCCCTATAATTAAGAACAATGCAAATACTGAATTAATACCAATTGTAAACTTATTATATACAATAATCTTGACAATAGATTCTAAAATTGAAAATCCGAAGGCACAAAACAAAAAGAATTTACCAATCTTTTTGAAGTTAGTAATCACATAACTCGAAAAATAATCACCAGTTGACATAGCGTCTACAGTAAGTTTAATTAAACGAATAGCCATAAAGTAAATACCAAACACTATAACCATAACAGTAATTATTAAGAGATTTTCATAAACATTCAATAAACCTAAATCAATTGTTCCCGAACCTAGCATGTTTATTTCAAAGCTCGCTTGGGTAAATAATAAAATAGGTAAAGTTATCAACCCAAAAACAAATGAAATTAACATTAAATAATAATATATGTTGATACAGGTTTTCAGTAGTTTAATTGTTTTCATAAATTAAGTTATTATTGTTTAACGATAACAAATATATAAAAATTATCGAAAAACAATAATTTTTAAAACAATTCATCACAACATAACAAATTTATTTACGTTGAATATTGGCTATATTTGATCTATGCAAAACACATTTTCCACCATAGCACGTTACACCTACTCTTCTGAAGCCGAAATCATAAAAGGTCGTCTTGAGGCTGAAGGCATTAAAGTCTTTTTAAAAGATAATATTACTATAGATACCGATCCTTTAGTCAGTAACGCCATTGGTGGTATAAAATTGAACGTATTGGCAGAAGATGAAGCTAAGGCCAAAGACATCCTTAAATCAATTTCGTCTTATGCTTTGGATGACAATGGCAATACTATTATTTGCTCTAATTGTGGCAGTGGCAATGTCAGCTTATATTCTACAATTAATAGCTTTAAGTCCTTTTTTCATTTTATCATTGGTATTCTTTTTGGCACACTACCCTTTAGTGCGCGCTACGAATATAAATGTGAAGATTGCAACACTGTTGTTGATGTTAAAGATTAACAACGTCATCATAAGCACTCTTCAATTTAGAAATAACAATCTCAAGTTCGTCTTCATTCAAATGTCCAAATCCAAATCTTATGGCACAAGTATTCTTATCTTGATACAGAATTGTTTTTGGTAGAAAAACATCTTGTTTTTCAGCTTGCTCTGCCAACTTTACCAATGAAATTGTTTTATTAAAATTTAACCAAATTGCCAAACCACCAGATGGCTTTTCAAATTCAATAGCCTCTTTAAAATATTGCTTTAATAATTTACATAGCGTATCCCGACGCCTTTTATACGTCACAATATTCTTTTTAAGCAACCTATAAATTTCACCTTCATGAATAAGCTCAGAAAGCATTTGTTCTTGTATTAAATCGCCTTGTTCATCTAGTAATGTCAAATAATTATTAGCTTCTGAAATTAAATTTTCAGGCGCTACAACAAATCCTGTTTGAAAACTAGGAAATAACGATTGACCCATCTTTCCCAAATAAATTACCATACCATTGGTGTCGGCAGTTGCCATAGGCAACATTGCAGAACCTTCATACTGAAAATCGTAATCATAGTCATCTTCAATAATGGCAAAGCCGTAGTCTTTCGCCAATTCTAAAAGTTGTAGTCGTCTTTCGGCACTCAACCTTTTTGTGGTTGGGTAATGTCTATGGGCACTAACATAAACACAACGAATACTTTTTTTTATAAAATGGGTTCTAATGTATTCAACATCTAAGCCATCTTCATCTACAGGAATAGTACGTATTCTGGCTCCAGCCTCCTGAAAAATAGTATTGGATGCATAGTGACTTAACTGACCTACCAACACTACATCATCTTGTTTAATTAAAAGCTGAGAGACAATAAAAAGACTCATTTCTGTACTTCGTGTACTGATAAGATTGTTTGGAGTGATATGAAATCCGCGTGTGGCATTTAGGTAATTACAGAGTTGTGTTTTAAAAATAGAAGGTGTTACTGTAGACGTTCTATTCCATTTTTGAATAAGCGGTTTACGTTTCATAGCTGCACTATACCATCTTGAAAATTGATGTGTCGGATGCAAACGCAAATCGGGTTTACCATCATTAATGATGTATGTGGCTTGAGTTTCTTCTGCTGTTGAAGCAAGATGAAATGATTTTATAAAGGGAAAGCCAGCAGTTTTAGGATAGTTATACGCTTGATTTAGCTGTTGCGCTGTTGCCTTAATTTTTGCTGTACCTTGTTCTGGCACTAATACAAAAGTCCCTTTATTAGGCACAATTTCTACCCAACCTTGCGAAGCCAATTCGTCATAAATAGCTACGGCAGTATTACGATGAACACCTAACAAATCACTCAGCGTTCGTGTCCCAGGCAATTTACTTCCTTTAGTTAAAAAACCACGCTGAATACCGTTAACCAATTGTTGTGCTACCTGAACATACACGGGTTGCACAATAGTTTTATCTATTGAAACAAGTTGATTTAGAGTATTGTTAACCGGACTATTCATTGTTTTAAAAGCGGACTATTTTAATCGTCCGGAAAGTTACGACTTTTGCAGTGTTAAAATTAACCCTATAATGACAAATAAACTCACGCTTTTCTCATTTACTCTTTTTACTATACTCTGTGTGAATGCTCAGGAAGTTCAAAAACAAGAGCTCGATTCGGTAACCTTAACCTCAACACGAATTGATTTGCCGTTCAAAAAAAACTCGAGAACCATTACTATTATTACTAGCTCTGACATTAAAAACAGTGCTGCAATAAACCTTCCAGATTTATTACAACAAGTCGCTGGCATAGATATTAGACGTCGTGGTACAGGTGGAAGTCAAGCCGATTTACATATAAGAGGTGGTGGTTTTGATCAAACTTTATTACTTATTGATGGTATAAAAATGGATGATGCACAAACGGGTCATCATACTCTAAATGCAGCTTTACCACTTGAAGTCATCGAACGTATCGAAATCATTAAAGGTCCTGCGGCAAGAGTATTTGGGCAAAACGCCTTTAATGGAGCAATAAATATCATAACTAAAAAGCAGTTAGATGATTCCGTTTCTGTCAATGCCGAAACGGGTTCTTTTGGCCAACTTAAAGCTAACGTTACAGCTGGTGTAGATTTAGAAAATTCATCGCACATTATTCATGTGGGTAAAATGACTTCTGAAGGCTATAGAACCAATACCGATTATGAAAATTCTAATTATGTTTTAAAGAGTGTTTTCAATAAAAAGTCGCAAGCCATAGAAATGATTACAACATTTATGGATCGAAAATTTGGTGCCGAAAATTTCTACACAAATAATCCAACTTTTCATGAGTACGAAAAAACGCAAAACAGTTTAATCGCTTTTTCAACAACCTTCAGAAAAAATAATTTTAAGATTAAACCACGTGTGTATTGGAAACGCAACCAAGATATCTTTCTGCTAAGACGGGATGATCCTGCTTTTTACAGAAACGTTCATATTTCTGATAAAATTGGTGCAGAAATCAATACGTCTTACACGTCAAAATTTGGTGTTACTGGTTTTGGTCTCGACATGTCTAAAATTTATTTACGAAGTAATAATTTAGGCAACCGTAATCGCTTTATGAGCAACATATTTTTAGAGCATCGTTTCATTTTATTAAATGATAAATTAGATATTACACCTGGTGTAGCTTTAACCTACTTTTCTGACTTTAAATTTCATGCCTTTCCTGGTGTAGATATTGGCTACGATTTAACGGATAATTTCAAAATTTATGGTAATGTTGGTTACACTTACAGAGTACCTACTTATACAGATTTGTTTTATAACGATCCTGTTACCAACGGTAATGAAAATCTAGAACCAGAAGAGGCTTTTGCTCAAGAGCTTGGTCTGAAATATAATTCATCAAGACTATCAGCAAGCATTGCTATTTTTAATAGAGATGCCAAAAATTTAATTGATTTTATTAGAGCTGATGTTTCTGAAGATACATTTACGGCAACTAACATTACGGAAGTTAATACAAAAGGCTTGGAGTTTGATGCTAACTATAATTTCAACATCTATAACTACAGACAAAACTTATCTTTTGGGTATTCCTATTTAGATGATAATATTTTAGATCAGAACGAAGCATTATCGCGTTATTCACTAAATACATTAAAACACCAATACATTACACGTTTAAGTACACAGTTGTTTAAAAACGTAAGTCAAAACATAATTTACAAATATGCCGAGCGCACCACAGGACAGACCTATAATGTTTGGGATGCTTCAATTGCTGTAAGATTTAAACAAGCTGAATTTACAGTAACAGCAAACAATATTTTTAATACCGATTATATTGAATCTGGTTTTATACCAATGCCTCCAAGTAATGTATTGTTTGGTTTACGGTATACGTTTAAGTAAATAGAAAAACTACATATCAAACTATAAATCCTGTCCTAATCGACAGGATTTTTTTTGTTTCTATTGTAACAAAACTCAAAATCTCTATACATATATTATGTAAGCTTATCGCTACATCCGGAATAGCGATAAAATTCAACCATCAGATTCTTATCGAAGCTTTAAACCTTTTAAAATGTAATCTTTAGTTTAGAATGTAATTCAATTTAAAAGTACTAGATTTAGCGCTATGAACATCTTTAAAAGACTATTCAATTTTTTTCAAGCTAAAGCTAATACTATGATAGATAATCAGGATAAGCCTGTAGACATCATAGAACAAAAGTTGGAATATATGAGAGCGGATCTCTCAAATAACATTGAATATCTAAGAAAAGTTAAAGCGCTTGCTATACGTGCAAAAAACGATAGTGACAACTATGTTGCTGAAGCAGAAGAAAACGAAAATGAAGCCATTTCTATTTTAAAAAAAGTACAGCTTAATCAAATAGATATTTATGAAGGAAATCGCTTAGCCAAAGACGCTTTGATAAAAAAAGAAGCATTATTAGCAAAAGCTAAAGTCACTACGGCAGAACGAAACAAATTAGACTATAAAGTTGAATTATTAAAAGGAACTGTAGCTGTCATTACATCAAACATTTCAGACTATGAAAAAGAACTCGATGCTTTAAAAGCTGAAATTAAAATAATTGAAGCCGAACAAAATATAAACAAACAAATGACGCATCTAGATGCTCAGAGTATCGATAGTAGGTTAAAATTTTTAAAAGAAAAAACACAACAATTTGAATACTTAAAAGAACAACCCGATGACGTACCAGACGACTATATAAACTTAGACGACGATATTGATTTTACACTAGATGATACGGTATCTAAAGCTAACGAAGAACTAAAAAAATTAAAAGAACAATTAGGTATAAAAAACAGTAATTAATCCGTTATTTTACCAAACTCACTCAAAATGAGCTCACTTTAAAACACAAAACATTGGAACAGTATTTAGACATCGTATTTTCACAAGTTAACATTACACTCAGCATTTTGTTAATCATCTTGATTTTATATTGGATTGTTACCATGTTTAGTGGTATTGATTTTGACTTAGATGTTGATGTAGATATCGATGTTGACATTGATGCCGATGTAGATATGGAAGTCGAAAGCGGTCTGGAAAGTGGCAACATAGATTTTCAAGATGTTAGCAATGTAGAAGTAGACCGTCAGCATGTCGTAAACAAAAGAACTCG
>PAJL01000046.1 GCA_002706045.1 Flavobacteriaceae bacterium
AGCTATGTTCCTTACCTGCACTTCTCCAATGGAAGATGAAGAGGTAATAGATTTCGAAGTTCAAAACGCTACATTAGATCCTTGTGTAGATGATGACCCAATTACCAGAGTTGTTAATAATGGCACAGCCACGTTCGATTTGAATGTATTAGATAGTGACGGTGTAGTTTTGGTTTCCATACCAAATATTCCACCAAGCTCTACAACATCTTGGGCTAGCTTTCCGCAGGGAGAAGTTCTTTTTGAACTTGCAAGTCAGACTACATTGGTTAGTGATGACAAAGTGATAATACAGATGGATAACTGCATGGCTTTTGATATAGAAGTAAACAGTAGTAATCAAATTGTGTCTTATATACCTACGTCGCTTTAGAACAGATAATTACAATTTTTGAGTTATTAAGATCGGTGGTGAAAAAAATATAGTTTTCACCACCATCTTTAATTTTGAATTTTTTTCGAATATCATTTACTGATATAGGGAAATTTCTGGTAGTGATATTAGCTTTCTTAATACCTTCTTTTAAGATTGCTTTTTTATTGAAATCTATACATTTTTCTATTTTGAAAGATCTACCAGGAAACTCAAATAAATCTACAGAGGTGTAAAGATGTGAGTGCTTATGTAGTTTTTTCAGCTTCAGTTTGTCACTAATTGAATTGAAAGCGCCCGATTTTAAGATTGCTGAATTAGGCTCATACAGATAATTTAGCGGTTTTGAATATTCAGCTATAGCAAAACTTTCTTCCTCAATTTTGAAGTCAAATACTTGATTTGATTCTTTTTGTAAATTGATGGTTTTTACAAGAATATCTTTGGTGTAATCTTTCTCTAAGATCCATAAAAGCTCTTTAACTTCATTATTTACTGCAACAACGTGTATCTCTTTAATGTAATCTAAAGCATTAATAGTTGCAGAAAAATCCAATAAAGGTGATGTTTTTATCATCACATTTTTAGCATGTTGAAAAAATAAATTTTGAAGTTTCTCTACATCAGGTGTGCAATCACCTAATAGAAAAACTTTTTGTTTGCTATTATCTCGTCTTGAAGGGTCAATATAAATCCAGTCAAATACTTTGTCAGTGTTTTCTAAAAAGTCTACTCCACTGTCTTTAATACACGAAATATTGGTAACTCCAAGTTGTTTATAGTTATGTTCTGCAATAGAGGAAAGTTCTTCATTTATTTCACAATGCGTAAGTTCCTCAACTTTTTGAGAAAAGAAATAGCAGTCAATTCCTAAGCCTCCTGTGACATCAATAAGTGATTTTCCAAAAATTAAATTTGCTTTATAAGAAGCTGTAATTTCTGATGAAGTTTGCTCAATATTAAGCTTATTAGGGTAATAGATATTGGTAGAATTAAACCAAGTTGGTAGCTTTTTTTGAGAGCGCTTTTTAGCTTCAATTTGTTCTATAACAGCCTTAGGGTCAACATCATTAAAAGGAACACCTTTCAATAATAATTCAGAAATATTTGAATTTATATTTGAATTTATAAACTTTTGAATTTCAGTATTTAAGATGGTTTTATCCAAACTAAATTTATAAGTCTTTAGTAAGTCGTTTTACCACTCTATATTCACTAAAAAATTCTTTAGCAATCACTTTAATTGAGGTATAAAGTGGGATTGCAATTATTAATCCAGTCATTCCAAAAAGCAAACCGAAAATAATAATAATTAAGAAAATTTCTAATGGATGTGATTTTACACTCGTTGAAAATATAAATGGTTGACTGAAGAAATTATCGATTAGCTGGGCGATAATAAAACCAATCATTACATACATGGTTTTTGGTAAAATAACATTACTGAAATCTTGACCTAAATTACTACTAATAGTCAGTAAGATTATTAAGACAGCGCTTATTAGTGGCCCAACATAAGGGATAATATTTAACAGCGCGCAAAGTGTAGCAATTACGATGGCATTTTCAATACCAAATATAAAAAGCGTAATAGAGTAGATGGTAAATAAAATCAAAATTTGAAGTAATAATCCACCAAAATATCTAGATAGTAAATCTCTAATTTTTGAAAATGTATTTTTTAGCCTTGTATCTTCTTTCTTAGGAAATAAGGTTAAAATAGCATTAGTAAAGAGTTTGCTATCCTTTAGAAAGAAAAAGAGAATAAATAAAACAGAAAAAAGACCAATACTAAAACTGCCAAATCCTGTGATAATTGAATTCAAAAAATTAGGAACAAAACTGAAATTTATTTTAGACATATATTTAGAATCCTCTATGGTAGTTTCAACATCGTGTTCGTTCATTCCAAAATGTTCTATCCATCTAACATAAATATCTTCTACACTGGTTTGAAGATCATCTACATCTAATAACGATAAATTTTGTCCTTGTTCAATGACTAAAGGAATAAACATGCCAATTATTCCTGCAATTATTAGTAAAAAGAATACCATAGCAACAATGACAGCTACTGTGTTGTTGAATTTAAGTTTTCGTTCTAAAAAAATCACAACAGGTCTTCCTAATAACGATAAGACTCCTGCAATGGCCAAATAGACTATAACAGTCTGAATTTTATATAAAAAGATAAGAATTAAAGCTATACCGACAATAACGCCTAAAGCTCTTAAAATGCCGTTTGCAATAGTTTTTGAGTTCATAAAACTTAAATATACCCAAAGATGCTAAAATATTTTGATAGTATAACGAAGGAATAAAAAATTATGAGTTGAGCTGTTTGGTTAACTCATATAAGGTAATGCCTGTAGCCTGTACAACATTCATACTACTATTATTACCATACATATTGATGTGAAGTACAAAATCTACATTGTTTAGAATTGTTTCTGAAACTCCAAAGTTTTCATCACCAAGAATTAAAGCAATAGGTTGTTTAGAAGTCAATTTAAAATTGGTTAATTCAATACTGTTTTCTGTAATTTCTAATGCAATTAACTGATAGTCTTGTTTTTTTAGAAGGCTTATAGTCTCTGAGATGTTATTTTCAATTTTATAAGACACATATTTTTCTGTAGAACGCGATGTTTTAGTCATACGTTTGCCTAGAGGAATATCATTACCACAAAAAACTATTTCTTCGATACCAAAAGCATCTGCAACTCTAAATAAACTACCAATATTTGGTGCGTTAGTAATATTATCGCAGACCAATGTTATTGGGTGTTTTTGTTTTTTAAAATTTGAATTATAGTGGGTGAGTTGCATAGCTAGATATTAGAAATTAGACTTGAGATGATAGAAGTTTTGTTTTGCAAGATTGAAAAGTCTCATGTCTGTAGTCTATTATCTCATTTCTAATTCTCAAAAGCATATTTAATAATATTAGCTCCCATTTTTAAAGNTTTTTCACGAACATCTTCCGGATCGTTATGCACCTCTTCATCTTCCCAGCCATCACCTAAATCACTTTCAAAAGTAAAAAGTAAGACTAACCTGCTTTCCTGAAATATACCAAATGCCTGAGGTGCTTTACCATCATGCTCATGAATTTTGGGTAATCCATTTGGGAACTCAAAAGCGGTGTTGAAAATTTCATGATTTTTTGGGATTTCAACCAACTCACTATTAGGAAACACTTTTTTTAGTTCTTTGGTTATATATGGCTCCATACCGTAATTGTCATCAATATGAAGAAAACCTCCTGAGACTAAATAGTTTCTGAGGTTTATAGCATCCTCTTCATTAAAAAACACATTACCATGCCCTGTCATATGTAAAAAAGGAAACTGAAAAATATCGGTGCTTCCTACTTCTACAGTTTGAACATTTTCATCTATAGCAGTATTGATATTCTTATTGCAATATTTTACCAAATTTGGCAAAGCAGTAGGATTACTGTACCAATCTCCACCACCACTATATTTTAAAACAGCGACTTCTTGCGAAAAAAGAAACAAAGTGAAAAGCGATAAAAAAGTAGAGAACAAAAGTTTCATATGTTATTCATTTAAAAATGCCACGGAATGACAGGCAGCAATAGCAGCAGTTTCAGTTCGTAATCGTGTGTTACCCAAAGTTACAGGAATGTAATTCTGCTGCAAAGCAATTTCAATTTCTTTAACGCTAAAGTCACCTTCCGGTCCAATTAATATAGTATAGTTGCCGTTTTCTTGTAATTGTGATTTTAGGGATTTTTTATCTGTTTCTTCACAATGCGCTATAAATTTTTGACCTTCAAATTCATTTAAAATGAAATCTTGAAATGCAATAGCTTCATTAAGATGCGGTTTGTAACATTGCAACGACTGCTTCATTGCCGATTGAATAATCTTTTCGAATCGTTCTGTCTTTATGACTTTACGTTCGCTATGATCACAAATAATTGGTGTAATAGTTTCTATGCCTATTTCAGTTGCTTTTTCTAAAAACCACTCATAACGATCGTTCATTTTTGTGGGAGCAACAGCAAGATGTAGGCTGTAAGGTCGTTTTTCTTGAAATGATTTTGAGGTGATATTAACAATGCAGTTNTTCTGATCAGCAGTTGTTAACTCNCCTTCAAACAACCAACCTNTACCATTGGTAATATGAAGTTTATCNCCAATTCTTTTACGGAGTACTTTTACAATATGTCGACTTTCTTCTTTATCGAAGCTNAAATTGGTTTCATTTTCTGNAATATCGGAATTGTAAAATAGTTGCATGAATTTTTAAATCTCTTCTGTAAATCTTAACACCGTAATTTCCTCAATAGGTTTTTTATCTGCCGTACGCATTACAAGATAAAACTTTTTNTTTTCAACATCATCAACTTTAAAAACATCATTTAGCGNATGAGTTTTTATGAAAGCTTCTTTGTCAAAAGCTTCCGATATTTCCCCTTGTTTTATCCAACCAGCATCACCATCGGTTTTTGCAGTATTTCCAGAGGAGTGGTGTTTTGCCAAATCACTAAATTTTTTACCACTGTTGTATTCTGCTAGAATTTTATCTCGTATAATTTTCGCAGATCTGTTTGATGATGTTTTACCATCAATTATTATAAAACTGAATTTATAATGGTCAACAATATCTTTGTTGATGACTTTATAAAAGGTTTTTTTTAGGCCAGCTTTAACAACTTTTTTTCCTCCTTCTGAAAGTCTAAAAAGATCGTTTGCTAATTGAGTTTTGTGCTTTTCTTTATTGTAAGTGTACAATTTGCCATCTTCGGGCTTATGAGCTTTCAAAAAAGTTTTGGCGTCTTCTGAACTTGCAATTGAATCTAAATTTTTTTCAAGTGAATTTTGAGAAAAGCCATAAAGTGAAATAAATAGTAAAAGCGGTAAACAATATTTCATTTTAGTAGGACTTGTTACGTTAGGGTAACTACAAAAAAACTAAAATTTAAGAGAATTAAAAAATAAACTTTCTNTANGAGATTTAAATNTCAGATAATCAAATTTTTAATCGTGCAGTNGCCATTACATCAAAATCAGAAAAATCTTTCTTTAGGTATTTTAGGTAGCCAACTATAGCAATCATAGCAGCGTTATCTGTAGTATATTCAAATTTAGGGATATAGGTTGTCCAGCCAAACTTTTGTTCCCCATCTTTAAGTGCTTTTCTAATTCCAGAATTTGCAGACACTCCACCACCAATAGCAATATGCTTTATTCCGGTTTGTTTTACGGCGAGTTTCAATTTATCCATTAAAATTCCAATAATAGTATACTGAATTGAAGCACAGATATCATTGAGATTTTCTTCAATAAAATTTGGATTAGTTTTTACTTCACGTTGTACAAAGTAAAGAATGGCTGTTTTAAGTCCAGAGAAACTAAAATTTAGTCCATCAACTTTTGGTTTGGTGAACTTATAAGCTTTAGGATTTCCAAGTTGAGCTCTTCTGTCTATTTCAGGACCTGCAGGATAACCAAGTCCTAATATTTTCCCACTTTTATCGTAAGCTTCTCCAACGGCATCATCTATAGTTTCACCAAGAACNTCCATATTAAAATAGTCATTCACNTTTACAATTTGTGTGTGACCACCAGAAATAGTCATGGCTAAAAACGGAAAAGGCGGTTTGTTGTGATCTTCTTCATCAATAAAATGAGCTAAAATATGAGCTTGCATATGATTCACATCTATCAAAGGAATATCTAAACCATAAGCTAAGGACTTTGCAAAAGACGTACCGACTAAGAGTGATCCCATCAATCCTGGACCACGAGTAAAGGCAATTGCACTGAGTTGCTCTTTTTCAATATTNGCCTTTTTTAAAGCTTGATGTACAACAGGAACAATATTTTGCTGATGTGCTCTAGAGGCTAGTTCTGGTACAACTCCTCCATATTCTGAATGTATTTTTTGATCTGCTACAACATTGCTTAAAATACTATCGTTACATAATACAGCAGCCGAAGTATCATCACATGAGGACTCTATACCNAGAATATAAATATTTTCTTTTTCCATAGTCGATATTAGGCACAATAATTGTTAATTTTGACAGATATAGTCCATTACAACAATTACAACGTATTGTAAGAACAAAGGTAATGAAGATTTCAGACAATAAAACTTATAAATTCTATCAAAAAAGTACTTAAAATAATAGGTAAAATAGTAGCAATATTTTTACTGCTGTTTATCATTTTGTTTTTAATTCTTTCAATTCCAGCGGTTCAGACTAGGTTAGGGAAATATGCTACAGATAGAATAAATGAAGATTTCAAAACAGACATAAATATTGGTAAGATAGGACTTCAACTCAATGGCGATATTGAGTTAAAGGAAATATTGATTAGAGATTACAAAAAAGATACACTTTTTAGTATCGGTGAATTGAATAGCTCTATTATAAGTTTTAGAAATTTATTCAACACGAAGCTTAATTTCGGCGATATAGATATTCAAGATTTGGTTTTTAACCTCAAAACTTATGAAGGGGAAAAAGACACAAATCTCGATGTTTTTGTAGCTAAGTTTGATAACGATAATCCAAGGAAAGAGAAAAGTGATTTTTTATTTTCATCGAGCGATTTATCTATTGAAAATGGAACTTTTAAGCTTATTGATGAAAATAGAGAAACACCAAATGTTTTCAATTTTGAAGGTATCAACGCCAATACTACCAACTTTTTAATTAATGGTCCGGACGTTAGTTGTAGGATTAACAAATTCAGTTTTACAGATAGTAGAGGTGTAGAGGTTAAAAATCTTATGACCAATTTTGAATACACTTTGGATCATATGAATTTTGGTGATCTTAACATTAAAACAGAGCGATCTGAACTTAAGGGTAACTTACGATTCAACTATAACAGAGAAGACTTTAAGGATTTTGTTGATAAGGTAAATCTTGAAGCCAGTTTTAAAGATTCAGAGATTTCATTAACAGAACTTAATGTGTTTTTTGATGAATTTGGAGTTGATCAACGTACGAGTTTTAATGCCGAACTTTCAGGAACGCTTAACAATTTAAAAGCCGAAAATCTAGATTTAAGTACCACTAGAGACACACGAATTTTAGGNGATATCACTTTTAAAAATTTGTTTANTGATGATGAAGAGGGCTTTGCNATTAATGGCCGTTTCGATAATCTAGCGTCAAACTATAAAGATTTAACAGATTTACTACCACGTCTTTTAGGTAATTCTATACCAACAATACTCTCTGAAGTTGGTAATTTTAGAATAAAAGGAACTTCATATATAACAGAAAAAACAGTAGATGCAGATATTATCATTAATACTGATATTGGTTTAATAGATACTGACTTAAAATTGACCAACATTGATGATATAGATAATGCTAACTATGTTGGAAATGTTGTTTTTGATGAGTTCAATTTAGGTGAAATGTTGAATGATCCACTTTTGAAAACTGTCTCCTTAAATTTAGATGTTGATGGAAAAGGTTTTACTATTGATAACCTAAGAACAGATGTAGAAGGTCAGGTTTTTGTGCTAGACTACAATGGTTACGTTTATGAAGATATTACACTTTCTGGTGATTTGGGGAATAATATATTTAATGGAGTTTTAAAAGCAGATGACCCTAATCTACAATTAGACTTTAATGGTTTAATAGATTTTTCNCAAGAACTTAAAAAGTTTGATTTTAAAGCAGATGTAGCTTATGCAAATCTTAAAGTTCTAAACTTTGTAACAAGAGATAGTATTTCCGAATTTAATGGATTGGTGACCATGAGAGGGAGTGCAACCACTTATGATACTGCAAGTGGTGAGATTAACATTACAAATACAACGTATAAAAATCAAGATAGTAATTATAATTTTCAGGATTTTGATATAGTATCCTCTTTTAATGGTGATGTTAGAACGATTTCCATTAACTCACCAGATATCATAAATGGCCGTGTAGTTGGTGAATTCAAGATTATGGATGTTTTAAAATTNGTTGAAAACTCNGTAGGAAGTATCTANACNAATTATAGTCCTCACGATATAGAAGAAGGACAATACCTTAATTTTCATTTCAATATTTACTCTAAAATAGCTGCTGTATTTTTTAAGGATTTAACCNTTGGAAAAAATACATTTATTGAAGGACGAGTAGAATCTGACGAGAAAGGTTTCGATTTAAAGTTTAGTTCTCCAGAAATAAAATACAAAGAATATTTTGCTAATAACATNAATTTGAATGTAGATAACAGCAACCCNTTGTTTAATACTTTTATTGAAGTNGATAGTGTAAATGCNGGTGCNTATAGNGCGTCACAATTCAGCTTGATAAATGTAACAAAGCGAGATACNTTATTGATNAAAACAGAGTTTAAAGGNGGTGAAAANAATAANGATAATTANGATTTAAACTTATTCTACACCATAGATCAATCTAATAAATCTGTGGTTGGATTTAAGAAGTCCGATATCAAATTCAAAGGTTATGATTGGTCTGTAAATTCAGGAAAGGATACGCTTAACAAAATTAGTTTTGATAGAGATTTTAAAACTTTTGATATTTCACCGATAAGGATAGATCATGGCAATGAAGAAATTCTATTGTCAGGTAGAATAGAAGATACCCTAAATAAAAGCTTCAAAGCAGATTTTAAGAATGTAGAATTAGTGAAAATCACACCTAGAATAGACAGTTTAGATCTAAAAGGTGTGGTTGATGGAAAGTTGGATTTAATTCAAAGTGATGGAGTGTATTTACCAAAATCTGACGTGGTTATTAGTAATCTATTTGTCAATGATTTCGATTTAGGAAATCTTACTGCTCGTGTAGTTGGTAATAATTCAATTACAAATTACCGTGTTAACATTTCTTTGATTAATGATAATTTAAAATCTCTTGAAGCTAACGGAACTATTGATTTTAATGAAAGCGACCCAAGTATCAATTTAGATGTAGGTTTTGAAGAATTTCTCTTAGACCCTTTAAATCCTTTGGGAGAAGGAGTTATTAGTAATATTAGAGGTTTGGTTTCTGGAAATGCAAGGGTCACGGGAAGTCTTCGGAAGCCTAACATAGATGGAGAACTATTGTTAGATAGAGCAGGTATGACCATTCCCTATCTTAATGTAGACTATGGTTTTGATTTCGACTCAAAAGTAATTTTAAGAGGACAACGCTTCAACTTTGGAGGTGTCGCTATGACCGATTCTAAATATTTCTCTAAAGGAAGTTTGAACGGTTATATTGAGCATGATAATTTTTCTGATTGGAAACTAGGGCTAGAATTAAGTACCAACCGTCTTTTAGTTTTGGATACAGAAGAGTCTGAAGATGAATTATATTACGGTACTGCTTTTGTGTCTGGAGATGCTACAATAAAAGGACCTACAGATCAACTAGTGGTTGATTTTGAAGGAAGCACAGCACAAGGTACAGTGTTTAATATTCCTTTAAACGATGCTGAAAGTTTTGGAGATAACTCATTTATTCATTTTTTAAGTCCAGAAGAAAAAGCAGCAAGAGTTAATGGCGAAGTAACAGAACAGATTGAAGTAAAAGGTTTAGAACTTAATTTTGGACTTGCCGTAAACCAAAATGCTTTAATAGAAATTGTAATAGATAAAGAAGCAGGTAGTACCATAAAAGGTAAAGGAGATGGTAACCTTGGATTTTATATAAATACCAATGGTACTTTTAATATGTGGGGAGATTTTTTAGTTAATGAAGGTACTTATAACTTTAAGTATGGAGGTCTTGTAGAGAAAAAATTTAAAGTGCAACAAGGCGGAACAATTGTTTGGGAAGGTGATCCAATGAAAGCTCAAATTAACTTAAAAGCAGTATACTCAACTTCTGCAAACCCTTCTGTTTTGCTGGATAACCCTATTAGCCAAAGAATTCCTGTTGAAGTTGAAATTCAATTAACAGGTCAATTAGAACAACCAGAACCAGACTTTAAATTGAATTTCCCTAATGTAAGTTCAACAGTAAAGTCAGAGTTAGACTATAGGCTATCCTCAAAAGATGAACGCGATTATCAAGCTTTAGCACTTTTAGGAACAGGTGGATTCACTACAACATCAGGAGGCTTAGATATTACAGGTACACTTTCTGAACGTTTATCAGGTATTGTTAATAATATTTTAGGTGGTGGTAATGAAAACTTAGATATTGGTATCGTTGCTGAAATTGGTCAAGACACACCAGATGTTCAGACTAACAGTACTGTCGGCTTTACGCTTCAAACAAGAATAAATGATAGGTTGCTGGTTAATGGTAAAGTAGGTGTTCCTTTTGGCACTACACAGCAAACGACTATCACTGGTGATGTTCAAATAGATTGGTTGTTAAATGAAGATGGTACATTACGTGCTAAAGTTTTTAATAGAGAAAATACCATTAGAAACTTTGGTGAAGAAATAGGATATACTCAAGGTGTGGGATTATCTTATAATGTAGAATTTGATACTTTCAAAGAATTAATCCAGATTATCTTTTCAGGAAAAAACAAGAAAGATAAAGATGAAAAAAAGGAAGAAAAGAAAGAGGAACAAAACTCAGATGCTATGCTTCCAGATTACATGAGAATGAAAAAAGAGGACTCTAAATCCAAGTCCTAGTATTATTTCTTTCATTTTTTTTAAATACTTATTAACGAAAACGTTTGAATTCATTTCGCTATCATTATTTTATGATAATAGTCACTTTTTTATGTTCATAATTAAGTAATTTTACTGAAAATAGATTACAATAATGCTACATACAATTAAGAAAATAGGTGTTATGACTTCTGGAGGAGATTCTCCAGGAATGAATGCTGCAATAAGATCTGTAGTAAGAGCATGTGCGTTTCATAATATAGAATGCTATGGTATTTACAGAGGTTATGAAGGCATGATTGATGGCGATTTTGAAAAAATGGACGCACGTAGTGTAAAAGGCATCATTAACAAAGGTGGTACAATATTAAAATCGGCACGCTCACAAGAATTCAGAACTAAAGAAGGTAGAGCAAAAGCTCATGAGCAATTATTAAAAGCAGGTATNGATGCTTTTGTTGTTATTGGTGGTGACGGTAGTTTTACAGGTGCTATGATATTTAATCAAGAATATGGTTTTCCTGTAATGGGAATNCCAGGAACTATTGATAATGATATTTACGGTACAACACATACCTTAGGTTATGATACAGCTTTAAACACCGTTGTAGAAGTTATAGATAAAATTAGAGATACAGCAAGTTCTCATAACCGTTTGTTCTTTATTGAGGTAATGGGACGCGATGTTGGTCATATAGCTTTAANTGTTGGAGTAGGAGCTGGTGCTGAAGAAATTTTAATCCCAGAGGAAGATCTAGGTTTAGATAGACTTTTAGAGTCTCTAAGACGAAGCAAGCAATCAGGTAAATCTTCAAGTATCGTTGTTGTTGCTGAAGGTGATAAGATTGGTAAAAGTGTTTTTGAACTAAAGGATTATGTTGAAGAAAATATGACAGAATACGAAGTTCGAGTTTCTGTTCTAGGACACATGCAGCGTGGTGGTTCACCATCTTGTTTCGATAGAGTNTTAGCAAGTAGAATGGGAGTTAAGGCTGTTGAAAGCTTAATTACAGGAAAGAGCAACTTTATGGTTGGTCTTAAAAATGATCAAATGGATCTAACTCCATTTGACCAAGCAGTAAAAGGAAAATCAAAAATTGATATGGAGCTTCTTAGAGTTTCAGATATCATGACTATATAAAATAACTAAGTAGAATTAAATCAAAATTAGAAATGTCAAAATTAAAATTAGGAATAAACGGATTTGGAAGAATAGGAAGAATTGTTTTTAGAGCAACGGTTAAACGTGACGATGTAGATGTTGTTGCTATCAACGATTTATTAGATGTAGAGCATTTAGCCTATTTATTAAAATATGATTCTGTACACGGTCGCTTTGANGGTACAGTTGAAGTTAAAGATGGTCATTTAGTAGTAGATGGTAAAACGGTTAGAGTAACTGCNGAACGCGATCCTAAAAACTTAAAATGGGATGAAGTTGGTGCTGATATNGTTGCTGAATGTACAGGTATTTTNACAACATTAGAAACAGCAAACTATCATATAGAAGGTGGTGCTAAAAAAGTTGTGATCTCTGCTCCAAGTAAAGATGCACCTATGTTTGTAATGGGTGTTAATGATCATGAATTAACTGCAGATCATAAAATTGTTTCAAACGCATCTTGTACAACAAACTGTTTAGCGCCTTTAGCTAAAGTTGTTGAT
Source organism: Flavobacteriaceae bacterium (assembly GCA_002706045.1). Lineage (GTDB taxonomy): Bacteria > Bacteroidota > Bacteroidia > Flavobacteriales > Flavobacteriaceae > Winogradskyella. The sequence continues at coordinate 12,614 of PAJL01000046.1, forward strand.
GATAATTTTGGTATTGAAGAAGCTTTAATGACTACTGTACATGCTACAACAGCAACACAATTAACTGTTGATGGTCCTTCAAGAAAAGATTACAGAGGTGGTCGTAGTGCCTTAATGAATATTATTCCAGCTTCTACAGGTGCAGCAAAAGCTGTAGGTAAAGTGATTCCTAAATTAGATGGAAAACTTACAGGTATGGCATTTAGAGTACCAACAGCAGACGTATCTGTGGTAGATTTAACTGTTAAGACTCAAAAAGAAACATCTTTAGAAGAAATCAAAGCAGCTTTTAAAGCGGCTTCTGAAGGTCCTATGAATGGAGTTTTAGGTTACACAGATGAGTTAGTGGTTTCTCAAGATTTTGTTAGCGATGCACGTACAAGTATCTTCGATGCTGATGCTGCAATTGAGTTAAACTCAACNTTCTTTAAATTAGTATCTTGGTACGATAATGAGTTTGGATATTCAAATAAATTAGTAGATTTAGCTCAAAAAGTTAATTCCCTATAATTAATAGTAACATAAATTCTAAAATTCCGTAGGATTATGTTTAAGGCATAGGCTACGGAATTTTTGTATAAAGGTATTATCATGATTTTAATTACAGATAGCGGTTCTACAAAATGCGATTGGATTGCAATTGACGACACAGGTAAGATGTTGTCAGAAAAAATTAGAACTAAAGGTTTAAATCCAGCGATTCTTCCAGAGAAAAAACTTAGAAAAATAATAAGTAAGAGTGATGAGCTAATGCAGTTTAAGGTACAAGCTACTCACGTATTTTTCTATGGTGCTGGTTGTGGTACAGAAAATCCTAGATTAGCATTAAAAAAAGTACTTGAAGATATTTTTCCTAATGCAGCAGTAGATGTGCAGGAAGATACCATGGCTGCTGTAAGAGCATCATTAAATCACAATGATGAAGCTGCAGTGGTTTGTATTATGGGTACAGGATCTAACTGTAGTTATTATGATGGTGATAAACTACATCAGCGTGTAAAAAGTTTAGGCTATTCACTTATGGATGACGCTAGTGGTAATCACTATGGTAAATTGCTTATTAGAGATTATTATTTCAACAAGATGCCACAAACCATAAAGTTAGCATTTGAACACAAGTACAATTTAGATGCCGACTTCATAAAGTATAATTTATACAAAAAACCAAACCCTAATGCTTATTTAGCAAATTTTGCTGAATTTATGTTTTTAAATAAAGATTCTGATTATATACAAGACGTTATAAAACGAGGTTTTAGAATCTTTGCTGAAAATATGATAATGCAGTACAAAGAAGAACTGAAAACAGCTCCTGTTCATTTTGCAGGGTCAATAGCTTTTTTCTCTAAAAAAGAAATAAAGCAAGTTGCAGAAGAGTTAGGTTTTAAGGTTGGAAATTTCGTTAGACGACCAATAGACGGTTTAGTAGATTATCATATTAAAAATCTCTAAGATGGAAATTGCAATTATTGCTCATGACGGAAAAAAAGCCGAAATGGTTCAGTTTCTAAATGAGCATAAAGATGTTTTACTTCAAAAAAACATTTCTCTAATTTCAACAGGAACAACGGGAGATAAAGCTATTAAAGCAGGTTTTGAAGTTAATGCTTTACTTTCTGGCCCAGTTGGTGGAGATGCCCAGATAGCTGCTAGAGTAGCAGAAGGCAAGTGCGATATGGTTTTGTTTTTTAGAGATCCTTTGGATCGTCACCCTCATGAACCAGATATTCTGATGTTAATGAGACTTTGTGATGTGCACAATGTACCTTTAGCAACAAACCCAGCAACTGCAGAATTATTAATCAAGGCTATATAGTAATTGTTTATTTCCTGTTAATAAATCTCATTTTACCTATTGTAAAACTTATAATTTGGTTATATCTTTGCATTAACTAAAACGTAAATAAAATAAATAGCATGTTTGATTTTGATCAATATTTAGGATTTTTAGCATTCTTAACCATATTAACAATTGGATTTTGGTTAATGATTTTCCTTTTAACTTTTGTAGTTCCTTATTGGATTTTTGGATCAGCTATTGAACGTTTTAAAGAAATTAAAGAAGAAAAGAAAGCAAAACGTGAAGCTGCAATTCACTAGTATTTCTTAAAAGTATAAAAAGAAAAGAGCGCAATTAGCGCTCTTTTTTTATTTAATCTAGGTGATAAAAATAGATTTTTGAGTTGTGTTTTTTTAGTAATTTTTTAGACTCTTTATGCTGCATTTCAAAAGTTTTAATTCTAGTGCCTTTGCAAATCCCATAAGAATAGTGGTATTTTAAGATTTCTATATCTAAGAGTGTTAAGTGCTTATTGTCAGAATAGCACTTAGCAAAATAACTTTCACAATCTAATTCGCTATTAAAATTAAACCAACCTAGTGAACCTATAAATAATTCTTTCATTTTCTGAATAGCAAGTTTTTCAGAAAACAACTTTTCTTTTACAATTCTAATATAACCACGTTCTATTTGATTTTTTTCATTCCAAGAAACCCAGTAATCTGATTTAGTATAGTCTTTCATTTTATCAAGAAATTGATAATCAATATCATTATAAATGACATAATTAGAATCCTCAAGTTTATTAACCTTGCTTATTTTTAGACTATCTACTTCTTGATCAATAAAATGACTGAATTTCATAAATTCACGTTTCATTGAGCTTGATATACTTTTTGAAAAGTAAATTTTTATTTCATCTTTCCAGTATTTCATCGGTTTACTGTTTGAGGAATCTTTGTGTATTTGTCTAAATGCTATTTTTTTGTAAACCTCTAAAAAAGTAGAATCTTTATATTCATAAAGAACTGGTTTTCCTTCTGGTCTATGTAATTCTTTGACTTGAATTAAGGTGTCTTTGTCCTTAATAGCAAAACCTATAGAATCAATAGGCTTGTAAGTCGCCTTAAAAGAAGCTTTACTTACATAGAATCCTTGTTTATGAATTTCTTTACTTTGTCCTATTGTATAAAGAGGTGTAAGAATTAATGTGCTTAACAATACAAAGACTTTAATTCTTATTAATGCAATTTGATTTCGCATATTTACGTATTTTTTTTATTTCTATATTTTTAAGTGGATTAGGGTATATTTTATAATAATGAATCTTTAATATTGCTAAATCAAACTCAGATAATATTTTAGAATCTTTGTAGTCGTTACTCAATAGACTTTCTTCAGGCATACGTCTTAAATTATAAAAAGGGCCAAGACTCATAAAAAAAAGTTGTTTTAACTTTTTTAACATTAGCTGTTTGTCTTTATTTAAACTCTTGTCTATTAATAGCTTTCCTGTGAATATTTTAGAATTATTATCAGAAATTAACTTATATGTCACATTACTATAGGGAGACAACTTATCATCCTCAAAATAATTAGATTTTACAACAGGTATAATAGTGTCTGAAAATTTTATAAGATAATTAGATTTTTCTATGTCTTTGCTAAATGAAATATCTAAATTATCAATATTAGCAACCTGATTAAAAAATGATCTAAATTTTTTTCTAACGGTACGAGGGAGTGATTTGTCTAAGTGAACAACTAATTTACTATTCCATTGTTTCGTAATTCCGTAACTTTTGTTTTTAGGGTAATAATACTGAAGACCAGAATAGTACTTTTGAATCAATTCATCAGATTTAAAACATTCACAAAAATTTTTTAAATCATATAAATTAAAACTCGAGTTAATATTAACAAGCGTATCTGTATTGGTAACTATGTAATCATCTAAAAGATTTTTATTTTTTTTAGTTGCTACACTTATAGAAACGTATTTTTTATTTGGTGTAATTTCAAAATTGTTATTTGTTTGAGCACCAGTAAAATGGAAACAAGTGATAATGTTAATTAATAATAGTAATCTTAATTGATTTTTTGTCATAATGTGTTTAATATGTTAAGTCTTTAAACTTGCAAGACACCTAAATTAAAAGGTTTTTCAATAGGTGAGTGGTTTGCAGCTTCTATTCCCATACTAATCCAAGTTCTTGTATCCAAAGGGTCAATCACACCATCTGTCCAAAGTCTGGCAGCAGCATAGTAAGGTGATACCTGATTATCGTATCGTGATTTTATCTTATTAAATAGTTCTTCTTCTTTTTCTTTTGTAATCGTTTCTCCTTTCTTTTTTAGTGAAGCAGTTTCAATTTGAAGTAGAACTTTAGCAGCAGAATTCCCACTCATCACAGCAAGTTCTGCACTTGGCCATGCAGCGATTAATCTAGGATCGTAAGCTTTACCACACATGGCATAATTTCCGGCACCATAACTATTTCCTACTACGATTGTAAATTTAGGAACAACAGAATTACTCACGGCATTAACCATTTTGGCACCATCTTTTATAATACCTGAATGTTCAGACTTGCTTCCTACCATAAACCCTGTAACGTCTTGTAGAAACACAAGAGGTATTTTCTTTTGGTTACAATTCGCTATAAAACGAGTTGCTTTATCTGCTGAGTCGTTATAAATAACACCTCCAAACTGCATTTCGCTAGGTTTGGTTTTTGCAGCTGTAGTCTTAACTAATTGACGTTGATTAGCAACAATACCAACAGCCCAGCCATCAATACGTGCATAAGCAGTTATAATAGTTTTACCATAGCCTTCTTTATATTCTTCAAATTCAGAATTGTCAACCAAACGTTTAATGATTTCCTTCATATCGTATTGGTCAGCTCTACTTTTTGGTAAAATACCGTAGATATCATCAGGATTTTCTTTTGGCTTTTTAGAAGCAACACGATTGTAGCCCGCTTTATCAAAATCACCAATCTTNTCAACTATGTTTTTTATTTTATCNAAAGCATCTTTGTCGTNCTTAGCTTTGTAATCTGTTACACCAGAAATTTCACTATGCGTAGTAGCTCCTCCTAAGGTTTCATTATCTATAGATTCACCAATAGCAGCTTTTACCAAATAGCTTCCAGCAAGGAAAATACTTCCTGTTTTATCCACAATTAAAGCCTCATCACTCATAATAGGTAAGTAGGCACCACCAGCCACACAGCTTCCCATAACTGCAGCAATCTGAGTAATACCCATACTACTCATTACGGCATTGTTTCTGAATATGCGACCAAAATGTTCTTTGTCTGGAAAAATTTCATCCTGCATTGGTAAAAACACACCTGCAGAATCCACTAAATAAATAATAGGTAATTTATTTTCTATGGCAATTTCTTGAGCTCTTAAGTTCTTTTTTCCGGTAATAGGAAACCAGGCACCAGCTTTTACAGTGGCATCATTTGCTACAACAATACATTGTTTATCTTTGATGTAACCTATTTTTACAACCACACCACCAGAAGGGCAACCACCATAATCTTTATACATTTCATCACCTGCAAAAGCACCAATTTCTATAGATTTCGATTTAGAATCTAGGAGATAATCAATACGTTCCCTAGCGGTCATTTTACCTTTACTATGATGTTTTTCAATGCTTTTTTCACCACCACCAAGCTTTACTTTGGCAAGTCTTTTCTTTAAATCTGATACAAGTAGTTTGTTATGATCTTCGTTTTTATTGAAGTTGATGTCCATATGATTATTAGTTTGCTACGAATTTACAAAAGATTACTGGTATTGATGATGGTGATTTTTCTTAAAGCGAAGTTAAATATATTTACATGGAAATAGTTTCCTTGGAAAATAAATATTTTATCNATAACTTTGTACCATCAAAAAATAGAAATAATGAAAAAAATATTAGCCTTTGCAGGAACTAATAGTAGTACATCGATTAACAAGCAATTAGCAGAGTATGCTGCATCTCTTTTGAAAGATGTAGAAGTTAATACCATTGATTTAAATGATTTTGATGCACCAATTTATGGTGTTGATTTAGAAAATGAGTTGGGGGAAGCACCTGAAAGTGCTCATAGATTATTAAACCTTATTAAAAATGCTGATGGAATCGTTCTTTCTTTGGCAGAGCACAACGGAGCTTATGCAACCGTATTTAAAAACCTTTTTGATTGGATGACAAGGATTGAAGGTAATTTTCTTTACAAAAAGCCGATGTTATTAATGGCAACATCTACAGGTGGTAGAGGGGGAAAAACAGTATTGACTGTTGCTAAGGATAGATTTATATGGCACGACGGTAATATTGTAGGATTATTTTCATTACCTTTTTTCAACGATAATTTTGAAGCAGGAAAAATTTCCAACGAGGAGTTTAATGAAGAACTTTTAGTAGAAGTTGATAAACTACAAAAAGCATTATAAGATGGGAGATATAGCAAAAGATGTTCATTCAAAGTTTAAGGATAATAAAACTAAGGCCTTAATAAATATTTTATATACAGCCAATTGGATTTCGGCTAAACAGAATACATTTTTTGCAGGTTTTGGACTCTCACCACAACAGTATAATATTCTAAGGATTTTAAGAGGTGCTAATGAGCCTTTATCAATGCAAGTTGTTAAAGACAGAATGATAGAGCGCGCTCCTAATGCCACAAGGTTAACAGATAAATTATGTGCTAAAGATCTTATAGAGCGAATACCGTGTGAACATGATAGACGCGTTGTTCATATTCAAATTACAAAGAAAGGGTTACAGCTTCTAGAGGATATTTCGGATGATTTTAATGATAATTGGTTAAATCGAATCACAGAAGAAGAAGCGGCACAATTAAGTGACTTGCTAGATAAATTGAGATAAATTAAAAGAAAGAGAGAAATGAAAACTATAATTCACAAAGCAGAAGATAGAGGATTTGCAAATCATGGTTGGTTGCAGGCCAATCATTCCTTTAGTTTCGCTAATTGGTATAATCCTGAAAAAGTTCATTTTGGAGCCTTAAGAGTATTAAATGATGATATAATTGCACCTAAAATGGGTTTTGGCACACATCCTCATGATAATATGGAGATTATTACCATTCCATTAAAAGGTGTTTTAAAACATCGGGACAATATGGGTGATGACTGGATACCAGTTATTCCAGGAGAGGTACAAGTCATGTCAGCCGGAACAGGTGTGCAACACTCTGAAATAAACGGTTCGGTTGATGAATATTTAAGCTTATTTCAAATTTGGATTATTCCTGAAAAAAGAAGCGTTAAACCTCGATACGATCAAAAAGCATTTAATTCTGAAGATCGACAAGGAAAACTTCAAACTATAGTGACGTCTTTTAAGGATGAGGATTCTGAAAGTTTGAAAATTCATCAGGATGCTAAATTGTCTCGTATAGATTTAAAAGGAGGTGAGTCATTTACATATGAATTAAAAAGCGAGAATCATGGAGTTTATATCATGACGATTTCAGGAAATATAAATGTAGATCAAAACACCTTAGAAACAAGAGATGCTATAGGGATTTCAGAAACCGATAGTTTTAATATTGACGCTAAAGAGGATTCTGAACTTTTATTTATTGAAGTTCCTATGCTGAAATTGTAACAAATACATTAATATAATGTTAGAAGCATCACAATTTGTGGTGCTTTTTTTATTTAAAATACGATATTTGTAACACTAACAAACTAACTAAAAGAATAATTTAATTTTTAGAAATAGGTTATGGCGATGAATAAAAACACGGTTTTAGCTTGGGCTACAACCATTATGATTATTGTAGGATTGGGATTAATTGCACTTGGAGCTTTTAGATATTACGAAGTAGCAGGCTATGGTTTTGCTGCTGTTGGTGTAGGTTTTTTAGCTGTAGCTTGGGTGTTTAATGCGCTTAAGGGTAGAGTTTAAAAAGCTTATTTCCATAAATATAGTCTAATAAATTAGAATTAAATTTTAATAAAAAAATATGAGCGACGATAAAAAAGTCATTTTCGCAATGTCAGGTCTTACAAAGACTTTTCAAGGTGCTAACACACCTGTATTAAAGAATATTTACCTCAGTTTCTTTTATGGTGCCAAAATAGGTATTTTGGGTCTTAATGGTTCAGGTAAGTCTACCTTACTAAAGATTATTGCAGGTGTAGATAAAAATTACCAAGGAGATGTTGTATTTCAACCAGGCTATACAGTTGGTTATTTAGAGCAAGAACCGCAGTTAGATGATGATAAAACTGTATTAGAAGTTGTAAAAGAAGGAGCTGCCGAAACTGTGGCTATATTAGACGAGTACAATAGTATCAATGATCAATTTGGTTTAGAGGAAGTTTATAGTAATCCTGATAAAATGGAAAAGCTAATGAACAGACAAGCTGAACTACAAGATAAAATTGATGCTACTAATGCTTGGGAATTAGACACCAAGCTAGAAATAGCTATGGATGCTCTGCGTACACCAGAAGGTGATAAAAAAATAGGAGTACTTTCTGGAGGTGAGCGTCGTAGAGTAGCACTTTGTCGTTTACTTTTACAAGAACCAGATGTGCTATTATTAGATGAGCCTACTAACCATTTAGATGCAGAATCTGTTCATTGGTTAGAGCATCACTTGGCGCAATATAAAGGAACTGTTATTGCAGTAACACACGATAGGTATTTCTTAGACAATGTTGCTGGTTGGATTTTAGAACTCGATAGAGGTGAAGGTATTCCGTGGAAAGGAAATTACTCTTCTTGGTTAGATCAAAAATCTAAACGATTAGCACAAGAGAGTAAGTCAGCTTCCAAACGTCAGAAAACGTTAGAGCGTGAGTTAGAGTGGGTAAGACAAGGGGCAAAAGGTCGTCAAACAAAGCAAAAAGCACGTTTGAAGAATTATGATAAGCTTATGAGTCAAGATCAAAAACAACTTGATGAAAAGCTAGAAATTTATATACCAAATGGACCACGTTTGGGAACCAATGTTATTGAAGCTGTCGGTGTAAGCAAAGCTTATGGAGATAAGTTGTTATATGAAGATTTAAACTTTAACCTACCACAAGCAGGTATTGTTGGTGTTATTGGGCCAAATGGTGCTGGTAAAACCACTATTTTTAGAATGATAATGGGAGAAGAAACACCAGATAAAGGGGAGTTTAAAGTGGGAGATACAGCTAAGATTGCTTATGTAGATCAAAGTCACTCAAATATAGATCCAGAGAAAACAATCTGGCAAAACTTTAGTGATGAGCAAGAGTTGGTAATGATGGGTGGACGTCAAGTAAACTCTAGAGCTTATTTAAGTCGTTTTAACTTCTCAGGAAGTGAACAAAACAAAAAAGTTAAGTTACTTTCTGGTGGTGAAAGAAACCGTTTACATTTAGCTATGACTTTAAAAGAGGAAGGTAATGTGTTACTTTTAGATGAGCCTACTAACGATTTAGATGTGAATACTTTAAGAGCATTGGAGGAAGGTTTGGAAAACTTTGCAGGATGTGCAGTGGTAATTAGTCACGATAGATGGTTTTTAGATCGTATTTGTACTCATATTTTATCTTTTGAAGGAGATTCTCAAGTGTATTTCTTTGAAGGTAGTTTTAGTGATTACGAAGAGAATAAGAAGAAACGATTAGGCGGAGATTTAATGCCAAAACGAATTAAATATAAGAAGNTAGTTCGATAGAAAGAACTGAAATCANNAAAAAGCCAGCTAATTTTTAGCTGGCTTTTTTATTTTCAATATTATCGATTAATTGTCTCCGTATAGATGACCACCTGTAAAATCTTTATAGTTTTCATCAACGTCTTTAAAAGCATTAGTTTCCATTAATTTTTTATTCTCTGCCTTTAATTTGTACATCTTAATTATGGCNACAAGNATAAAAACAAGAAAAATCGAAGCTACAGCTATTAGAATCATGGTAAGCTGAGTAGTTGTTACCACTAAAGCCTTAGGAAGTAGATTGTTATACATGATTAATAGTTTAGATTTGGAATTGTGCCGCTAATATAGAAAAAAACTTAATTGTAATTGCTTAATTTTAAATTATTTATAATAAAAGTATTAAAATTTTATCGATTAAGTGATGTTTAAATACGTTGAAACACACGGTTTTATTGGCTTATTATAACGTTTGAGAACTTATTAACAATAGTATGTTTATATAAAAATTAATACCAATCTAATAGAATAACATTTATAGAGGACTCTTTTTCATTAACTATATTTTTAAAATGATTAACGTCACTTAATCCTTCAGTTCCTCTATAATGATATGGGTAAACGGTTTTAGGCTTAAAATCTAATACAGCATCTGCTGCACTTTCTACAGGCATTGTGTATGGTAAATTCATACAGACAAATGCTTTATCAATGTTTGTAAGATTTCNCATCTCTGGAATATCCTCGGTNTCACCAGANATATAAATACGCTCATCATTAATAGTTAGTAAATAACCATTTCCTCTTCCTTTTTCGTGAAACTTTAAAGCCTCTTCTCTTAAGTTATACATTGGTATAGCTTCAATATNTATTGANTTNANNTNNGTTGTTTCTCCATTATTTAGAACTTTTCGGTTGGTAACTGCAGTTGACGGAATTTTTTCAGAAACCGCTTCAGGAAGAATTACTGGAATATTTTCAAGTTTTAAACTTTCTAAAGTTTCAACGTTGAGATGATCTCCGTGAATATCAGTTATAAGAACCAATGTTGGGCGTTTTTGACCTTCAAAAGCTTTTGCACCACCTACAGGATCTACATAGATGACATTATTCTCAGTTTCTAAAACAAAAGTAGCATGCTCTATGGGATGGATTTTTATGGTTTCTTCGGTTTTGGTTACCATTTGTGGTTCTGCTTCATTGGTTGCAACCTCAGTTTGTTTTTCTTGGTTTTTGCAGCTTACACATAAAATGATAAAGCAAAAAATAAGGCTGGATTTTAATAATTTCATATCTGTTAGTGTTTCTTATAAAGGTATTGAACAATTTTTCGTTTTAAAAGACCTGTAACATTTTTATAACAATTACTACTCATAATTTACTAGGCAAAATTTTTGTACTCTTATAAAATTACCGAAATTGCTTATCCAATTATTGTTCAACTTAATAACACTACAAATATGTCTGACGATTTTGATTTATTAGAAACAAATTCTAACGAAAAAACTGCAAAAGTCGATGTTAACTGGGGAAAAGCCATCGACCAAATGAAATCTAAATTAGCTCAAGAAGACGATCCAGAAAGTCGTCAGAAAATCTTGAATGCTACATTAGACAATGTTGTAGATATGGCAGAGAAGGACAGAACTACACTTCTAGATGCCATTAAAGACCTTACGGATTATCAAGATGAAGTTGGTATTATGTTCGAAGGTTTTTCAGCACTAAATGCTTCAGAACAAAAAGTTATAGATGATGCCATAAAGCGTTTAGAGCGTGCTAAAGTTGAACTTGAAGATGCTGAGGCAAAACCAGATACTTGGTGGAATAATCTTTGGGGAAGAAAAAGCAAGATTAAAGATGCTGAACAAGAATTACAGAGCGCACAAAAAGAGCGTGATGCAGCAGACAATAAGGCAAAAGCTATGTTTCAACAACGTATTGAAACTGCAGATGTTCAAACCTTATTAAATGAATTATCATTTAAAAGTCAGGCTGCCATAAAACGTTTAAAAGATAGAGAACTTGAAATCAAAGAGGTTGAAGAAAGTTTAAAAACAGCTATTGTTGAGGCGAGTAACAACCACACAAAAGCACTTGAAAAGAAAAAACAAGTTGAAGCTCAATTAGAAGAGCAGTACGCACTTTTAAAACAAGCAAGACAGGCTTTAGAGGAAGTGGCAGACAAACAGTCTACTGAATATTCTGAGGCTTTAGAAAAAGTAACGCAGTTAGAGCAAAAAGTTGAAGAATTAGAAGGTCTTAAAAATGCATATACAACATTAGCGGCTTCAAAAGACAGTTTTGTGCACAAGCATAACTTAACGATTAAAGTTTTNACTTCTTTACGNAGTAATTTACAAACACATCGTGCNAANTTAAAGTCAGACACTGATGAGCGTTTAAAGTANTATGATGGNTACGTTGTGGCTTTAAANGCNCGTACNGANCAAGAGTTTGCTGCTATTTTAGAACACTTAGGTGTTAAAACNGATGAGCATATAGGTGAAACTTTAGCTGCAATGCATACAGCAAGTGCTAGAGCACGTCAAGAAATGATGGATAATATTCCTGTACACGAAAAAGTAATGCAAGGTGTTTATGGTAGNTATGCNGANGCTTTAAANGATATNAGAGCTAAGGATGAAGAAATTCAAAAGAACTTTGCAGATCGTTATGGTATTGATATGAAAGAAATCTTTGACGAATACTATAAAGCTGATCCTAATGCTCCAGCGGATGGAGGTGAGCCAACAGGCCAGCCAAAACCAAAAGCTAATGATGATGATTTACTATCCTAAATCAGTGTAAAGTAATTAGTGTTTAGTTTTTTAGAGCTTCTATAAACTAAACACTAAACACTGATAACTACACACTAAAATGATTGTAACCCCTTTAGATTCAGCAATACTAGATTCCAAAGCACAATATGTGTTCTATCACAAAATGATAGATTTCACGCTNAANGANCTNNTAGTNGCTGTTCAGGAAAAACAAATACTAAANCANCANGAGNTATTGTTNTTNAAACAATATTCTGATNTGCTNTTATATTCTATCGAAGCNATGCGTGTAAAATACATGTATGANGATGAGGAAAATATGAAAGTNGANTTAACAGATTCTGGTTTTCCAAATTATTTAGAATTCCGCTATTTGTTTAATGATTTAGAATTGCGAGAAGAATTCCTTAATAAGTTGACCGATATTGGAGTGTTGAAAGATGAATTTCTAGATACTTTAATGCGAAAAAAAGAACCAATTTCTAAACGAAAGTTGTTTCAAGCAGCATCAATAGTATATTATTCATCAGCGATGAAGGAATATATTTTCAACCGGTTTGTACAAGGTAAAATCATCAAAGCACCTGAAGATTCGCCAGCAGAGTTTTTAGTGAGTTGGAGTTTTTATGATGTGTCTCACAACAGACCATTTATTTGCTACATGTATTTTAATTATGATGGAAGAAATGTTGAAGATTACAAATCTGAAATCTATAATGTTTTAAAAAACACATCAGATAGAGAAATGAATTTGGACACTATGGCATACGCTATAGATAAGCGTCTACCAAAAGTATTACCAAAAGTGGTTAAGCGTGTCGATTTGGGACCAATTCATAATGTGTTTGCAAAGGATGAAAACAAAGTGACACATGCTATCCTTCAAGGTATTTCAAATAAGGAAATTCCACTGGAATCCTTCGCAATATCATTTAAGATAGACGAATTAAAATCTGGTAGTGAATTTAAAGAAGGTAGCTTTTTTAGCAAACAAACCTTTCAAAAATGGGATGCTGTTTTTAGACAACGTTATGTTTTTGCGCCACATAGAATCATACAATTATTATATAATAAAACACCAGAAATCATGAATAAGTTGGCGATTCCACCTATTCAAATTTCAGAATTAAAAAATTAAAAAAAGCTAGAAGTTAGAGGATGAAAGCTTGAAGATTCTGAGCCCAACTAATACTTGTAACTTTTGACTTATTACTCAAGATAATGCAACACAACTCAACCTTTCCTATAAAACAAAATGAACTCGATATGCTTCGTGATGAAGCAACATCTTATCTTAAATCTATTCAATGGGAGCAGAGTCAACGTGCCAAAAGCAGAGATAATGACGGTAAGGATGAATCCATATTACTTTATCTATCTAGAGCAAATAATGGTAGTAATGTAGCAGTAACTTCAGTTTCTAAAACCATATTAGCACTAAAGAAAAGACTCTTACCAGAATCTGTGGCTTTACCTGTGTTTTTAAACCAGGCTCTATTTGTAGTACAAGAAGCTTTAACACTTGGTATTTGGATAAAGGATAGTTACTATGATGCGTCTGGTTTATCAAGTTTAAGCGAAAACAAGTCTGCTTTAGATAGTTCAGGTAAACGTGAATATGAGAGTAAAATGCTCACCGCATCGGCATTTATGCTTTTTGCAACGGCTTATAAAGTATTACATGATTTAAAACCCTATGCTTCGGATGATTTATCTGTAATGAAGCAGAAGTTTGCAGGAATTCCTGAAGTGTCCTTTTTGTCACCTCTAAAAGGTATTTCATGTCAACTNTTTTATTANGATAAATATTTAGGTCATCCTGAAATCATAAAAACAGATAAGGATGTCATAGATTTTACTATGGTCTATTTTGAAGCTTTAATTGCTGAAATTCAATTACGAAAAAGCACTTTAGAATACACGGAAACTATAGTTGACAGAACCTATAAATTAGAAAACTCTGATTTTGCAGTTTCAGGTTGGGAAAATGTATTTCAAGGTACTGCTAAGAGTGTCGAATTTAATAAAATTCAATTCGAGCAAATAGTTGGTAACCGAGATGCTAAGCATTTTGCTCGTCGTTTAACGGAGCGTATGTTGAGTTATGATTTCGAGGCTAAGAAAAATCCGTTTCAAGAGCTTGGTGGTTTTATGCCTGTTTTTATGGGTTACGGTATTCCTGGTACAGGAAAAAGTATGCTTATTGCAGCTATTGCCACACGTTTAAAGGAACACTGTGATAACTTAGATATTCCGTTTTTGTTTCATCCAATGCCTGATACGTTGATTAGTACTTTTCAAGGTGGTTCAGCCGAGAAAATGGTAGAGTGGATGAAACCTTTACAAGATCCTTCCAAATTAATTTTTGCACCAATTGATGATGCGGAGAATAATCTGCAAGAGCGTACTGTTCAAGGGGTTTCTGCTGGTGTAAAAGAAGTTATAGGTGTGTTTTTAAGATATACCGAAGGTGCATACGCTGTTAATTATGGAAATAGTTCAATAGGNTTATTTACCAANTTACCTGAGATGTTAGATAAAGCTGTCATCTCTCGTGTACAAGGAAGGTTTAAAATTGATGGAGCAAGAACTGAGCATGATTTCTTAGATCAAGATTATATCTGGTGGAGAAAACTGCAAAGTACAATGCCAGATTTTATAAATATGGATGATCCTGAAGTATATCAATATTTGTCAGACCAAGGTTTGGCTAAGAGCATGGGAGACATTCTCAATGCTGTTGAAAATCCGACAGAAGAACGTGTTCATGAAACTTTCGATAAAATAGAAAAGCTACATGAGACTAAAGACCACATGTTTTATGCTGCATTGTATACTGAAATTCAGAAAATATTTCCATTTTTCTCGTCAAGAGATGTTAGAAACATTCAATCTGCAATTTCGTTACGATTGACTGATTTTGATTTGGAAGACGATTGGTTTAATAATCCTGATAAGTATTTCAAAAAGGATTATGACACTAAATTCAATATGTTACAAGAATTAATGAAAGCCAATATGAAAGGACTCAACTTCTCAGATATTAGACGACAAGAGGTGATTCGTTATTTGGATAACGTTGCTACAATTGCAGATACAGATTTCAAACGCAAAGTAGATGCAAGAGTTAACCAAATGAATATTGAAACTGAAGCGAGAGAACAGTTTTCTAAAAAATAAGGATGCAAAAGCTAAAAAACATAACGAGAACAACACTTTCTAACGATTGGGCAACACTTCATAGAATAGACTATGATTATCAGTTTGAAGATGGTGAGTGGAGGCGATTGTCTCGTGAAACGTATAACAGAGGTAATGGTTCTGGGATTTTGTTGTACAACACTAAAAAGTCCACAGTGATTCTCACCAAGCAATTCAGAATGCCTGTTTATGACGTTAACAAAAGTGAAGGTATGTCAATCGAAGTTTGTGCAGGAGCTATAGATAATAATGATTCTCCAAAAGCGACTATAATTAGAGAGGTTGAAGAAGAAGTTGGATATAGAATTAGTGACGCAACGCAAGTACTATCGGCTTACACGTCTCCAGGCGCATTAACCGAAAAAATGTATCTTTTTATTGCAGAATATACAGATGACATGAAAGTGAATGAAGGTGGTGGATTAGAAATTGAAAACGAAGATATTGAAGTATTAGAATTACCATTCAGTAAAGCCATTGAAATGGTGAAAAATGAAGAAATTATAGATGCAAAAACCATTATGTTATTGCAATATGCTCAGATAAATAGATTATTAAATTAAGAAAATTTCATACTGAGTGTGGTCAAAAGAAAGCAATAAATGAATTGGTAAATAGCATGAACTATTACAATACGAACAGATATAAATTATTATAAAGAATCGATTAAAAGTCCTTTCCTCTGGAAAGGATTTAGGATAGGCTTTTATGAACAAACTAAAACAAGCAAATTTATATAGAAGTGAACTCATCCCAGTAAGCGGGAAATTGGTAGAGCGCTATAATAAATGTCTTAAAACCTTAGGGTTTTCAGAAACCAATCTTAAGTCTTTCTCAATAGATGGCTTGGGTTGGAGTCCTGAAGTTGCAGATGAAAAACAGAATACACAATACCTTAATCATGGAGAAGCTAATCCTCATGGTATTATTATTTCTCCCTTACAAAAAGGAAAACCTGTGTATTTGCCTTTTCACTCGTTTGATAAGGATATGATGCAACATATCTTTAAAACTCATGGACAAAAGATTAATGATATCACTAGGGATTCGGCTATTTGTATTGATTTTGATCAAGATATAGACGTGTTTTATGAGCCTTTAGACATTCTTAAATACGAAGATATTAGCATCTCGTTTCGACTGATAGACAATTTAGAAGAAAAGCAAAAGGAACAACTGCATCTGGTTGATAAA
>PAJL01000047.1 GCA_002706045.1 Flavobacteriaceae bacterium
TGGGAATTCTTTTCCTATACGTCTGTAAATTGCTTTTTTAAAGTCGAAAACTAAATCTTTTAAATCTTGAACCGTAAAATCAGTATCTAGAGCGATTTCTCGTTTTTCTTTTAAATTATCTATGATTTCTTCAAAAGGGTCTAAATCTTCTTTATTTATGGCTTTAACTCCCATAACAACACCTCCATACATTTGCACAAAGCGTCTGTAAGAATCCCATGCGAAGCGTTCGTTTTTGGTTTTCTTAGCAAGACCTTCAACGACATCATCATTCAAGCCTAAATTTAATACAGTATCCATCATTCCTGGCATAGAAACTCTGGCTCCAGAACGTACTGATAATAACAATGGATTTTTGGCATCACCAAATTTGGTATTCATAGTTTTTTCAATCTTAGCCACGGCCAATTCTACATCTTTTTGAATAAGATTGATAACTTCATCTTTTCCTAATTGATTGTACTCTGTACACACCTCCGTAGTAATGGTAAATCCTGGAGGCACAGGAATACCAATTGCGCTCATTTCTGCTAGGTTGGCACCTTTACCTCCTAGTAAATTCCGCATAGAGCTATTACCATCAGCCTTTTTATTTCCGAAGGTATACACTCTTGTTTTTGTTTTATTCGCAAGTTCCATAATCATGAAATTTTAATTTCTCTTTATGCACTTAAAGTTACAAATAGAACTGTCCATAGATTATGACATAAATCATGTTTCCGACTCAATTTCAAATATTTATAAACAAAAAAAGCCCAGACCTGAAATAGGTACTGGACTTTCTTAGAACACTCAGTTTGCTACTAATCAATTACAAGATTCTTTTGAATCTTTGATTCCTACTTTTCTCAAAATATCTTCCATTAAACACCATTTAGTGATGGATGATTGCAATAAATTGGCACCGACGAAAATGGTAAACCACAACCAATTTTCATTAACGTACATACCTAAAAGGACACTTATAATTACAAATGTTCCTGCAATTGCTCTGATATATCTATTAATCATAATTTTAAATTTTTAAATGTATTTTTCAATAGGAAGCACAACGGCTTTCATTGGGTTATTTGTTTCTAAATTTTTATTGAATTCTGAAATCATTTCAAATAATGTATCTATATGCTTATCATCCGTGAATGAAAAAAACATTCTAGACTCGTTTCCACCTTTGACATTAGGAAACCAACTAGAGGTTGCCAATAATGTTGGAGCATTTTTGTAACCATCAATTTCTGAACTACTAAAACTTTCTATACCTGCTTGTTTGAAAAGCTTTAGAACATCCTTCTCAAATTCCTCTACAGCTGTAACAATAACTAATTTCATCGCTTCTGAGTTTTATTTATAATTTTTTCTTTCAATCATATAATAGACTAATGGCACCACTAGAAGTGTTAATACTGTCGATACAATGGTTCCTCCCATAAGTGAAATTGCCAGACCTTGGAAAATTGGATCGAAAAGAATCACGAATGCGCCTATAACCACAGTACCTGCTGTTAACAGAATTGGTGTTGTTCTTACCGCACCTGCTTCAATAACAGCTTGTTTTAATGGGATACCTTCTGCTAATCTAAGATTTACAAAGTCGATGAGTAGAACTGAATTACGCACCATAATTCCCGCTAAAGCTATCATTCCGATAAAAGAGGTTGCAGTAAAAAATGCACCGAGCATCCAGTGTCCTAAGACGATTCCAACCAACGATAATGGAATAGCAACCATCATTACTACTGGAGCCTTAAAGTTCTGGAACCAACCTACAATCAAGATGTAGATAATGATAATAACACCTAAAAATGCCATACCTAAATCTCTAAAAACTTCTAAGGTTATCTGCCATTCACCATCCCATTTTACAGTGTAGTCATCTTCAAATTCAGGTTGCTTAATGTACAATTCGTCCATAGTATAACCTTCTGGTAAATTGATATTTTGAAGTTTATCTGACATACCAAGAATTGCATAAACCGGACTTTCTAATTCACCTGCCATATCTGCCATAACGTACACTACACGCTTTTGATTTTTCCTGTAAATACTCTTAGGTTTTGCATCCTCTTTTATAGTGATCAAATCTATGACTGGAATCATCTGTCCCATTTTAGATTTAATCTTCAAATTCGTAATATCATTAATGGTAGATTTTTCATCTTCAGCTAACGACAATACCAAACCTACTTGATTTGAAGCATCCTCATCATAAAGTTGAGTTATAGCTCTATTAGACAATGCCATATTCATGGTATAAGCAATTTGTTGTGGAGCTATACCGTACAACATTGCTTTTTCTTTATTTATAACAAAGTTGAATTCCTTCTGATCTGCTTCAACCATCCAATCAATATCAACCACATCGTCTGTTCTCTTTAAAATAGATTGAACAGAATCTGCCACTCTGATTTGCTCTTTATAATCTGGTCCGTAAACCTCAGCTACAATTGTGGAGAGTACTGGTGGTCCTGGTGGCACCTCAACAAGCTTAACATTCGCATTGTATTTTAAAGCTATTTTTTGAATATCTGGTCGCATCAACTTTGCAATATCATGACTTTGCGCAGATCTATCGTGCTTATCAGTAAGGTTTACTGGAATATCAGCCATGTTACTGCCACCTCTTAAATCGTAATGACGAACCAACCCATTAAAAGTAATTGGTGCTGATGTACCAACATAGCTTTGATAATTCACCACTTCTGGTCGTGTTGCTAGATATTGCCCTATTTCTTTTGCCACTAGAGCAGTACGCTCCAAGGTTGTACCTTCTGGCATGTCAATCACAACTTGAAATTCATTCTTGTTGTCAAATGGTAACATTTTTACGGCTACAGATTTTGTAAAGAATAATGCTACAGAACCTAGAAGTAAAGCGAAAGTAATACCTAAGAACAACCAACGTTTTAGTTTATTTTCAATTAACGGTGTTTCAAATTTTGAATACACTTTATAAATAAAGGAATCCGAGAGACCTGCTGTTTCATCATCTTCTATGGCTTCAGCCTTTTTATCTTTTTCTCTTAGGAAAATATAACCTAAATACGGAGTTATCGTTAATGCCACAAACAGTGATAACAACATTGCGATTGAAGCACCTATTGGCATTGGACTCATATAAGGCCCCATTAAACCAGATACAAATGCCATTGGTAATACGGAAGCAATAACAGTAAAAGTTGCCAAAATTGTTGGGTTACCAACTTCGTTTATTGCATATAAAGCCGCTTGTTTAAATGGTAGACGTTTCATTTTAAAATGTCTATGCATATTTTCTGCAATAATGATGGAATCATCTACCACAATACCAGTTACAAATACCAGTGCGAAAAGTGTAATTCGGTTTAATGTATAGTCGAGTAAATAATAACTCAATAATGTTAATGCGAAAGTAATTGGTACTGATAAAAACACGACCAATCCACCTCGCCAGCCCATTGCTAACATCACCACAATAGTTACTGCAATGATAGCTCCGATAAGGTGCATTAATAATTCCGAAACCTTTTGTGAAGCTGTTTCACCATAATTTCTTGTGATTTCCACATGAACATCATCTGGAATTAAAGTGGTTCTTAAATGCTCTACCTTATCTATAATAACATCAGAAATTTTCATAGCATCAGCACCTTTACGCTTGGCCACGGAAATAGTTACAGCTGGATATTCCGACTTGTAATTATCTCTTTTCACACTTGCAGAACCAAAACCTAGACTTACATAATTCACTGGAATCTCAGGTCCATCAACAACGGAAGCTATCTGTTTAAGATATACAGGTTGATTTTGTTGCACACCAACAACTAAATTTTCAACGTCTTCTTTTGTTTTTAAAAACTCACCCGTTTTTACCAAAAACTCAGTATCATTATTATCAAAACTACCAGCACTTAATTGCTGATTATTGGCTTTGATCATTTCGGATATAGATAGAAAATCTACACCACTAGAAGCCATTTTACTTTTGTCTAATACCACTCTAAGTTCTCGGTTTCTACCACCGATTTTATGAGTTACCGCAACATCGTTAACTTTTTCTATTTCATCGGTTAATTCTTGAGCAATTTGCTTTATCTGAAAATCGTCATAAGTTTCGCTCCAAAGTGTTAAACCTAGCATTGGTACATCATCAATGGCACGAGTTTTTACCAAAGGAAAAGTTACTCCTTGTGGCATTTGATCCATGTGCTTATTGATTTCGTTGTATAGTTTTACAAATGAACGCTCTATATCTTCACCAACGTAAAACTGCACTATAACCATCCCTTGCTCTTGCATAGAGGTAGAATAAACATACTCTACACCTTTAATATTAGAAATAAGCTTTTCGAGCGGTTTTATAACTCTAGACTCTACTTCTGTTGGACTTGCACCAGGATATCCGACAAATATGTCTGCCATTGGCACATCAATTTGTGGTTCTTCTTCTCTTGGAATTAAAAATGAACTGTAAACTCCAATAACCATGAATACAATCATCAAAAGCACTGTAAGCTTTGAGCTTATAAAACCTTTGGCGATTTTTCCTGCTAATCCTTCTTTCATTTTATTTGGCCCCTTTTAATTTCCCCAAAGGGAAAAAATTCTACTGGGTAGTTTTTTTAGTTAATAATTATTGATTGGTTTCGTCTGTAACTTCCTTCACTTTGGGAAGAATTGAGGATGGGCTTAACTTCGCACCATTATATAGTTTACCTTCAGATGATACTATATAAGATTCATCAGTAGATAAACCAGACAACACCTCCACTTGATTACCAAAGGTTCTGCCTGTACGCAACCATCTCAATACTGCTGTGTTTTGTTGACTTACTGTATATATTCCTGTTAATTGACCTCTGTAAACAAGAGCATCTTGAGGAACCAAAATTTTTGTGTTTGATTTTTGAGTTTCTGACTTCTCTAGTGGAAATTGTACCGTAGCGAACATACCTGATTTAATCTTGTCGTTCTTCTCATCCAGAATGACTTTAACCAAATATTGACCTCCTGTATTAGCCGATGAAGAACTCACTTCTGTTACCTTTCCTTTTACCGTAGTATTTATTGAAGAAATAACAACATCAACTTCCATATCTGTTTTTAGTTGATTGATACTATTTTCTGCTACACGAGCAACAACTTCAAATTGTTTTGGAGATTCTACAGATAGTAAAGGCATTCCTGGGTTTGCCATGGTGCCTTCTTCAACAAATCTTGCTGTTACCACACCACTAAATGGTGCTCTTATATTTGCATAGGCAAACTGTGCTTCAACTTCATTCTTCATTTGTTTTGCACCTTCTAATCGTGCCTTTGCCATATTATAATTAGCAGTGATATCATCTAACTCTTTTTGGGAAGCGCTGTTTTCTTTGAAAAGATTGGTATAACGATTATAGTCTTTCTCAGCATTTGCAAAAGCCGCTCTAGCCTCTGTAATACTTGCATTAACTTGAGCTTTTTTAGCTTGTAAGTCTGAATTGTTTATTGCCAGTAATAATTGACCCTTATTAACTTTATCTCCAACTTTTACGTAAATGCGTTCTACATAGCCCATCATTCTGGTACTAAGGTTTGCATTATCTACAGCTTCAACTGTACCACTTGCAGTCACAAAAGGATTATTATCATCGGGCGAAACGGTTGCCACCTTAACATTTACAGGTTTTGAATTATCAACTGTAACCGTATTTTCTTTCTCTCCACAAGAGTTAAAAACGATAATCAGTCCAAGCAATAAAGATTTATATAGTGTTTTCATAGTATTATTTTGTTAAAAATTGTAAGTAAGCCTGTGTGCTGTTATATTGAAAAATGGTTTGGTAGTATTCTAATTGTTTTTGGGCGTACATCGTCTCTGCCATTAACAGATCTGTTGTTTTTTCTAAGCCTTCACCAAAACGATTGGTTCTAATTCTAAGAGCTTCCTTTGATTGCTCAACAGCCAATTGTGCTAATGCCAGTTTGTTATATGCATCCTCTAGAGCACGTTGTGTTTTGTTGATTTCAAGTTGACTTTTAGAAACATATTGATTGTATTCTAACTTAGATTTTTCATAGGTTGCTTTTGCTTTTTGAGCTTTACCAAAACGTTTAGTTCCTTCTAGGATGTTCCATTTTAATTCGGCTCCAAACAAATAACCATTAGCATCTGCTTGAAAAATTTGATCGTCATAAAGTTCATAGCTTGCAAAAGCATTCAGTGTTGGTAGAAATGTCATTTTATCTGCTTTGTACATAGATGCTCTAGCATCTGAAGCCAGCTCCATAGCCTTAACATCCGCTCTATTCTCTATACCAGAAACCAATTCTGAATTCATGACACTTACGGTAAGACTATCAGATGGCGCGTAGATTGTTTCTGAACTTTCATTCATAAGGAACGACAAATAATTAGAAGCATTTTTTACGTTGCTCTTTGCTACTTGAAGTTGGTTTTTCACCTCACCTACCCTAACCTCTACAGACAATACATCAGACCTTTGCAAATAGCCTTGTTTAAAACTATTGTTTGCCAGTTCTAAATTAGCTTGAGCAGCCGATAATGCTTTTTCCAAAACATCAACTGCTTTGTACGCCAACTGCAATTGCATATAGGCATTTTCGACTTCAAAATTCATATAGTCCTTTGTGCGCTCAGATTGCAATTCCATTGCTTTCATCTTGCTATTTGCAGCTTTTCTTTGATAAAACCCATCAAGGTTAATTAGAGGTTGCTGCACGGCAATACGCGTCGCAAAGTTTTGAGTTTGATCTGGATCATTTAACAATGCTGGATTGAAATCATTTTGGGTTAAAATTTCCTGATTGAGTTTAGAACCAAAAGCCATTAACGGGTTTGTAGTTGAAATCCCAGTATGAGACACCGAAATATTAGGTAGAAAAATAGCATTGGTCTGTTTAAAATCTCCCCTAGCCTCATTAAACGACGCTTCAGAAATTTTAATTGATGTATTATGTTCTTGTACTTTAGAGAGCACTTCAGATTTTGAAATAGGTGTCGCCTCTTGTGCTTGGCTAAACCCAAAAATCAAAATCATTAAAATAATATTTACTGTTTTTTTCATTAGTTTAAATTATTTGACACAAAAGTATATATGGACTTCATTTTGCTTAGTAACAAAGGTTACTAAAGAAAAAAAGCATCCTCAAAGAGGATGCTTTATCTATCAAAAACTTATAATCTATCAATAACATTGTTCGTGACTTCCATCTATAATAGTACTGTATTCCTCTAATGATAAAAATTGCGGAATATAATTATCACCAATATTCTCTATACCAAAAACAAAACTTCTGAGGTGATTTCTAGAACCACATTGTAAACTATTAAATACTGAAATTAAATCTAAATTTGTTGAAGCCTCCAAGTGATCTCTTAAATCAACTATATCCAAATCTTCAATAGTTGCACCGATTTGAAGAGCGTTTGCCTGACTTAAAGAACCATCCAAAATAAATTGATTGTAGTAGTTTTGAAGCGTTTGATTTGCAAACTCACCTTCTGGTAAAATTGTATATTCTATATCATATTGAATCAATAAATTTTCAACAGCATCCATATGCGTTTGTTCGCTATTTTTAATATTAGCAAACTGATTTAGGGACCATTCATTATTTAAATATCTGTAAGTATCTCTTGCGAGTTTTTCTTCTTCCAACATAAATAACAAAGCATTTATATCTGACTCCGTTAAGTTTTGGTTTAACACATTTTCATTAGTATTATCTCCATTATCATCGCTACATGCTGATAAAAAAGATAATGATAGCACGAACACCAACAATAGTGTTAACTGGGTTGGTAATGACTTTTTCATTTGTCTTTAATTTTGAAATTAACACTTAAAGTTCTGAAATAAATCAAAAAAAAGCTGCCACTTATGTTACACAAAAAAAGAGAGCTTTCGTTGAAAGCTCTCTCCTAGATTAAGGTATTTATACCTTAACACTAACCAACCAAAAAAAACTGACCACCACATCAGTTTGCTTTTCTTGTGCCGCCATGTCCGCCAGCGACAACAATCATAATTTTTATGCTTAAATAGATGAATTTAAAAAATTGAAGTATTGGATTCATCATTTTAAAACGCTGATATTTTGATATTCTTTGTGTCATAATCTTAAGTTTTTTATTCAGGAATCAACCACCAAAATGGTCGCATTTTTGCTTTGTAAATAAAGGCATAGTGTAAGGCTAATTTTAACCAATGTCCTGCTAGACCTATTTCCCCAAAGGTTTTTCCTAGTTGTCTCCCTTGTGTTTTTGGATATTTTTCATAATCTGGTACAATTGGGTATGTGGTGATACTTACACCACTACCTTGAGTCATACCATAACCAGCAGAAGCAATACATGCTGCTCCCATATTTCCCATGGATCCTTTATGATGCAATGATGCTTTACCTGATTTTATACTATCAATAATGTTATCTGCTACTAGTTTTGCAGTAATACCTGATGGCATACCTGTACGTGGTGGCGACGGAAAAATAGCTTTACCGTTTTTACTTTCTCTAGGTTTTGAGATGGTATGAGGCGGTGCAAATGCAATACCTGGTGCAAAAATATTTTTATAGCTTGGGTTTTGATACGTTTCTGGCCAATCTTGTACACTCCATTGCTCATAAGGTTTTGGTGTATAATCAGCATCTACAATCATAAAGCCTTTAAATAGCTTATCTGTAATGTCGTTATCATTTTTATCGTAAGCTTTAAAACCGTGACCTGAAAATACTGGAATTAGCATAGCAAAATCATAAGTTTCGGTTTTGTATTCGCCATCTAAATTTTCATAATGCGCTACTCCATCTTCAATTTTGTTGACACCTGCTCCTGTAATCCATTTTATGTCTCGATCTTCAAAGATCATTTCTACCATTTCGCTAGACTTCATGGTCATGCTTCCGTAACTCATAAGCATGCCGTCCATACCAAAATCGCCTAATTGGTATTCGTTAGAAATCCAAGTGATGTCAGCCATGTCACGAACATTATGTCTACGCAACTCTTGTTCTACATTTAAAATATATTCAAAAGCAGCACCTTGACAGGTTGATTTTGAATGACCAGTACCTATTAAAATTTTGGCTTTTTTTCCGTTTTTCATTTGTTGGATGACTTCATTTAAACCATGCCAAGCATGATCTGCATGTGTGTAAGTACAAACGGAATACGTTTTATTTTCACCAGGAATCAAGCCTTCTGTTGCTTCAAAATTTAGCTTTGGTCCTGTTGCATTTATTAAGTAATCGTAAGTCACTTTTTCTTGAGTTCCTTTCTTTTCACCTGCAACATATTCGGCTAAGACATAAGGTTTTTGTTCTGTTTTATCTCCTTCTGGATGAAAGGTTACCGCTTTAGCTTGCTTGTATCCAATGCCTTTCTTTTTGTACAATGGTGCTAATGGAAATAAGATTTTTTTGGATTTCATTCTACCAATTCCAACCCAAATATTGGACGGAATCCATTGGTAATTACTATTAGGAGAGACCACAACAACTTCGTGATCTTTAGATAGCTTTCGTCTTAAATGCGAGGCAGCTACGTGTCCAGAAATTCCGGCTCCTAAAATGACTATTTTTGACATTTTACTATGTTTAAGAATTAGTTTTAGATTAAAAAATTGAAGTGTATTACTTTTTAATCCTTTGTAAAGGTTGCACTTTAAAACTAATTACACAGTAACCTATGTTACATAATCTTAGGTTTAATAACTGGTATCATCCAACTCTACTTTTCCGTTAAAAGTTTTGTATAAAAACAAAAAATAAAATGCTAAAAGTGGCGCACCAATTAGTACAATAGTAAGCATAATCCCTAATGATTTTTGTGATGATGCTGCATTGTAAATAGTTACACTATATTCTGGGTTTATAGTTGATGGCAACAACACTGGATACAATTGAAAAGCTACTAACATTAATAAAAATGCCATGATTAATGACGAAAATACTAATGCATAAAAGTATTTCTTTTTAGAGACTAATCTTGGCACATTAGCTACTGCTAAAAATGCTAAAATTGGTAATGCGAAAAATATAGGTTGTTCTTTAAATTTATCGGTTACACCGTGAAGATACGTTAACGTGTAAAAAGATGTAACTGCAAAACTGACAATGAAGAACACCATTCCTCTTTTTAGTAAAAAAGATAATCTATCATGTAGTTTTCCTTCTGTTTTTAAAAGAAGAAAAATAGCTCCTTGCGTCATAAAAATGGATAAAGTTGTAAACCCAACCATTAATGAATATGGGTTTAAAAACGAAAAGAAAATGCCGCCTTTATAAACAAAGTTTTCGTGTAATTCAAAACCTTGCAATACGTTTCCTAAAACAACGCCAAGTAAAAAAGCAATTAATGTGTTTGATGTAAAGTAAATGATGTCCCAAGTTTTTCGCCACCATTTCATTTCTTCAGCACTTCTAAATTTTATAGCTGCAGAGCGTAACACCAATAGCATTAAAAATAGCATAAACGGAATATACATTGCCGATAACATTGTTGCGTACATTACAGGAAAGCCTGCAAACAATGCGCCACCACCAATAATTAACCAAACTTGATTGGCATCCCAAAGTGGACCAATTGCATTTATGGCAATACGCCTACTTATATCTTTTCTTAAAAACAAATGCCATGCGCCAGCACCGTAATCAAAACCTTCTAAAATAGCATAACCAGAAAACAAAAGTCCTACTACTAAATACCATAATGTTGGATAATCTATACCTAAAAATGTTTCCATAATCTTCTATTAAGTGTATTTTAAAAATTCGTCTGGGTTTTCAGATTCTGTATAAGGTCCATGTTTTATCTTCTTATTTAAAGAGTACAAAAACAATAAAAATAAGATAGCGTACACTACAAAAAATAAAATTAACGAGAACAAAATTTGATTAGCAGATACCTCTTGCGAAAATGCTTGACTGGTTTTTAAATGACCATAAACCACCCAAGGTTGTCTTCCCATTTCGGCAGCAAACCAACCAGCTTGATTGGCTATTTGAGGTAGTAATACCGAAAATGCAAATATTTTAAGTAACCACTTTTTATCAAACAACTTACCACGCCACCATAAATAACTAGCATATAATGTTAACCCGATAAAAAACATACCTATAGAAATCATGATATGATAAAATTGAAAAACAGTGTTGACTTGCGTTGGTATTTCATCTTCAGGAAATGCATTTAAACCCTTAATGGGTTCGTTAAAATCTTGATGTACTAAAAATGATAATCCGCCAGGAATACCAATGCCTGTAACGGTTTTTGATGCTTGATCAACCCAACCAAACAAGTATAAATCTGCAGCAGCAGATGGCTCGTAATGACCTTCCATAGCTGCTAATTTTGCGGGTTGATTTACCGCAACACCATCTGCTGAACTATGCCCAGACACTAATTGTGTTAACGAAATTATTGTAGCTACAGATAAAGCTATTTTAAAGGCTTTTTTAGAAATCCCTACATATCTTCCTTTTAATAAATAATACGCGTGTACACTTAAAATCATAAATGCACCAGCTAAAAATGCGCCTTGCCATACGTGAATAATACGATCTACACTAGATGGATTAAAAACCATTGCCCAAAAATCGGTGACTTCTGCTCTAGCCTCTAACCCTTTACCAACAATATGATAACCTGCTGGTGTTTGTTGCCAACTATTGGCTACCACAATCCAAACTGCCGAAAACATAGAACCTAAAAACACACCTATTGTCGAAATAAAATGAACTTTAGGTGATACACGATTCCATCCAAAAATTAAGATACCTAAAAAGGTACTTTCTAATCCAAAAGCAAACAAGCCTTCTGCTGCTAAAGCACTACCGAAAATATCACCAACATATTTGGAATATACCGACCAATTGGTCCCAAATTCAAACTCCATAATAATTCCTGTAGCAACACCAATACCAAAGGTTATGGCGAAAATCTTTAACCAAAAACGAGTTAAAATTTCGTATTCTTTTTTACCTGTTTTAAGATACAAACCTTCAAAAATGACCATGATTAATCCAATACCAATACTTAATGGCGGATAGATATAATGGAAAGCAACGGTGAAGGCAAATTGGATTCTAGCGAGAATTTCGGTATCCATAAGAAATGTTTTTTCAAAGATACGGGTTAAATACCGTTCTTAAGTAACGAATGTTACCTTTATGTAGTCCAATTTTTACCTTAATAAAAATCCTTGACTGCGTCACTTAAATCGTAGACTTTTGCTCCTTTTTTTAAGTTAGAAACTATACTACTTCCTGCTGCGCTACGGTAACCACCAGCACAATGCACAACGATAGGTTTATCTGTTGGAATATCATCACCAGAATTTCTCAATTGATTCAAAGGAATTGAAATTGCCGAATCGAATATTTTACCTTCTTCAACTTCACTTTTGTTTCTAATATCTAGAATAGTGTAGTCTTCTGGGTTATTTTTAAAATCTTGCAAATCGATTTTTTCTGTACTATCAAAATCAGTATCACCTAAAGTTAAAAGTGCTTCTAATTGTTTTTCATAACCAATTTTAGCAATTCTATTCAGAATATCTTCTTTATCGTCCACTGAATCCAAAACCACATAAAAAGGCTCTTCTGGCTCTACTATAGAACCCAACCAAGTTTCGAGTTTATCATTTTCGGACTGCGCCATTATGTTAATACTTCCTTTGATATGATTTTTTTTGAAATCTTCTTGATGTCTTACATCAATAACTAAGGCCTCTTTATCATCGAATGACTCAACCTTAAAATGGAATTTCGGTTTGGCTACATTGGTTTCAAAGTTATCTGCTCCAGTTTTATTGATATCAACATTGAAACCAAAATACGATGGAATAAAAGGCTGATCTGCTAAAATATGATTCACAAATTCTTCTTCGGACATATTTTTGAAAGCCCAATTTTCTTCTCGCTCTCTTCCCAAGGTACTTGAAGCATCTTTACTCATGTTTTTTCCACAAAGCGAACCGGCTCCATGCGCGGGATAAACAATGGTATTATCTGGTAAATCGTTAAATTTTGTTTGCATGGTTTCATACATGCTTTTGGCCAACTCTTCGCGTTTAGCCTTCATATTGCCAGCCTTTTCGCGTAAATCTGGTCTACCAACATCACCAATAAACAAAGTATCTCCTGAAAACATGGCGTAGTCCGCATGATTTTTTGCAATAACGGTAATACTATCTGGTGAGTGGCCTGGTGAGTTTATAGCAGAGAACTCAACGTCTCTCAACTTGAATTTATCTCCATCATCAAAAGTTTTATGTGGATAATTAGCACCAACCAATTTACTTACATAAATATCTGCACCTGTTTCCTTATGAATCTGCAAATGGCTACTCACAAAATCGGCATGCGGATGCGTTTCAAAAACCGCAACAATTTTTGCGTTTTCTTTTTCAGCCAATTCGTAATAAGGTTTTGGGTCTCTTGAGGGGTCTACAACTGCCATTTTACCATCACTAACAATGGCGTACGAATAGTGAGCTAATGGCTTATCTTCAAATTGTGTTATATTCATTTTTATTCTGTTTACAGTTAGTCTTTAAGATAAAAAAAATCGGCCTTAACTATGAGAAAAGACCGATTATTTAAGAGTATTTTATAAGTTTTTCTTAGCTAAATACCAATCTACTTTTTCTAGGGAATCGTCATTGATTCTTTGGTTTAACTCGTCCAAAGTTTTTGGTGGACCAACAATCACTTTATCCCCTTTTTTCCAATCTAGAGGCATAGCTACTTTATATTTATCAGACGTTTGAAGCGCTTCTAACGCTCTTAAAATTTCGTCCATATTACGACCAACATTTAGTGGATAGTACATAATTAAACGAATCTTCTTTGTTGGATCTATAAAAAATACCGCACGTACCGCAGCAGTTTCACTTTCATTTGGTTGTAACATACCATAAAGTTTAGATACTTTCATATCTAAATCTGCTATAATAGGAAAATCAAAGTAGACACCTGTATTTTGTCTAACATTTTGTACCCAACCTAAATGCGCATGGATACTATCGATACTTAAACCTATAAGTTCTGTATTTAGGGCATCAAACTCCGCTTTTCTAGTAGCAAATCCGCTCATTTCAGTTGTACAAACTGGAGTAAAATCTGCAGGATGCGAGAACATTACTACCCATTTATCTTTAGCAAAATCTGAAAATTTAATTTTTCCTTTTGTAGTTACAGCTTCAAAATCTGGTGCTTGGTCGCCAATTCTTGGCATAGCATATACTTTTTCTATGGTTTGTTCGCTCATAATATTTTGTTATTTGAATAATTTATTCAAATTTAAAAAACCATAACTAATAACTATGTAACTAATGTTACCATTTCAACAATTTATTGTGAAGAACTTTAGCCGTTGTTTTATAAAATTTATGACAAAAATCAACTCTTAAACTAGGACACTAGTTTATATTTGCACCACATGAAAATAGGCTACTACATTCTATCTATTTTTCTTGCTGCTCTTATATTTTCGAATAGTATTAGAGCCTCTTTAACTTATACCTATTACGAACTTGATCCTGTTGGCTTTATAGAAGCTTTGTGTGAAAATAAAGATAAGCCTGAGTTGGCTTGTAATGGTAAATGTCATCTTAAAAAAGTGGCAGAATCTCAAGACAGCAACAAAAAAACACCTGAAAGTATTGTAGATTTTAAAGAGCTTTTTTTATTTACCAATCCTAAAGAAGAAACACCTCTTTTTTATAGAATTTCTTATAAAAAACAAAGTCCTAATCCATATCAAAATTTGTATTCCTATATAAATGTTATGGATTGTTTTCACCCACCACGTGCATAGTTTTCATTTCTAGATTGTAGCACTGTCTACACAAACTATTTTAAAAATTTTAATTTCACTATAAATGAAAACATTCTATAGTGCGTTGTTATGCGCGCTTATGATAAACGTATCCTATGCTCAAAAAAAGACCGAAAAGGATACTATAAAAGAAAAAACAACAAAGCTAAACGAGGTCGTAGTTACCGGTAATATTAAAACCGATCCCGTTTTAACCATTGTGTCTAATAAATACGTTGAAAATATTGTTCAGCCTAAAAATGTCGCTGACTTATTCAGCAACATTAATGGTTTTTCAACAATAAAACGAGGGAATTATGCTATAGATCCTTCGTTTAGAGCAGCTCAATACGAACAGCTTAATATACAATATGATGGAGGTACAAAAGCTATGCATGCGTGTCCGAACCGAATGGATCCGATTACTACCCATATTATTCCTGAGGAAATTTCAAAAATTGAAATTATAAAAGGCCCTTATACTGTTAGGTATGGTGCCACTTTTGGAGGTATTATAAATATGGTAACCCAAAAGCCAAATTACCAAGACCAAGGTATACATGGTAAAGTTTCTGCAGGTTATGAAAGCAATGGTAATTCTTTTGTAAATATGGCCGAATTACAATACATAAAAGACAATTATGATATTGTTGTCAACGCAGGTTATAGAGATTTTGGAAATTATGAAGATGGTTATGATGTTGAAATTCCTTCATCTTTCAGAAGCACAGATTATGGCATTAAAATGGGTTATAATTTCTCAGAAAACCAAAGATTACAAGCACACTGGCGACAATCTTTTGGAAGAGATGTACTTCACGCTGCCTTACCAATGGATACCGAATACGATAATAGCAGCATTATTTCTTTAGATTATAAACTCTATAATATTGGTAAAGTCGCTAAGGCTATTACAGCAAAGGCTTATTATAGTTATGTAGATCATCTAATGAGCAATGCTAACCGACCGACTTTTAACATGATGGAAGCGGCTTCAAATGTTGATGCAACAACATTAGGTGGTAAAATAGAATTACATTGGAAACCCTTAACAAACCTGAATGTATTTTCGGGTGTTGATGTTTTTAATGTCGCTAGAGATGGTGGAAGAACACGATTAGTAAAAGTTATGAATGGTAATGTTTTGCCACAACCAATGCTTTTTAATGATAAGGTGTGGCAAGATTCTTATATCAATGACTTAGGTATTTTCACTGAAGCAAAATATAGCCTTAGTAAAAACACAATTTTTACTGCTGGTATAAGATATGACAATGTTGTATCAGACATTCAGGATCCTGAAGCTGATTTTGAAGCTATGTATGATTTGGAAAAACGTTCCGAGCATAATATCAGCACTACAGTTTCCGTGAAAAAAGTAGTCTCAGAGAACTTTACTATTGAAGCAGCTTACGGNCATGGTGTACGCTCTGCCAATATGATTGAACGTTTTATCAACCATTTTACTGTTGGTCAAGATCCATATGAATATGTTGGGAATCCAAACCTAAAAGCTGAAGTTAACAATCAATTTGAAATAGGCTTTAAGGGCAACGAAACTTTGAAAAGTGGTTTTAATGCCTTTAAATATGAAACCTCTTTTTATTATTCATTTTTTGAAAATTACATTGTTGGAATAGTTGACGAAAATGTGAGTCGTAAATTTAACCCAATGGCAGACCCTCAGTATGCAAAAGTTTTCAGAAACCTAGATGAAGCTTACAAAACAGGTTTCGAAATTATGGCAGAACTAGACTTTTTAAATGACTTTTTCTTTAAGAGTGAATTCTCATATGTCTATGCTAAGAATAAGGATTTGAACGAATCGTTACCATTGACTCCGCCATTTACCACACGTTTTTCTCTTGGACTGAACAAAGAAAAATATTGGGCTAATCTTCAATACAATTTAGTATCTGAGCAAGATAATATCTCTGAAAGCTTTGGAGAGACAAGAACTGCTGGTTACCAAACTTTAGATGCACGTTTTGGCATGAAGTTTCTTAAAAACCTAACGCTAGGTGTTGCTGCATTAAATATTTTTGATGAAGCTTATAACAATCATCTCAATTTCTCTTTCACAAATCAAGCGGATTTTGGAAGAGTACCTATAACCGAACCTGGCAGAAATTTTTCAGCATTTATTCAATATAAATTTTAATAAAAAAGAGGACAGTTTATTACTGTCCCCTTTTTATTTCCAAAAAAATGAAAAATTGAGCTTAGTTAGTTTTCGTTGTTGTCTTTATTTTTTTTTCCGCCTGCCATAAAATTTACAAGTACGCCTATTAAAATTAGACATACCAAAGCGAATACAGCAATCATTATAACTCCATTACTATGGTCATATACTAGTAAAGTATTCTTCATCTGTTAATATATTATCGTTTATGTAAGCTAAGGTAATACGTAAAAACTTTAATAAAGATGACATTTATCAGTTAATGAAAAAAAGCATCTTAAAAAATATTAAGATGCTTAGCTATCAATCAAAACTTAAGGATTTTATACCTCTTTACCTTTCATCATTTTATTCCAATATAAATATGGTAAACCATATTTTTTAAGCATCCATAATCGCCAATGTTCTTTTTCACTATTAAAAACAAGCATTTGCTTAAGTTTTGGATCTGGAATAAAATTGTTATCGTAATCAAATTCAGCCAAAATCATTTTCCCATAGCCTGTTACCAATGGACATGAAGAGTAACCATTATAAGACTTATTGCCCTTTTTATTATGAGCTATCAACTGAAGAATATTATCCGACACAACCGGAACTTGTTTACGTATGGCTGCACCAGTCTTGGCAGTAGGTAATGCAGCTACATCACCTAAACCAAAAATATTGGCATATTTATTATGTTGTAAAGTGTGTTTATCTACATCTAACCAACCTGCTTCGTTAACTAAAGTAGAATCCTTAACAAATTTTGGTGCTGTTTGAGGTGGAGCCAGATGCAACATATCAAACGGCATTTCTATAATTTGCTCACCAGACATGACTTCTCTTAGTTCATTATCTTCATTGATAACACATTTATTTTCACCCGTACCCACACCCTTAAAGGTTACAATTTGATTTTCACCATCAATTTTTACAGGTGCATAGAAAGGTTTAAAATGAATACCATATTTACTAATCACCTGCATTAAGCTCTCTCTAATTTCCTTTACACCAAAAATTACTGAACCTGGTGTAGCAAATACTACATTGCTCTTATTTTTTAAACCATTTTTCTTAAAATAATCTGCTGCTAAATAAGCAATCTTTTGAGGTGCACCACCACATTTTATTGGAGTTGTTGGCTGAGTAAAGACTGCATTTCCACCTTTAAAATTCTTTAAAACTTCCCAAGTATGTTTTGGATTTGTATAGTTACTACATACAACTCCTTTGCCTAAAGACTCTGTTAAACCTTCAATTAAAGAGGTATCCATTACCAAACCTGGAGAGACAATGAGGTAATCATAAGTAATATCACCATTTGCTTTAGTAGATACAGCATTTGCTTCTGGATTAAAACCTGTAGCATAATCTTTAATCCAATCGACACCACTAGGCATAACGGAAGACATTGGTCGTTTCGTTTTTTCAAAATCATAAGTTCCGCCACCTACTAAGGTCCATGCAGGTTGATAATAATGCCAATCAGCTGGTTCTATTAAACCTATGTCTAGACTTTTATCTTTTGCAAGTAGATTGGCAGAAGTCATAATACCTCCTGTACCACCTCCTATAACTAAAATTTGATAATGTGATTTCATTGTTGCTTAGTTTATGATTTGTTAGTTTTTATTCAATCTTTATAAATTTAGAATCTTAGAAAGAAAGAAATGTAACTATTGTTACATAAATTACATTTTAACTATAAAATTGACAAGTAATTTTACTTTAAATCACCAAATAAGCAAAATAAGCACTTTTAAATTGAAAATTTAACAACTGTAAAATTTCGATTATCTAAGCAGGTTTCTAGCTGAATCTAGAACTATTAATTTGAACTCCTTAATCGTTAGAAGTAATAACGTTAATGAGCTCATTCTTTTGAAGTACGCCTGATTGTCTCCAGAGTTGAGTACCATTTTTAAATAAAATTAATGTTGGCACACCTCTAACCTGATATTTTGCAGCTAAAGCCTGATTTTTATCCACATCAATTTTAATAATAGAAACTCGGTCACCAAGATTATCTTTTACTTGTTTTAGAATGGGAGCCATCATTTTGCATGGGCCACACCAATCGGCATAAAAATCAACCAAAACTGGTTTATCTTGATTTATGATATCTGAAAATTTGCTCATATCCAACCTAGTTTTTACTGAAAGAAACATTCCAGATGCCTCTTACTTGATTTTCGGAATAACCGATGGCCTTATCATCTGGATATAACAAAGTTAGTGTTTTTAAAATTTCTGGCTTTATATTTTCATTTGGTTTACCATGACATTGTAGACACATTGTATTTGTTACAATTGGGTAATATACATGAACCGTGTCTCCTTCATTTTTCACTAAAGGCTCAATTTCTGCATTATTAGCTAATTGCGTTTTAAAAGCTTTTATATATTCAACTTCCTGTGTGCTGGCAGTATTCTTTTTGTTTCTAGGCTTATCACTAACTCTTTTAATTTTTGCATTATGAACTGTAGCCATGCTATCGGTTAATGGATAAGCTTTTGTATTACAGAATTCAAGAGCCTCAAGAGTTCCTTTTTTTTGGATGGTTCCCATAAGATTTTTACCTAAAACTGTTTTTGTCGATAATGCATATTTTAGGCCTCGCTCACCATAGGGTAATTCTTCAAAATTGGTTTGCGCTTGTTGTTGGTGCATGCCTTTACCTTTCATTCCATTTCCATTTCCATTGCCTTTACCCATACCTTTATGCTTTCCTTTTTCCTCATTAAAATGTTCTTCAAACCATTCGGGTTGGTCAATATCAAAATCGTACATATAATCGGCAATTTGCTCTATAGTTTCTTCTGGAAAAGCTTGTTTAGGCATTACTCCATAACGCTTAACAGCACCAAACATTTTGGCATCTTCTTTATTAGGATTTTTTATCCACGCTTGCATAGCATCAATAAACTCTTCCTTTGTGGTGTTCTCATCTATGTAATGTTTCTTAATAGCAACCATTGGCGGTCCAATTCTATCTTCATGACTTGCTGTTGGACTATGACATACATAGCAATTGGTTTCCATTAATTTTTTGCCTGGATGATTATTGGCCTGCATATTTTTTTCAAAAGCAGAAAGTTCTTTATCCTTAGCATCTTTACAACTAAACATAAGAACAGATAATGTGAAAATTAAAATTAGTGGTTTCATCAGCTTGAAAATTTACCAGTTGCACAACTCACAAAAGATTTAGCTTTTGAGCCCAAACTATTTTCTTCTTCAATGGAAGGATAACCTAAGGTTCTAAGTTTATCTTTAACTATAATAGTATCACTTTCATTTTGAAAATTAAATGACACTTTACTTTCTTCAACTTCAACTGTAACATCAGTGACATTCTCAATATCTGACAATTTAGTTTTTATAGTATTGGCACAGCCACCACATTTTAAGTTTTGTACAATTACTGAAGTTCTCATAATGTTTTATCTTAAATTAAATATTCCACCCTTAAGATCATAAATTTTTACAAAGCCCATAACTTCCATTTTCTTAGCACTTTGTCTGCTTCTATTACCACTTCTACAATAAACGTAAACAGGTTTTTCCTTATCTAGTTTATCAAGTTCTACATTAAATTTCCCCGAGAAAAAATCGATATTCTTAGCACCTTTGATATGACCAGATTTAAATTCACTTGGTGTTCTTACATCTACAAGCTGAACTTTTTTACCTTCTACTTGTTTTTTAAAGTCTTCTGGATTGAGCCTAGTAACCGCTTTGCTTTGTGAAGTTTTAGACCCGAATAATGCTGAAAAAAATGACATATTTTATTTTGTTTATTAACAATAAAAATATGCCATTCTACAATTTTAATTAGTAACCTTTGTTACACAAAAAAGCACGCCATACCACAATTGACATGACGTGCTTTTACTAACCAAAAAAAATTCTTTTTTTATCTACTTTAATGTTGAAGGACAAACGAAATCCGTCCTAGGGATATCAGTATTTTTTATTGCTCCATAACCTCCAGCAACATCCACCAAATTGTGTATACCTCTGCTCTTTAGTATGGAAGCTGCAATGACAGAACGATAACCACCAGCACAATGCACATAGAATGTTTTATCTTCTGGAAATTCACTTAAATAATTATTGATATAATCTAAAGGTGTATGTTTTGCTCCATCAACATGCTCAGCGGTAAACTCACCATCTTTTCTTACATCAAAAATATTATCTTTCTCTTCTTCGTAATGTTTTGCAAACTCTTCAGCTGAAATTGAAGTAATGGTATCAAACTCCATTCCGGCATCTTTCCACGTATCAAAACTTCCATCTAAATAACCAATAACATTATCAAAACCAACTCGAGACAATCTTGTAATCACCTCTTCTTCTCTACCCTGTGGAGCAACTAATAAAATCGGCTGACTAACATCTACAATTAAAGCTCCCACCCATGGTGCAAAACTTCCATCAATACCAATAAAGATAGAACGTGGTACATGACCTTTTACAAAATCTGATTGATGACGCACATCTAAAACAATAGCTTCGGTTTCATTTGCAGCTGTTTCAAAAGCTTTTGGAGACAATGGGTTTTGAGATTTTGTCATTACTTTATCAAAACTCTCGTAACCTTTAATATTCATCATGACATTTTGTGGAAAATATCCAGGTGGTTCTGATAAACCATCAAGCACTTCTTCAATAAATTCCTCTTTAGTCATGTCTGCTCTAAGCGCATAATTTGTCTTTTTCTGATTGCCTAAAGTATCGGTAGTTTCTTTACTCATATTTTTACCACAGGCAGAACCAGCACCATGGTTAGGATACACAATAAGATCATCACTCAAAGGCATAATCTTATTACGTAAAGAATCATATAAATAACCCGCTAGNTTNTCTTGTGTTAAATCAGCAACTACTTTTTGAGCCAAATCTGGTCTNCCAACATCACCGATAAATAACGTATCACCCGTTACAATACCATGCTCTTTGCCATTCTCATCTATGAGCAAATAGGTTGTGCTTTCCATAGTATGACCTGGTGTGTGAATGAGCTTTATTTTATAGTCACCAACTTCAAAAACCTGACCATCTTCTGCTGTAACTGCATCATAATTTGGTTTTGCCGTAGGACCGAACACAATTTTCGCACCTGTTTTTTCTTTCAAATCCAAATGACCTGAAACAAAATCAGCGTGAAAATGNGTTTCGAAAATATATTTAATTTTTGCGTCGTCTAATTTTGCCCGTTTAATATAAGGTTGTACCTCACGTAGTGGATCTATTATCGCTGCTTCTCCCTTACTCTCAATATAATAGGCCGCGTGTGCTAAACAACCAGTATAAATTTGTTCTACTTTCATAATTAATTCTTTTAGTAAAATGCCTTCTAAAATAATTCAATTTTATTTAATGGCCGTAACTTTAGTTACATTGTTAGTTCTTTATAAATGATGTAAACACCCATAATTAGGACAAACCAACCGAAACCTTTTTTTAACTTCTTACCTTCTATGAAGTTGGATAGATAAATACCTAGAAAAATCCCTAAAACCGAAATTCCGGTAAAAATAAGAAGGAATGACCAATCGATATCTAAATTTTCAACATCACCTATAAAACCAATCAATGATTTTATTGCGATGATGAGTAGTGAAGTTGCAACCGCCTTTTTCATGGATAGTTTTGCTAATAAAACCAATGCTGGGATAATTAAAAATCCGCCTCCAGCTCCAACAATTCCTGTTATAACTCCAACAATTAAACCTTCAGTAACAATTAACGGGTAGTTAAAAACTACAACAGCATCTGCAACAGCTTTAGCCTTTCTTTCTTTAATCATCGATATAGAAGCCACTAACATGATAATGGCAAAAAATATCATAATACCAATATTTTTCGTTACAAGAAAATCGCCAATGCTAAATAACTTATCTGGTATTGCTGGTACTAAATAGCGTCGTGTTGCATAAACCGTAATAAAGGCCGGAATGGCAAAAACAATAGCTGTTCTAAAGTCCACCAACCCTTTCTGAATATTACGTATAGCACCAACTAATGAAGAGACACCAACCACAAAAAGAGAATAAGCAGTTGCAGTGACAGGATTGATAAAAAGTAAATAAACCAAAATAGGAACGGTTAAAATGGAGCCGCCTCCACCTATGAGCCCTAAAACAATTCCTATAATTAGAGCTCCTAAATAACCAAAAATTTCAGTGTTCATATATTAGTTTTTACACTTCAAAACTAAAATCTTTATCGTGCAAAAAAAGTAACTAATGTTACATAAGTGATTAATAAACTACTGAATTATTACTTTCCGATACAGAAATTAGCAAAAATATTCCCTAATAAATCATCATTGGTAATTTCACCAGTAATCTCTCCAAAATGATACAAGGCTTGTCTTATATCGATGGCTAATAAATCGCCCGAAAGACCTGTTTCTAGACCATATTTTACTTTTTGAATCTCTTCAAAAGCCTTTAAAAGAGCATCATAATGTCGTGTATTGGTGACTATGGTTTCATTATTTCGTAAAGCACCAGTATTTATTAGATTTAATAACGAATTTGTTAGTTGCTCTACACCAAATCCTGTTTTAGCAGAAAGTAGTAAAACATCTGCAATAGTTGTATTAATA